>NZ_JAQFJI010000027.1:0-1795 GCF_030440055.1 Streptococcus sp. SO4
CTTTTGTGCCATGGTTTTCTCCTTTCGCTTTACAATTGGCTTGAACACCTTTATTGTATCGCGCTTGGAGTTTTTTTGGTATAACCTTCGACGCGCACCCGCATAGCGGGTGGTTTATTTGTCTCGCTCCGTGAGGTGCGAGACGGACTGAAAGTCACATAAATCAAAAAACCGTAAGAATTTCTTCTTACGGTTTTTCTAGCAATCTCATAGAATCAAGATTCTTAGATTTGCTTTATTTGAGTAATGGCTTACTCTTCTTCCTTACGTTTTTTAGAGATAAGGAGTCCTCCTGTCACTGCTGCAAGAAGTGCTAGTCCAAGTGAAGCGTTAGATTGTTTAGTACCAGTGTTTGGCAATTCTTTCGCTCCTGCTTTCTTAGCTGGTGCTTGAGCAGATGACTCTTTAGTTGCTTCTTTAACAACTTTATTAGCTGCAATTGTTGCTACTGAACCGTCCGCAAAGGTTACAACTACTGATCCGTCATTGTTCACCTTAACATCTGTCGCAGTTGGATTAGCTTTCTTAACTTCTTCAGCTACTTTAGCTTTTTCTGCATCTGTCAAGTTGTTAGGATCTACTACTGGAGTAAGAGCCGGTACTTTAGCATTATCAGCCTCTTTACCACCCACATTAACATTACTTACTGTTACTGTAGTTGTAGCTGATGTATTTCCTGATTCGTCTGTTGCTGTTACAGAAACTGTATCACCAGCATTCAAACCATTTACTGGAATACTGAACTTACCGTCTTTATCTGCTTTCGCTGATACTTTAGTTCCATCTGGAAGAGTTACTTCGACTGTTGAACCGGCTTCGGCTGTACCTGTAATTGCTTTATCACCAGCCTTAACTGGGTTCACAACTGGGGCATCTGGAGCTGTCTTATCATCGGCTTTCGCTACTGTTGCTGTAGTTGGTGCTGATGTGTTGTTTGAAGCATCTTTTGCTGTAACAGAGACTGTTTGACCTTCTTCCAAGCCACTTACTGGAACGCTGAAGTTACCATCTTGGTCGGCTGTTGCTGATGCTTTAGTGCCATCTGGAAGAGTTACTTCGACTGTTGAACCGGCTTCAGCTGTACCTGTTACTGCTGTGTCACCAGCTTTAACTGGGTTCACAACTGGGGCATCTGGAGCTGTCTTATCATCGGCTTTCGCTACTGTTGCTGTAGTTGGTGCTGATGTGTTGTTTGAAGCATCTTTTGCTGTAACAGAGACTGTTTGACCTTCTTCCAAGCCACTTACTGGAACGCTGAAGTTACCATCTTGGTCGGCTGTTGCTGTTGCTTTAGTGCCATCTGGAAGAGTTACTTCTACTGTTGAACCGGCTTCAGCTGTACCTGTTACTGCTGTGTCACCAGCTTTAACTGGGTTCACAACTGGGGCATCTGGAGCTGTCTTATCATCTGCTTTCGCTACTGTTGCTGTAGTTGGTGCTGATGTGTTTTTAGCTGCGTCTGTTGCTGTTACAGATACGGTTTGACCTTCTTCCAAGCCACTTACTGGAACGCTGAAGTTACCATCTTGGTCGGCTGTTGCTGATGCTTTAGTGCCATCTGGAAGAGTTACTTCTACTGTTGAACCGGCTTCAGCTGTACCTGTTACTGCTGTGTCACCAGCTTTAACTGGGTTCACAACTGGGGCATCTGGAGCTGTCTTATCATCGGCTTTCGCTACAGTTGCTGTAGTTGGTGCTGATGTGTTTTTAGCTGCGTCTGTTGCTGTTACAGATACGGTTTGACCTTCTTCCAATCCGCTAACTGGAACACTGAAGTTACCATCTTGGTCTGCGG
>NZ_JAQFJI010000028.1:0-1655 GCF_030440055.1 Streptococcus sp. SO4
GCGTTAAGACCCCAGCTGTAACTCCAGTAGCGAACCCATCAGCCCTTACAGATGCCGAAAAAGCAAAAGTAGCTGAAGAAGTTAAGAAGGCTAACCCAACAGCAACAGATGTTAAAGTTGGTGAAGATGGCACAGCAACAGTAATCTTCCCAGATGGTTCAAAAGCAACCTTGACACCAGCGCAAACAGTGAAAGAAGCTGATTCAAATGGCGTTAAGACCCCAGCTGTGACCCCAGTAGCGAACCCATCAGCTCTTACAGATGCCGAAAAAGCAAAAGTAGCAGAAGAAGTTAAGAAAGCTAACCCAACTGCAAAAGATATCAAGGTAAACAAAGACGGATCAGTAGTTGTAACCTTTAAAGATGGCAGCACAGCGGTTATCCCATCAGATAAGACTGTTAAGAAATCAGCTGATAAAGCTAAGGAATCAGATGGAGTTAAGAATCCATCAGTAACAGCAGTTACAGATCCAAGCAACTTGACAGACGCCGAAAAAGCAAAAGTAGCGGACGAAGTTAAGAAAGCTAACCCAACTGCAAAAGATATCAAGGTAAACAAAGACGGATCAGTAATTGTAACCTTTAAAGATGGCAGCACAGCGGTTATCCCATCAGATAAGACTGTTAAGAAATCAGCTGATAAAGCTAAGGAATCAGATGGCGTTAAGAATCCATCAGTAACTCCTGTTGTAAATCCAAGCAACTTGACAGACGCCGAAAAAGCTAAAGTAGCAGACGAAGTTAAGAAAGCTAACCCAACTGCGACAGATATTAAGGTGAACAATGATGGTTCAGTAGTTGTAACCTTTAAAGATGGTAGCACAGCGGTTATCCCATCAGATAAGACTGTTAAGAAATCAGCTGATAAAGCTAAGGAATCAGATGGAGTTAAGAATCCATTAGTAACAGCAGTTACAGATCCAAGCAACTTGACAGACGCCGAAAAAGCTAAAGTAGCAGAAGAAGTTAAGAAAGCTAACTCAACTGCGAAAGATATCAAAGTTAACAATGATGGATCAGTAGTTGTAACCTTTGCGGATGGATCAGTAGCAGTCATTCCAGCAGAAAAAGCTGTTACAGCTGCTAACCAAGATTCACCTGCTCAAGCACCAGCTAAGAAAGCAGGAGCGAAAGAATTACCAAACACTGGTACAAAACAATCTAGCGCTTCACTTGCTCTAGCACTTCTTACAGCAGCGACAGGAGGACTTCTCATCGCTAAAAAACGCGAGGAAGAAGAGTAATAAAATACTCAAATAAAGTAAATTTAAGAATATGAATCCTGCAATTTGCTAGAAAAGGCTAAGAGAAAAGACTAGCTCGTCATAAAACCACACAGAGATTCCAGACTTGAGAACAATCAAGATTAAAGAATCACTGTGTGGTTTTTAAGGTTCTTTGTTAACTATGGTTGAGATAGAAGATTTAGTTAGAGTGGGATGTAGCAGAAAAGTAATTTCTACAATCTGAATGAAAAAGGAGGAATCTACCCAAATATGAGATAGATTCCTCCTTTTGTTTACTTATTTGGCTCTTTGTCAACTGTAGTGGGTTGAATAAAAGCTAACATCTGGAGAGGACAATTGTTGTCCTCTCCATTTTTATATTCAGAGCGATGAAAATTCGTTTCTTAAAGTTGTTAAAGTTCCTAAAAC
>NZ_JAQFJI010000002.1:0-182561 GCF_030440055.1 Streptococcus sp. SO4
TCCTCCTTCAGCGTTCTACTTGCATGTATTAGGCACGCCGCCAGCGTTCGTCCTGAGCCAGGATCAAACTCTCATTAAAAGTTTGAGTTCTCACTCATTTCTGTCACTGACAGATTTATTGTTTTTTCATTGTTCAGTACTACAACTTCAGTTGTAGTGCCCTGCACATTGGTTCGTCTTGTTCAGTTTTCAAAGGTCTTTGTCACTCGCTTCTCTCAAGTGACAACTATATTAGTATATCACAGCCGCTTTCGCTTGTCAACACTTTTTTGAAACTTTTTTTAATTTTTTTCATCTAGTGTTCCATCTGCTTCATACTATAGTCCGTACGGGATTCGAACCCGTGTTACCGCCGTGAAAAGGCGGTGTCTTAACCCCTTGACCAACGGACCAGAGTTGTTATTTTCAACTCTTACTATTATACCGACTTTTCTTACTTTGTCAACACCTTTTTTTAATTTTTTTTAGAAGTCTTGTAATCTTTCCTTCAGCTCTCTGAGAAGGGCTTTGCGACCTTTAAATCGTTCGTCTGCCCAGAGGCGTTCATAAGCTTCTTGCTTATCTTCTGGTAATTTTCTTCTATAAGTATTCAACAATTCATGAAGGGCGTAGTAATCATCCAACCACAATCCTCCTTCTGGTAGGCGATGGCTAATCTCCCCTACTTCTTCGTAGGCCATCCGGTCTAGGCGACGCTTTTGACTCTCTTGTTTTCTGACGCTATCAAGGATTCGATTGCGAAATTTTGTTTTGAAGTAGACGTAGAGTTTCTTTTCTTCTTCCACCAGTTCTGGATGGTGTTCTAAAAGTTCATGAAGACAGATCATGCCTTCTTGGTCCCAATCTTCTTTCTCCCACAGGTGGAGGTAGTAATCTTTTCTACATTTATGAACAATTCCTTTTACCTTCTCATAGTACTTCTCAAGCATTTGCTTTCCCCCTTTCTCTGCTTGTAGTATAGCAGAGAAAGGGGGAAAGAAGGGCCATCGTTCCTATCTTGTGTTTTTTCAAGTCTGTAATGTTATGGATTATGAGTTTGTAATTCACATAAAGCTTGCTAGTTTTTCATGGTCTAATTTTCAGACAAAGCAAAAAGCCCACCGTTGTAGGCTTTTTGTAAAACAAATCTTAAAATTAAAGCATTTTGTTGTAGAATTCAACGACAAGTGCTTCGTTGATTTCTGGGTTGATTTCATCGCGTTCTGGCAAGCGAGTCAATGAACCTTCCAATTTTTCAGCGTCGAATGATACGAATGCTGGACGTCCAAGAGTTGCTTCTACTGCTTCAAGGATAGCTGGAACTTTCAATGATTTTTCACGAACTGAGATCACTTGACCTGGGGTTACACGGTATGATGGGATATCAACGCGTTTTCCGTCAACAAGGATGTGGCCGTGGTTTACGAATTGACGAGCTTGACGACGAGTAGTCGCAAGACCAAGACGGTAAACAACGTTATCCAAACGACGTTCCAAAAGAAGCATGAAGTTGAAACCTAGGATTCCGCCTTTGATTTTTGTAGCTTGTACGAACAAGTTACGGAATTGTTTTTCACCTACACCGTAAGTGAAACGAAGTTTTTGTTTTTCAGCCAATTGCAAACCGTATTCTGACAATTTAGAACGGTTGTTTGGTCCGTGTTGTCCTGGTACGTAGTTACGACGTGCCAATTCTTTACCTGTACCTGTAAGTGAAAGGCCAAGGCGACGAGCTTGTTTCCAAGATGGTCCTGTATAACGTGACATGTGAATGTCCTCCTGATATAAATAATATTTCGGTGGAAATAGTCACTTAGAAAGCCCTGATTCGTGCAGATGCCCTTCGCCTAAACAGCCAAGGTTACTTATTATAAGACACCTGTTGACGAGCTTCATGCTTTCCTGCTGATATTTCACACAAAATCCATTTTACCATGAATCGCTGGATTTGTAAAGGGGGGTTAAGCTTTATTTTCACTACCAGAAAGGTTGAGAAGGAGGGTAAAGGTGCTTCCTAGGCCGTACTGGCTGGTAACTGTGATTTCTCCACCTAATTGATGGGCCAATTCACGCGCAATCGCAAGGCCTAAGCCATGACCACCTGTTTTCATATTACGCGAAGTTTCGACACGATAAAGGCGTTTGAAAATATTCTCCAAGTCCTCTGGGGCAATCCCCTGTCCCTCATCCTTCACACTGATTGAAAGCTGGCTCTTCTCCAGTTTAGCTACCACCTCCAGCTTGGTTCCTGGTGCAGAGTATTTAAAAGCGTTATTAACCAGATTAACCAAGATACGAGAAAGTTTGGCATAATCTCCTTCAATCCGTGCAGACTCAGGAATCACTTGCAAGTGGACATCTCTCTCCTCCTGCTCAATCAAAAATTGAAATTCACTCATGCACTCAATCAAGAGCTGATCCAGAAAAATGCTGTCTTTTCCAGTCGTCTTCTCCTGATTTCTAGTTGTATTAAGGGTTAAAAAATTCAACTCTTCAACCAGTTTATTAAGCCGTTCTGTCTGGCGTCCAATGGTTGCTAGATAATGGGCTTGTTCTCCTTCCTTGATAACCCCGTCCAAAATCCCTTCTACCGTCGCTTGGATCGAAGTGATGGGAGTCTTGATATCATGCGATAATTGGGCAATCATCAAGCCCTTTTCCCGTTCGCTTTCTTCCAAGGAATCAAAGGTCGCCTGTAAATCATGAGACATTTCATTGAAAGCTTGCCCTAACTGCTGAAATTCTACAGGCCCTTGAACCTCCAGATTTGAAGGAAAATCCTTGTCCGCTACTCGCTTAGCATGTTCCTTGAGTTTGTCCAATGAAGTAAAGACTGGTGATAGGAGAAAGAGACTAATCCCAGCACCGACAAAACTTGCCATGAGAGTCATACCCACTAGGAAATAAATCTCTCTTTCGTCAATTAACATTCGCTGGACGGCCCAAAAAACCACGATAATCGTTAGGAGTGTTGAAATGATATAACCTACTAGAATATAATTTTTTAATTTCATTGACTACCTCGTGCTTTCTCAATTTTGTAGCCCAAACCCCAGACGGTTTTGATGGTGGGCGTTTCTGGACTGGCATATTTAGCCAACTCCTGCCTCAATGCATGAATATGAACATTCAAGGTATTGGTATCATCCACATAGTCTTCTTGCCAGACCTTTTCATAGAGATCTGTCTTAGAGAAAACCCGCTTTGGATTGCTGGCTAAAAGCCATAAAAGCTCGAAGGATTTGACTGTCAAATCAAGTGCTACATCTCCGACTTGGACCTCATGACTACCGTGATTCATCCGTAAATCCCCGAGACTGACGACTTCTGTCTCACCTCCACGATGAAGGCGACGCAAGATATTGTGGACACGCAAAACCAGCTCACGAGGGCTAAAGGGCTTGGCAATAAAGTCATCTGCCCCTAAGCTCAGGCCATAAATCTTGTCCTGCTCGCTAGTCTTAGCTGTGATAAAGAGAAAAGGCTGATCTTGAGATTGATACTGGACCTCACTAATCAAATCATAACCATCCATCCGAGGCATCATGATATCTGTAATAATCAAATCAATCGCTTTTCGCTTGAAAATTTCCAAGGCCTCTACTCCATCATGAGCTACCAAAACCTGATATCCTGCCTGAACCAGATAGCGTTGATGAATATCTGTGATTTCTACCTCGTCGTCAACGAGTAAAATTGTCTTTCCCATCTGTCTCTCCTTTGAAAAAAACAGTGCTATACCACAATAGTATAACACTATTTTAATCTCTTTACGAACATTCTAATCGCTATCTGGATTTTTTAAATCCTAGATAGAAAGTCTGTAGCTAGACTAGTCATTATCCTCTTTTTTAGCTTTCAAACCGAGACCACCTAGCAGTCCGGCCAAGGCGAGTCCAAAGAAACCAAGAGTAGCCATTGAGGTTTGGGCTTCACCAGTATATGGAAGCATGTCTTTTTGCTCTTTCATTTGATCAGCCATCATTGGACTTGATACCTTATTATTAGATGCCATCTTGCCTTCATCAGACATTTTGCTTGAGGCTGCTGGAACTTTGTCTTGCTTCATACTTGGAGTTGCCATTAGCTGACTAACATTCATGGTTTTGTCTCGCTCTTTGTTAGGCATCATCTTATCCCGGCTAGCAGCTGGCATTTGAGCTTTCATATTAGAAGCACCTTGATGACTATTCATCATTGGAGTCGGCATAGCTGAACCATTAGAAGATGGAACGAAACCTGACTGCATCGGAATAAGAGACTGATGTCCATTCAAGTTCACTGTCAAATCCTTAGTCGCTACGAGGTTAGTCAAATCGGCCTTGCCATCTTTCGCACCGTACACTTTAATAGTAGCTTTATAGATTTGAGTGCCGTTTTGTTTTAACAAGTCAAGCAACTCTTTGTCAGATTTGCCTTGGGTACCTGCCAAGTCTACTTCGTAGAAGTAAAGGCCTTTGCCCAATTTCTCTACTGGTGGGATAGCAGAATTTTTGGCTGAGCCGTTGTCGGACCATGGGGCTTTGTCTGAGGCTTTCAAGATAAGGCGAGTCAACATGCCGTCGCCGGCGAAGAATTCGTATGGAATGACTTGGTTAACTCCGGCTGTGAATGGGCCTGGGAAGTTAGCCTTGTCCAAGTAAGAAGATGGGACATCTACTGTGTCTTTGGTGTTGTCGGCCACACCTTTTTGAACTTCAGTAGGGGTGGTCAAGCCGTTCAAGTTGACATCCAAATCCTTAGTCGCTACGAGGTTGCTCAAATCTGCTTTGCCATCTTTCGCACCGTACACTTTAATAGTAGCTTTATAGCTTTGAGTGCCGTTTTGTTTTAACAAATCAAGCAACTCTTTATCTGATTTACCTTGAGTACCTGCCAAGTCTACTTCATAGAAGTAAAGGCCTTTGCCCAATTTCTCTACTGGTGGAAGGGCCGGATTTTTGGCTGAGCCGTTGTCTGACCATGGGGCCTTATCGGATGCTTTTAAGATGAGGCGGGTCAACATGCCGTCGCCAGCGAAGAATTCGTATGGAATCACTTGGTTGACTCCGGCTGTGAATGGGCCAGGGAAATTAGCCTTGTCCAAGTAAGTAGCTGGAACATCAACTGTGTCTTTGGTATTATCAGTCACGCCTTTTTGAACTTCAGCCGGGGTGGTTAAGCCGTTCAAGTTGACATCCAAATTTTTAGTGGCTACAAGATTAGTTAAGTCAGCTTTGCCATCTTTCGCACCATACACTTTAATAGTTGCTTTATAGCTTTGTGTGCCGTTTTGTTTTAACAAGTCAAGCAACTCTTTGTCAGATTTGCCTTGGGTACCTGCCAAGTCTACTTCATAGAAGTAAAGGCCTTTGCCCAATTTCTCTACTGGTGGAAGAGCAGGATTTTTAGCTGAACCGTTGTCTGACCATGGAGCCTTGTCTGAGGCTTTCAAGATAAGGCGAGTCAACATGCCGTCGCCAGCGAAGAATTCGTATGGAATGACTTGGTTAACACCGGCTGTGAATGGACCAGGGAAATTGGCTTTATCCAAGTATGTAGCTGGGACGTCTACCGTGTCTTTAGTGTTGTCGGCTACACCTTTTTGCACTTCGGCTGGAGTGGTTGCTGGTTGATCTTCACTTGCTTCACGGTCTTGTCCAGTAACTGCAGGCGCAGGATTTGTCGCAGGTTTAACCACATCTTCTGTTTCTTTCTTAGATTCAGGTTTTGCTTGCACTTCTTCTTTTGGCGCTACCACTTGGTCTTTAGCAGCTACATCCGCTTTTTCTGGTGAGCTTGTAGTATCCAAGCTTGCTTTAGGTGCTGAGTCTGCCTGCTCTGAAGGAAGAGCTGTATCGACTGCTTCTTTGAGAAGTTCTGCTGGTAAGTCGCTCTTTGCACTCACCGAATCTGTATCTGGCACGACTTGAGCAGGGGTCGGATTGACCACATCGGCACGTGCAGAACTTGGTTGCCCGACTAGGACAAAGAAGCCACTGGCCACAACAACTGAGGCAACACCGACACTAAGACGGCGAATAGACCAACGAGTATATCTTTGATTTGGATTGAATTTCATAGGATTCTCCTTAGAGTTTTTCTTTATTTGATGACTCTAGTATAATCTCCTAAAATTAAAAAGGATTAAGAAAAAGTTAAAATTTTTCTTAAATCCCTCTTATAAAATACTTATATTGACTCAATAGTCATTGAAAAAAAGAATAGTCATTCCTCTTCTACTCACTGAGGCTTGCTAGGGTATCCAAATATTGGTTATTGATCACTGCCATGATATAGGAGTCAGCTTTCAATAGATCATTTGGTCCAAACTGTACATCCAAAGGAGCATTTTCGTAGTCACGAAAACCGAGGATATTGAGATTGTACCGTCCTCTAAGATTTAATTGGCTAAGGCTCTTTCCTACCCACGATACAGGAACTTTCATTTCTACAATTGAGACATTCTTGTCTAACTGAAAGACATCTACACTATTATGGAAGAGAATCGTCTGTGCCAAAGAGCGTCCCATCTCAAACTCTGGTGAAATGACTGAGTCTGCACCTATTTTTTCAAGGACTTTTTTTGCTGTATGGCTTTTAACCTTAGCAATAACAGTCGATACACCCAGACTCTTGCAATGCATGACTGCTAGAACACTAGACTCTAGATTTTCACCAGTTGCGACGACTACTGTATCACAAGTATCAATCCCCGCTGATAGCAAGAGGTCCTCATCTGTGATGTCACCAACAACGCCACGCGCTAAGACCGGTTCAAATTGATTGATTCGTTCCTCATGGTCGTCAATGGCTATGATATTTACATCATGCTTAGCGAGAGCAGCCAGAACACTACTCCCAAAAATACCCAAACCTAAAATTCCGATTGTCCGATCTGACATAGTTTATCCTTTCTTATCCTATGGTTATATCTGCTTTCATATAGTGAATCATATCTTTCTTATCTGGTCGATACTCAGCCAAACTGACTAATAGCGTCAGTGGCCCAATTCGTCCGATAAACATCAGTAGCATGACAATGCTGAGAGCTAATTTGCCTAATTCTGGTGTCAAATTAGCAGTTACTCCAACCGTGGCAAGCGCTGAAATTGTTTCAAACATCAGATAGATAAATTTCGGATTCCCTTCTGCTGTTATTCCTAGTAAAATCAAGCCAACCAGAAAAGTCAATAAAAAAATAATGAAGACACTGAATGATTTTTGGACTGTCCGAGGTTCAATCGTTCTCTGTGCTACATTGGCATGAGGTAACCCTAAAAGTTCACTGCGTGCGAATACCAACAAGACAAAGAAGGTTGTGATTTTTAGTCCCCCTGCTGTACCGCCAGGTGCCCCACCCAGAAACATCTGCAAAATATAGATCATCAAGGTAACAGGACTAGCCTGAGTAAAATCAATAGACGCAAATCCTGCCGTCCGCATGCTGACAGTTTGGAAGAAACTAACCAGCAATTTATCTGGGAAGCTGAGATTGCCAATCGTTCCCGAATTGTTCCACTCTATCAAGAGGGTTGAAACTGTTCCAGCAAATAAAATCCCCGCTGTTAAGAAGAGGACTAGCTTAGTATGGAAACGTAGACGACGCTTTTTCTTCTTTCCTAATTGGGTAGCCAAGTCGAACCAAACCATGAAACCTAGACCACCCGTAATAATCAAGCCTGCTATCACTAAATTAATCAAAGGATCAGTTTGAAAAGCTACTAAACTTGTACTTCCAAAATTATCAAATCCAGCATTACAGAAAGCTGAAATTGCTACGAAAATGGAAGTAAAAATTCCTCGGCCCCAACCAAACTCGGGGACAAAACGAAAACTCAGTAGAAAGGCTCCTAAACCTTCTACTAAAAAAGTCGTCAAAAAGATGGAACGTAGGAAATCCTTCAAAGACTGAGTTTCTTCAAAACTAAAACTCTCCAGAATCGTTTCACGACCTCGAAGACTTAGCTTTTGCTTGCTTTGAATATAGAAGACTCCTATAAAGGTCATGAGCCCCAAACCACCAATCTGAATCAAGACCATACAAATCAGCTGCCCCCAAACATTGTAGGTAGAAGCGACAGGTAAGGTAAACAGTCCTGTCACACAGACCATGGATACAGCTGTAAACAAATGATCAAAATAACCGGCATGAGATGTTGGAGCTTGTACGAGTGGTAGACTCAACAGGAGGGAACCTAGAAAAATAACCAAAGCAAAGCTTAAAAAGATTCGCCGAGCAGGTGATAAACGCCCCAAAGTGGTATTTATTTTTTCAACAATTAATTTTAATAACATAGCTACATTGTACCACAAAAAGCTGAGAATACTCACATATGACTAACGATCTCAAGACAGAGTTCTAGCGCCTTTTCAAAAGCTTCCGCACCCCAATCGCGCTGGTCATAGTTATCAAGATCTGCCAATGAATCAGCCGTAAACAGCAACTCACCCCAGATAACTCCACGAAGTTGAGCCACTGCCGCTAGAGCTGCACACTCCATCTCTACAACTGCACAGCCTTCTTCCTTGCGATAGGCAACTTTTTCAGTGGTTTCTCGGTAAAATCCGTCTGTCGACCAGGTCATGACTTCTTCGTAAGGGACACCTAGTTGTTCCAAGACTTGCTCGATGGCAGAAACAGCTTCTACATGAACATCCATATAACGAGATGGTGGCGCATAATGGTAGCTGGCTCCTTCATCACGCAATGCTCTGACTGGAACTAGAAAGGCATTTTCTTCTATATTAGTAAGCACCCCACAAGTACCGGTGGAAATGATTTTCTCCACACCGTAGCCAATCAACCAATCCATAAACTGGGCTGCTGGTGCAGAACCAACAGGAGCCTGGGCCAAACACACTTTTTCACCTTTGTAGTCCATAACATAAACAGGATAGGTTTTAGTGGCAGAAATGAACTCCCCAACGCACTCTGCTCCCACTTCCTGAGCATAGCGGTCAATTTCCTCCTCCAAAAACGCATAAATACACTTCTTTGGCAACTGTAAATCTAAACCTTCATGGTTGGGCATAATGACTGCCTGAGGATTGTCATCAAACTCTAAAATAGGAATAGCGTGTTTCTGAATCATAGAATACCTCCTCTAAATTTTTACTATTATATCAAAAGCAGAAAGAAAGTCAAAGTGAAGTCTAAATAAAAAACTTATCTTAAGGCAATGACCCCCTATGCTCAAAAAAACTGGAATTGGTGTTGCCATGGGCAACGCTCCTCAAGAATTGAAAGATGGAGTAGCCTTTGTGACAAAGACCAACAATGAAAACGGGGCTAGACAAGCTGTTGAAACCTATGTCCGGATTTAGAAACTATTTAAAATAGACACATAAAGGAAAACTGCACCCTACAGTTAAGCTAAAAATTCTAACTGTGAGGTGCAGTTTATTTTTGCAAAGGTTCAAATCATATTTGACCGAAAATCTGCTATTACTGTTTCAATAAGATTATAAAGACTTAAACTAAGTGCCTAGTCATGCAAAAAATCGAAAGTCATCATATACTGTTTAAAACTAATAGTTATTACGATAATCTCTTTACTTTTCGATTATCAACTCTATAAATGGCTAGCATATCTAGTATCAACCATGTATCACGGGGGTATGCAACATAGCGCGATTCCCAGATTGGATTAAACTTTTGTTTATATTGTCTAAGACCACTAAAGGAATAAAAGCGATTGGTAAAAGCATAGATGAGATAAGCCACTTTTTCCTGTAAGAAACTATGTTTCTCAGTTCCTACATTTGACAAGGGTGCCATACCTAAATCAAAGAAGATAACTCCTTCTTCTTTAAAATAAAGTAATAAGTTTACAAAAAGATAATCCATGATACCATCAGGGGCTGTCCTTAAGTGGTAGCGCATCAAATCAATACTGGCTTCTTCAGGTCCGTTACTTGCTAAAAAAGTAACAAAAGCCTGAACGTTATCATCCTTATCCCTTACAAGTGCGATCGGTGCTAGTTGAATATACTTTTCATCAAAGTAACCAAGTGAAAAACCTTTTTCTTGGCGGCCATCTAACCAGCTATCCGATATTTCTTTAAGGACGCTTAGCAAATCCTCATCAAAGGGAGGTTCTAAAACTTGAAATTGATATCCCTTATTCTCCAACTTATTAACAATCGTTCTAAATTTCTTCCCATGTTTCCCTTCGATTGTAAATCTCTCTAATGGCACCTGAGCAGTCTCGCCAAACTTCATAAAGTCATACCCATATTCATGAAGCAAGAGCGTCGTTTCTTGATTAACTTCATAGAAAATAACAGCTACATTTGCAGCCTCTGCATCTTCTAAAAACTGTGATAAGCCTTTTTCTAAATAGCCCGACTGCGCTAGTGGATCCGACATGACAACATACTTGTTGTTTTCAATTGCAAATTGGAACACCACTTTGTCTTGGCCATACTCTTGGTACCAATATAAGTATTTATCACCTAAAAAAGCTAAGGCCGCATCTAAATTGAGATTTGGTATTGTACTAACAAAATCTTGATAACGTTGCTTATCAAAGCTTTCTCCAATTTCCCCTTTGAATTGATTACTTTTACGAAGAAGCAACACATATAGAGACACCAAAACAAGGGACACACTAAGAAGATAAAGCCAATGTGTCATTACGTGAGAGAAATGGTTTAACTGAAACACATGATGAGGATTCAAATGCCCTAGCAAAACTAGTGTCAAAAAGAGCGTTCCACCAATATAAATAATATCTTTGCAACAATCTTCCCAAACATAGATATAATGCCTGCGAACAAATGTATCTTTCTTCCACCAAATGAGAGATAAAAGTTTGATTAAGAAAATACTACTTATTAAAGAAAAAGAACCAATATTCAAATAAACAAGGCTAACCAAACCTAGTCCAGTCGTAAGTGCTAAGGTAAATTTCAATCGTCGTTTGACTATTCTTGCTAGCAGAAAGAATAGAACACCGAGAAGGATACTAGGAAGTTGAAAAACAAACTGACCAGTACTAGTTGCAAGATCTTTAAGCAAAGGAAGATGCTCTAATTCTTGAGGAACTATAGCTGAAACGATAAAAAAGAAGCCAAAAAGTCGTAACCCCCAAACTAATACAATAGTGGATAAAGTCTCAATGACCTTGTGTGGAATTCCTAAATACTTCTCATTAAGTCGTCCACCCATATTTTTCAAGAATAGAACAACTCCTAAACCAAAAGGAAGAATATAATAGAATAACCTAAATAAAAGTAACCAACTTAGTGCCTGAGTCTTATCAATCCCAAGGCCAACTAAACCAGATACCATAATTAAATCAAAACTACCTAGACTACCAGGAATCATTGACATAATCCCGATTGTAATCGCAATCATAAAAAGGGGGATGATGTCATAAATCGGTAAATGAAACCCTAAAACAGATCCAACTAAAAGGAAAAAACCAATGATGCTAGCCCAATCAAGAGCTGAAGCCAATACTAATGATAAAATTGTTCTTCCACTCAGCTGACCAAAATAAGCCCAATTTTTTCTATTTGAAACAAATAGTACAATTGGAAGATAGAGACTAGCTCCTAAAAGAGCTGGCCAATACTGTTTAATCCCAATTGATACAGGGAATAACCCTGTTAAAACTAAGCTGATTAGAGCAAACAGTGAGAATCCACTCATGAAATAAGGAATGACACGAGAAATCCCCTGCATACTTTTTTCAGGTCGTTCTTCATCTCCATAGAAAGAATATCGTAAACCAACATCCACCAAACCGGCAAAACCAATCATATTATTCAAGCTATTAATAGTCCAGCTAGTTTCGAGTAAGTAAGAAATTTTTTGTTTTTGATGAAGCTCTTGATTTAAGATTCTATCATAGATGATCATTGGCGCAACGGCCATAAAACCAAACAATGCTAAACAGATGACATTTAGTGGAGACAGTCCTCCCAGTATTTCTTTAATCTTATCAAACGAAATTGTTTTAAAAAGTCTAGTTATCTCTACAATAACTAGACTAGTAATAGACAGAAATAAAACGAGTTTGATAAGTGTTTGCCATTTTTTAAGCCAATTCAAAAGCATTTGCAAACTCTACTCCTTTTATCCTAATAATGTCTGTAGAATCGGAACCACAATTACAAATAAAACCGTACTGAGAGTGACCACATTCGTTGAAAACTCAACATCGCCTTTTCCTTGATTGGCAAGGATAGGAAGAACCGCTAAAGCAGGTGTTGCTGATTGAATCATAAAGGTTCTAAATTCTGATGCTACCATATTTGGAGAGAAGAACTTCAAAACTAGGAGCATGATGACCGGCGCAAGGATAAAACGACCAACCAGTGTGATAATGGTATCCTTATCAAAGCGAATGGTCTTAAGTCCCGCCTTCGCTAGAACGATACCAATATAGACAAGTGATAATGGCGTTGTTAAACTACCAATATAGGTCAAGGTACTTTCCGCAAAACTTGGAACAGGCAGACGGAGCACTAAAAAGGCGAGGGCTACGAGAAAACCTAATAAAGGAGCAGGGAAGAGCTTCTTCCAATTAAATTTTTGAGTCTGTTTTGAAGCCCCTTCTTTGCTATCAGAAGTCATCAGATAGACACCTAAGGTCCAAGTAGAGATAGTATTTGTAATATAATATACCAAGAAGTAAGGAAGGGCTTGATCCCCAAACAGAGCGATATTTAAAGGCAAACCAATGAAAATAGTATTGGCATTGACAAAGGTATTAATCATGGTTCCTCGGCGTCCTGAGCGCACTTTAAAAACTTTCACCGCAATAAAGGCCGCTAGATAACCAAGAATGAAGGCGATAAACGTATAGAGCAAACCACCAGACAAGCTAATCAGCTTATCTAAGGTTAAATATTTAAGAACAGAGGTAAAAATTGCCACAGGCATAGCCACATTCATAATGAGTTTAGATAAGTCATTTCCAAAACTCTCTTGGAACCAACCACGGACTTGCAAGAAATAACCAAGAATGATGATGACGATAATGGGTACAATACTCTGAATTGACGTTATAAAGATTTCCATAGTCTCCCTTTCTTTATAATAGGACATATAGCAAAAGGGATACGAGGCATCCAGTCGCACTCGTACACCCCATTTCCATTTACTTATTTATATTCTGGATACCATTTCAAATCACGGACCGCTTTAGCCATATCTGTTTCTTGAGCACGTGCAAGACCTTGTTCTTGTGCTTTTTTAGCAACTGCTTCCGCTACTTTGATGGAAACATCGGCTACATACTTAAACGGAGGTAAGACTGGTGCTCCAGGTTGACCTGGATTGACAATCCCACTCAATGAATGTGCAGCGGCACCAATCATTTCATCTGTCAAGAGACTCGCTTCAGAGGCCAACATACCAAGTCCAAGACCTGGATAGATCAACGCATTGTTCGCTTGACCAATCACGTAGTCTACTCCTTTATAGGAAACTGTACCAGCTGGAATTCCTGTTGCAACAAACGCTTTTCCATCTGACCATTCAATCAAATCTTTGGCACTTGCTTCTGCGAGCTTCGTAGGATTAGACAATGGGAAGATCATTGGACGTTCAGTATTTTCACACATAGCCTCTACGATTTCTTTAGTGAAGGTATTTGGCTGAGTTGAAGTTCCCACAAGAATGGTTGGCTTAACCGTCTTCACTACTTCAAGAAGGTCCGTTAACTTATCCGCATTGGCAAAATCAGAGCGTTTCTTAGCAAATGGTTTTTGTTCTGGAGTTAGGTCGTCCATGTCATCAAAGAGGAGACCTTGTTTATCTACCATAAAGAAGCGTTTATAGGCTTCTTCTTCAGGCAGACCTTCACTAACCATTTCGCGAAGCACACGAGAGGCAATCCCTGCACCAGCAGTTCCACCACCATAGCAGAGGTAAACTTGATCCGTTAATTTTTCATCTGTAATATCCAGTGAACCAAAGATACCACCCAAGGTCACGATACCAGTTCCTTGGATATCATCGTTAAAGGTTGGAATTTGCTTCCGGTATTTTTCAAGAATGTTGGCAGCATTTAAGCGACCGAAATCTTCCCAGTGAAGGTAGAGTTTAGGGAAAAGACGTTCTGCAGTTTGGACAAATTGATCGATAAAATCATAGTAACGATCACCACGTACACGTTCGTGACGATTTCCTAAGTAATTAGGATTGTTACGCAATTCTTCACGGTTGGTACCTGCATCAATGACTAAAGGAAGCACCATGGAAGGATCAATTCCTGCAGCTCCAGTATAGACCATCAATTTCCCAACAGAAATATCGACACCATTTGTACCCCAGTCACCAATACCGAGAATACCTTCTGCATCTGTCACAACAATAAGACGAATTTCACGATCACCCGCTGCATTTTTCAAAGTTGTTTCGATATTTTCAGGGTGATTGATGTCAAGATAGGCCGCATATTGTGGATCTACAAAGAGGTCGCTATAACCCTCAATGGTATCAGCAATGGTTGGGTCATAGACAATGGGATTAAATTCTTCCAAATGTTGAGCAAACAGGTAATAGAAAAGGGTACGGTTGGTATTAAAAATTTCCATCAAGAATAAACGTTTTTCCAAATCGTTAACCTTTGTTTGCATTTGCGCATAAGTTTGTGCTGCTTGTTCTTCAATGGTTTGAACGTAAGGTGGCAGAAGGCCAATGAGACCTAGTTTCTGACGTTCCTCCAAGGTAAAGGCAGTTCCTTTGTTAAGGAAGGGGTTGTTTAAAATATCATGTGCAGTCATCATGTGACCTCCTTATTAGTTTATTCTATTATAACACTTTTTTGCTTTATATGACACTTTGTTCTATATATGATACAATATGAATGAGTCACTAAATGAAAATTTAGACGACGCACCCTAAAATGACGGAACTTCAAGCAATAACAAGATAATAGATTTATCCATTCCTTACTAAATCGTCCTGATCATCTTTTTAAAAAGCGAGATCCTTTCCACGTTTTTAGAAGGTTATTCCCATCAAAAATTAAAAATATGTTTCTTATAGCATACTTTGTTTTGTTTAAGGTGTTAATTTTGTTATTTAAAACTTGTATTCTGGTTACATGAAAACAAAACATTATTTACAACGGTATATAGCGCAAAAAGTCAAATATTTGCGAAATAAACAGAACATGAGTCAAGAGGAGCTGTCGGAACGGGCAGACCTTGGATTAAAATACATCAATCAATTGGAAAATCAAAATGTGAATCTGACCATTCACAGTCTTGAAAAAGTCATTTCTGCTCTTGAGTTAACTCCTGAAGAATTCTTCAATTTTGATTCACTCGAAGCATCTTCAGATCCTACCGATAGCCTTTCACTTAAGAGAGTAAATATGAAAATCAAACAACTTCCAGTTGGAAAAAGGGAGAAGTTCCTAAAGATTTTCGAAGATCTTTTAGATAGCCTTTAATTGTCCTCTGACTCACCTTAGATTGTAACAAACAAAAAATCATATAGTCAAATTAGCTATCACGGATAATTTTTTCTTATCCATTTCTGTCTATTTAGAAGAGGGAGCCCAATGAATCTTAAGGACTTTTATTATTTTTTTGATCTTAGTCAACAGCAATCCTTTACTGGGGTTGCGCAAAAACACGGGATCAGTCAACCATCCGTTTCCTATGCGATTAAACGACTAGAAAAGGAATTTCACTGCCAATTAATTGTGCACGATCCTTCTCACCGTACTTTCAAATTGACGCCCCAAGGAGAAATCTTGCTACGACATATTCAAAAGGTCTTACCTGAGATTCAAGGGGCAAAAAAAGAGATTCTACGGAGTCTCTCTCAATTCAATACGATTGGTTTCCCACCAATCATCATTGACTATCTTGTCCGAAAACAACCCGCCTTTATCAGTAATGTTGCAGCTCTTCAAAGTATCCATCCTGTTCAAGAAGGATCTGTCGAACTGTTGGAATTACTTTCCAAAGGAGAGCTAGATGCTAGTTTTTTGGGGAGTTTGGAACCGATTAAAGACCATCGCTTCCAGGTAAGAGAAATGGCCAAACGAGATCTCTTCTATATCCTTCATCACAACCATCCACTAGCCTCAAAAAAGATATTACAATTTTCAGACGTCATCAATGAAGATTTTATCATTCCAGATGAGCACTTTGTTCATTTAAAAGCCTTTGAACAGTTGAATGAGCGTTATCACCATAAGGCTACTCCCTTCTTTCAGACGGATGATATTCAGCTTCTAAAACAACTCCTTCGGAAACAAGTTGGAATTAGCTTACTAGCAGATCTTGCACTAACAGATGGTGAAGAAGAACTGATCGCGATTCCGATGGCAGAAAATGAACGGATTAGTTTTTACGTTTCATTAGTTGAACCGAAGGAAAGTAATCTCAAACCGGAGGTCATCCAATTCTTTGAAAAATTACTAAACTAGTCGCCATCTTTGTTCTTAGTGCTAATGTAGAAGCATAAATAAAGTAACTAGCTAGTATTTTTTACGTATAAAAATAAAGTAGAAACACCGATAAAATAAGGATTCCTGCAAATTTGTAGGAATCCTATTTTTTTCGTGAGTTTTGTGTATTTAAATTATTTCAGGTATATTTTTCTTGTTCGGTTTTTTATTAATAACTAGAGATATGAAAAGTCCAAAAGCCTTGATTAATATATCGTTGATAAGTTTTTAAAAACCGGTATCAGAGAAAATAGTTTATTAAAAAGGGGACGTATTTTGAAAAAATATACTATTTTACGTAAACAAACTCTAACCTTAGCTTCCGTTGTTTTAGGAACTGTCTTCACAGGAACTACTATTGCTTCTGCTGATGACGTCACACCTGCAACAACCCAAGCTGCTCCTGCAGCTTTTCCCAAAAATTGAAAAAAATCTCCCTTCTCTTTCGAGAAAGGAGATTTTCTTTTATGGGTGACCACCAGGTGCACCACCACCAGGGCCATCATTTCCTTGAGGGCCACCGCCAGGTGCTCCTCCGCCTCCAGGCATGGAATTGACGATTTCAGTTTGTTTTTCACCATTGAGGTAGATGTCTCCACCTGTGTAGGTCGCTGTTCCGTCAAAGTCAAAACCAGATTGACCTGTCATTTTGATGGTTCCTCCATTAACTGTAATATTACCGTTTGAATCAATTGGATCCGTGTCTCCTTGGCCAACTTCAACTGTTAAGTTCCCTCCATTCATGGTGAAGAAAATTTCACTTTGTTGGGCATTTTTGTTGGCTGCATTGACACCATCATCTGTCGCGTAAATAGTAATGTCCCCACCGTTGATGGTGATAGACTTACCTTCAAGCCCTTCTGTAGAGTTCTTGACTGTATAGGTTCCACTATCGATAACCAAATCACCTGAGGCATGGATACCATCATCACCTGCAGTAACGGTTATAGTGTTATCAGAGAGATACATGGTTCCAACAGATGTATCCTCATCATTGTCGACCTTGACACCATCTTCCTTAGCATCGATAGTCATTGTCGTTCCAGTAATGTTGAGTTCATCATTAACATTAAAGGCGTCTCCAACTGCTGTGATATTGTAGGTTCCGCCAGTGATGTGAAGTGTATCGTTGGCCTTAATACCATTGTTTTTCTTACCATCTACATTGAGAGTTCCTTTACCATTGATGGTCAAGTCCACTTTAGAGAAGAGGGCCGCGTCAGCCTTGTCATCACTATTTGAAGCTGAATCTGAGAGGCTATTGGTTGTCCCATCTGCTAGAGTTAAGTAAACATGGCCAGCTGATGTAGCAGAAATAGCTGCATTGGTATTGGTCATGGTGACACCATTTAGAACGATGTGTACGTCATCTGAACTTCCAGCTTCGATCTTGATTTGAACTCCATCAGATTGACCAGAAATCACATAGGTACCTGACTTAGAGATTGTAACGGTAGATCCTGATACGGCCACTCCGTCACCTGATACCGTCGCCGTTGATCCTGACAAAGTTACAGTTGCAGCTGTTTTTTCATCATAAGAAGTATCATAGTCCTTATCTGTAAAGTAACTAGATGTTTTCTTATTGGTAGTTACTGTTGTCGTTGCAGTACTATTGCTAGCTGTTGTATTTGAGGTTGACTGGGTACATGCTGTTACCAGTGCTAGAGTTGTTATACTTGTTAATAGGAATGTCCATTTTTTTGCTTTCATGCTCGTTTCCTCGTCTTTCATTTTACATGCTCTTAGTCTACGGGTCTTTCCTAAAAGAAGCCTAAACTTTTTCTGAAAGTTTTCTTAAGTTTAGTTTCAATTAAGTTAAATTTAACAAAAGTTTTAGAAACCCCCTCTAGAATTGTAGACAAGCAAGTTCACCTTGTTTAAAAATAGTATAACTGAAAGCAAGAGGAGAAAGACTTATGAAACCATTAGAAACAACTTTCAAACGGATTGAAACCAAATATATTGTCTCCAAAGATAAAATAGACAAACTCATCCAAGATTTAAAAGAATATTTAGTAGAAGACGACTATCCAATTTCAACTATTTCAAATATCTACTTTGATACGGAAGATTTTGATGTGCTCCAAGATGATGATTTTGGAAATAATCGAAAAGAAAAGGTTCGGATGCGGACCTATCTCAGTCAACCCAAAGCAGATAGTCAAGTATTTTTAGAAATCAAAACCAAGGATCAAGAAGGAGTTGGTCGCAAATTTAGACTACTCTCAACTCCTATTTCTATTCTTAATTTTATGACAAAAGGGCACCTGGATGCTAGCATTACTGATACAGTCGTCATTGAAAAAGTGAAAAAACTTCATCAGGATTACAAGCAGGCTATCCAGCCTCGTATGTACATCTACTACGATCGTTATTCATTAAAAGAAAAAAAATACATCGAGGGCTACGACTATAATAAAATTCGTATCACAATTGACCAAAATCTAGTCTATAGAGATGAAAATGTCAGTCTTTTCGCTGGAAACCATGGAGATGCTTTACTAGATGACAATACTGTAATTATGGAGATTAAGGCTCCTGGAAACAAACCCCAGTGGTTACAAAACATCCTAGACAAGTATGGTTTGATGGAGCACAAATTTTCAAAATACAGTTGTGCTTACCACAAATCTCAAGGGCTTCCTTATACACCACGTCCCAGTATAGAAAGCGCAGGTACTGCTTATGCTTAATCTATTTAATTCAATTTTCAACAATGCCACTGCAAGTGCTGATCCCTTCCAACTACTGCTGGCACTTCTAGTCAGTCTAGTCCTCGGTTTGGCACTTACTTGGACCTACAAATATCGGACCCTCTACACCAGAGAATTTGCTATCAGCTTGACTCTGCTTCCCTGCCTTATGACCTTAGTTATTTTTCTGGTCAATGGAAGCTTGGGAACTTCAATTGCTGTAGCAGGAACTTTTAGTTTGATTCGTTTCCGTTCTGCAACTAGTGGTTCAAGAGAACTGATTGCAATTTTCCTAGCCATGATTATCGGTCTGGCTTGTGGAACAGGCTATCTCTTCCTAGCAATTCTCTTCACGCTCTTTATCTTGGGCGTTTGGTTCCTTTTGGAAAATCAACAAGTCAAAACTGACAATCAACGTCGTAGACTTTTGACAATCACGGTAGCTAATCAATATAAGGTACAAGAAGCTATCCAATCAGCTCTTGACCAATTCTGCTCAGAAATTGACATGATTACGATCAATAGCACAAATGCAGGGGACAACCTTAGTATTGTCTATGAAGTCGAGCTAAAAACAGAGGTCGATGATTTCCAAGTGACTAGCTATCTTACACAAAATATTGATCAATGCGATGTGGTATTGACTAAAAAAGCTAAAAAGAGAAAGAATCTCTAAAAACGAAAAACGAGGCTGGGATAAAAATTCCGACCTCGTTTTTTGCTAGCAATAGGTTTTTGAAACTGAGACTGATTAGGCTTTCCAATTCCAAAGAGCTCTTGTGAAAAAGACTTCACTTTCTCTTTCTACAACCTTTAGTTTCCTTTAACTGGAATCTCTTTGATAACTCGTGCTGGATTTCCTGCTAGAACTACGTTGTCACCAAAGGATTTTGTAATGACCGCTCCTGCTCCTGCAACGACATTATCACCTAAAGTAACACCCGGTAGGACAATGACACCACCACCTGCCCAAAAATTCTTACCAATCGTGATGGGTTTGCCAAATTCTAGTCCCGAGTTTCGTTCGTCGGGGTCCAGTGGGTGAAGGGGTGTTAAAAATTGACAGTTGGGACCAATCATAGCATTGTCACCGATGGTTATAGGACAAACATCTAGCATAGTTAAATTCCAATTGGAATAAAAATTTTCTCCCAGATGAATATTGACCCCGTAATCTACCACCAATCGAGGATTGACATAGAGGTTTTGACCCGTAGAGCCAAACCATCCTTTGATGATTTCCATACCTTTTACTGGATCAACTTCTTCATTAAAAGCAGCTTGCTTTTGTCGCGCTGTTTGTGCTAGAGAACGGAGTTCTGGGTCGAATGGGTGATAGGGTTCCCCCACAATCATTTTTTGGTATTCAGTTTTCATATCTTGATGTCCTTGCTTTTTTAGATGATTGTAGCATAGTATTGTATCTCGAGCAAGTTAAAATAAGTCGCTCTTTATGAATTGAAAATGTGAGTAGAACGCAAACCTAACATTAAATACAAAAAGCGAGCAAAGCTAGTTTTCTGACAATCAGAATTCTGCCTTGTTCGCTTTTTTATCTAGTGGATCCTTCTTAAGAATCTATAGTGAATGATTAATCTTTTCATCTCAGATCTTAAGTAACACCTACTTATTCACTTACTTCAACAGTCTCAACGACTTCTTCTACAGTCGTATCTGTCGTATCTACTGAAGCTTCTTCTTGAGAAGATGCTAGGTAAGACTCTTCATTGATAGCTTGTGGTTCAAGGTTACGGTAACGTGCCATACCTGTACCAGCTGGGATAATCTTACCAATGATAACATTTTCCTTAAGGCCAAGGAGATGGTCTTTCTTACCACGGATAGCTGCATCTGTAAGGACACGAGTTGTTTCCTGGAAGGAAGCCGCTGATAAGAAACTATTTGTTTCAAGTGAGGCTTTGGTGATTCCCATAAGGACTGGACGACCTGTCGCTGGCACTCCACCTGCGATAAGAACATCCTTGTTAGCATCTGTAAAGTCGTTGATGTCCATAAGTGTTCCCATGAGAAGATCTGTGTCTCCTGGATCCATAACTCGAACTTTACGGATCATTTGACGAACCATTACCTCGATGTGTTTGTCACCGATTTCTACCCCTTGGCTACGGTAAACTTTTTGTACTTCACCGAGGAGGTAAGTTTCAACTGATAAGACATCACGTACAGCAAGGAGACGTTTTGGTTGGATAGAACCTTCTGTCAATGCTGCACCACGAGAGACTTGGTCCCCAACTTCAACACGCATACGAGCTGTAAATGGTACCACATATTCTCCTTCTCCAGTTTCACCTTTAACGAAGACTTTCTTAGTACGAGTTGAAGCATCTTCTTCGATAGCAGTAACTTGTCCTTTGACCTCTGTGATAACCGCTTCCCCTTTAGGATTGCGGGCTTCAAAGATTTCTTGGACACGAGGAAGACCCTGAGTGATATCGGTATTTGAGGCAACCCCACCCGTGTGGAAGGTACGCATTGTAAGCTGTGTACCAGGTTCCCCGATAGATTGAGCAGCGATTGTACCAACTGCTTCACCAACTTCAACCGCATCACCAGTCGCCAAGTTGATACCATAACAGTGACGGCAGACACCATGACGAGTGTTACATGTAAATACAGAGCGGATAGTCACTTCTTCAACACCAGCATTGACGATTTCACGTGCCTTGTCTTCTGTGATCAATTCATTTGGACCAATGATAACTGCACCAGTTTCTGGGTGTTTAACAGTTTTCTTAGTGTAACGACCATTGAGACGTTCTTCAAGAGACTCAATCATCTCTTTACCTTCAGTAATAGAACGGATCAAGAGACCACGGTCTGTTCCACAGTCATCCTCACGGATGATCACGTCTTGGGCAACGTCAACCAAACGACGAGTCAAGTAACCTGAGTCGGCTGTCTTAAGGGCCGTATCGGTCATACCTTTACGAGCACCGTGAGTTGAGAAGAACATTTCCAATACAGACAAACCTTCACGGAAGTTTGAAAGGATTGGCAATTCCATGATACGTCCATTCGGAGCAGCCATCAGACCACGCATACCGGCAAGCTGTGAGAAGTTTGAGATGTTCCCACGGGCTCCAGAGTCCATCATCATAACGATTGGGTTCTTAGGATCTTGGTTGGCAATCAAGCGTTTCTCCAATTTTTCACGGGCAGCACGCCATTCAGCTGTTACAGCATTGTAACGTTCGTCGTCTGTGATCATACCACGACGGAATTGTTTAGTGATTTGTTCTACACGTTTGTGTGATTCTTCAATGATTTCAGCCTTGTCTTCAACAACTGGGATATCGGCAATACCCACTGTCAATCCTGCAAGAGTTGAGTGGTGGTAACCGAGGTTCTTCATACGGTCAAGTAGGGCAGAAGTTTCTGTCGTACGGAAACGTTTGAAGATTTCAGCGATGATATTTCCAAGGTTTTTCTTCTTGAATGGAGGGTTAAGCTCAAGTTTGCTGATAGCTTCCTTGATATCTCCACCTAGTGGCAAGAAGTATTTGTCTGGAACACCTTCTGTCAAGTTGGCGTTATTTGGCTCTTGCAAGTAAGGTAGACCTTCTGGCATGATATCGTTGAAGAGAATCTTACCAACAGTTGTAAGCAAGACTTTATGTTTTTGCTCTTCTGTCCATGGTTTGTTGAGGCTGTCTGTTGCAATACCTACACGTGAGTGAAGGTGAACATAACCATTGCGGTAAGCCATGACAGCTTCGTCACGGTCTTTGAAGACCATGCCTTCACCTTCACGACCAGCTTCTTCCATAGTCAAGTAGTAGTTACCCAAAACCATGTCCTGAGATGGAGTAACAACTGGTTTACCATCTTTAGGGTTCAAGATGTGCTCAGCCGCAAGCATCAAGATACGCGCTTCTGCTTGAGCTTCTTCTGAAAGCGGTACGTGGATGGCCATTTGGTCCCCGTCGAAGTCGGCATTGTAGGCCTCACAGACAAGTGGGTGCAAGCGAAGAGCTTTACCGTCAATCAAGACAGGTTCAAAGGCTTGGATACCCAAACGGTGAAGGGTCGGTGCGCGGTTCAAAAGCACTGGGTGTTCTTTGATCACTTCTTCAAGGATATCCCAGATGCGTTCGTCTCCACGTTCTACCAAGCGTTTGGCCGCTTTAACGTTTTGCACGATATCACGCGCTACGATTTCACGCATAACGAATGGTTTAAAGAGCTCGATAGCCATTTCACGTGGCACACCACATTGGTACATCTTAAGAGTTGGACCAACGGCGATAACGGAACGTCCTGAGAAGTCAACACGTTTACCGAGCAAGTTTTGACGGAAGCGTCCTTGTTTACCTTTAAGCATGTGGCTCAATGATTTAAGTGGACGGCTACCTGGTCCTGTGATTGGACGACCACGACGACCATTGTCAATCAAAGCGTCAACCGCTTCTTGAAGCATACGCTTCTCATTTTGAACGATGATACCTGGTGCATTCAACTCAAGCAAGCGAGCCAAACGGTTGTTACGGTTGATAACACGACGGTAAAGGTCGTTCAAGTCAGATGAGGCAAAACGGCCACCATCCAACTGCAACATTGGACGAAGATCTGGTGGAATAACTGGAAGAATGTTAAGAATCATCCATTCAGGTTTATTTCCAGACTTGTAAAAGGCATCCAAAACATCCAAACGACGGATGGCTTTGATACGTTTTTGCCCAGTTGCTGTCTTCAATTCTTCTTTAAGCTCAGCAATTTCTTTTTCAAGATCTACTTGTTTCAAGAGGTCTTGGATAGCTTCGGCACCCATTTTAGCAACGAATGATCCGTAGCCATATTCACGCAAGCGCTCACGATATTCACGCTCTGTCATGATAGATTTGTGCTCAAGTGGTGTATCCTTTGGATCAATCACCACGTAAGCAGCAAAGTAGATTACTTCCTCGAGGGCACGAGGACTCATATCAAGGGTCAAGCCCATACGGCTTGGAATTCCCTTGAAATACCAGATATGAGATACAGGAGCTTTCAACTCGATGTGTCCCATACGTTCACGACGAACTTTTGTACGCGTTACTTCAACACCACAACGGTCACAAACAATCCCTCTGTAACGAATGCGTTTGTACTTACCACAAGCACATTCCCAGTCTTTTGTAGGACCAAAGATGACTTCGTCAAATAGTCCTTCACGTTCTGGTTTCAACGTACGGTAATTGATTGTTTCAGGTTTTTTGACTTCTCCATAAGACCATGAACGGACTTTACTTGGAGAAGCTAGTGTGATTTGCATACTTTTAAAACGATTTACGTCAACCACTATTTCTTCCCTTTCTATTCTAAGTGAGCTACTTATTCTTGTTCAGTAGCTTCTTCTGTTGCTTCCGCTTTTGCACCTTCTTCAGCTTCAAAAGCAGCTTTTGCTTCTTCAGCAGCTTTTTTACGTGCTTTTTCAAGGTCATCTACGTGGATGACATCTTCGTCCATGCCCTCATCAAGATCACGAAGTTCAACTTCTTGATCATCTTCGTCAAGGACACGCATGTCAAGACCAAGTGATTGCAATTCTTTAACAAGAACTCGGAAGGATTCTGGAACACCTGGTTTTGGAATTGGTTTTCCTTTTGTAATAGCTTCATAAGCTTTCAAACGTCCGTTGATATCGTCAGACTTGTAAGTCAAGATTTCTTGAAGGACATTTGATGCACCATAGGCTTCAAGCGCCCAAACCTCCATCTCACCGAAACGTTGTCCACCAAACTGAGCTTTACCTCCGAGTGGTTGTTGCGTAACGGTTGAGTATGGTCCGACTGAACGAGCGTGCAATTTATCATCAACCATGTGGTGGAGTTTGATCATGTACATGACACCAACTGACACACGGTTATCAAATGGTTCACCAGTACGTCCATCGTAAAGGATAGTCTTAGCATCGCTATCCATACCTGCTTCCTTAACAGTTGACCAAAGATCTTCTGAACTTGCTCCGTCAAAGACTGGTGTTGCGATGTGGATACCAAGAGTACGAGCTGCCATACCAAGGTGAAGTTCCATTACCTGACCGATATTCATACGTGACGGCACCCCAAGTGGGTTCAACATGATATCAACTGGAGTTCCGTCTGGAAGGTAAGGCATGTCTTCTACAGGAACGATACGAGAAACAACCCCTTTGTTTCCGTGACGTCCGGCCATCTTATCTCCGACCTTAATCTTACGTTTTTGAGCGATGTAAACACGAACCAGCATGTTAACACCTGATTGCAACTCATCACCGTTTGCACGTGTAAAGATCTTCACATCACGAACGACACCATCGGCACCGTGTGGTACACGAAGAGAAGTGTCACGAACTTCACGAGATTTGTCTCCGAAGATAGCGTGCAAGAGGCGTTCTTCAGCAGAAAGATCTTTTTCACCCTTAGGTGTTACTTTACCTACAAGGATATCCCCTTCTTTAACCTCAGCACCAATACGGATGATACCCATTTCGTCAAGGTCTTTAAGAGCATCTTCACCAACGTTTGGAATTTCACGAGTGATTTCTTCAGGCCCAAGCTTTGTATCGCGTGTTTCTGATTCGTATTCTTCAAGGTGGACAGATGTATAGACATCGTCTTTCACCAAGCGTTCGCTCATGATAACGGCGTCCTCGAAGTTGTAACCTTCCCATGTCATGTAGGCAACGATTGGGTTTTGTCCAAGCGCCATTTCTCCATTTTCCATAGAAGGTCCATCTGCAATAAAGTCGCCTTTTTCTACAAGATCACCAACTTTAACAAGCGTACGTTGGTTGTAGGCAGTACCTGAGTTTGAACGACGGAATTTTTGGATATGGTAAACATCCAATGAGCCGTCTTCACGACGAACTTCTACCTTGTCAGCATCGGCATAAGTAACTTTACCATCATACTGAGCAATTACAGCCGCTCCAGAGTCGTGGGCTGCTTGATATTCCATACCAGTACCAACGTAAGGTGCTTTTGGATCAATCAATGGTACAGCCTGACGTTGCATGTTGGCACCCATGAGGGCACGGTTGGAGTCATCGTTTTCCAAGAAAGGAATACATGCTGTCGCAACAGCAACTACCTGTTTAGGAGAAACGTCCATGTAATCAACACTTGAAGCTGGGTATTCTTGGTTAACCCCTTGGTGACGTCCCATGACAACTTTTTCAGCAAAAGTGCCATCTGCGTTCAATTTAGAGTTAGCCTGTGCTACTGTGTACTCATCTTCTTCATCAGCAGTCAACCAAACGATTTCGTTAGTTACTTTTCCAGTTTCACGATCAACCTTACGATATGGTGTTTGAATGAAACCATACTTATTGAGGTGTCCGTATGAAGACAAGTTGTTGATCAAACCGATGTTTGGTCCCTCAGGTGTCTCGATTGGACACATACGACCATAGTGAGTGTAGTGCACGTCACGCACTTCATATCCAGCGCGGTCACGTGTCAAACCACCAGGTCCTAAGGCAGACAAACGACGTTTGTGTGACAACTCAGAAAGCGGGTTGTGTTGGTCCATGAACTGTGACAATTGAGAAGAACCAAAGAATTCTTTGATTGCTGCAGTTACTGGACGGATATTGATAATTTGTTGTGGTGTTAGTACTTCGTTATCTTGAACAGACATACGTTCACGAACGTTACGTTCCATACGTGAAAGTCCAAGACGCACTTGGTTGGCAAGCAATTCACCAACAGCACGAATACGACGATTTCCAAGGTGGTCGATATCATCCACACGACCAATACCTTCTGCTAAGTTGAGGAAGTAGCTCATCTCAGCCAAGATATCTGCAGGCGTTACGATACGAACCTTGTCATCTGGATTTGCATTACCGATGATAGTTACAACACGGTCTGGATCAGTTGGTGCAACAACCTTGAATTTTTGAAGAACAACTGGCTCTGTTACTACAGCAGCATCATTTGGAATGTAGACAATCTTGTTCAAATCGCCATCCAAATGGCTTTCAATGCTCTCAATCACGCTACGAGTCATGATTGTTCCAGCTTCTACCAAGATTTCACCTGTTTCAGGGTCTACCAATGGTTCAGCAATAGTTTGGTTGAGCAAACGTGTTTTAACATTGAGTTTTTTATTGATCTTGTAACGACCAACTGCAGCCAAGTCATAACGACGTGGGTCAAAGAAACGAGCTACAAGCAAGCTACGTGAGCTTTCAGCAGTCTTAGGCTCACCTGGACGAAGGCGTTCGTAAATTTCCTTCAAAGCTTCGTCTGTACGAGAGTCCATTGGGTTCTTGTGAATATCTTTTTCAACAGTGTTACGAACAAGATCACTGTCACCAAAGATATCAAAGATTTCATCATCACCTGAGAAACCAAGCGCACGAACCAAGGTCGTAAATGGAATCTTACGAGTACGGTCGATACGAGTGTAGGCGATGTCTTTTGAGTCGCTTTCAAGTTCCAACCAAGCTCCACGGTTAGGGATAACAGTTGAACCGTAACCCACTTTACCATTTTTGTCTACCTTGTCATTAAAGTAAACACCTGGAGAACGCACCAACTGTGATACGATGATACGTTCACCACCGTTGATGATAAAGGTTCCCATCTCAGTCATGATTGGGAAATCACCAAAGAATACTTCCTGTGTCTTGATTTCGCCAGTTTCTTTGTTAATCAAGCGGAAGGTTACAAAGATAGGTGCTGAGTAGCTGGCATCGTGGATACGAGCTTCTTCAAGCGTATATTTAGGTTCTTTGATTTCGTAGCCAACAAATTCCAACTCCATTGTGTCTGTGAAGTTTGAAATTGGCAATACATCTTCAAACACTTCCTTCAGACCATGGTCTAGGAAATCTTTGAATGAATCAGTTTGAATTTCAATCAAATTTGGTAAGTCAAGAACTTCTTTGATTCTTGAAAAACTACGACGGGTACGATGTTTCCCGTATTGAACGTCATGTCCTGCCAAGATGATTCTCCTTTTTAAATAAAGTTCCAAGCTTAGTGATCTAAGCTAGTAATTATCGTTAGATGGTTCTAAAAACCCTATCAACTTATCCCCCTCGACTAATTTTCAGAATCTTTAAATCTTTGTTACAAAGGCCGAAAAACCTGAAAAAAAGCACAAAAAGAGCAGCTAAATCCGACTTTTTCAGGAGATTTAACTGCTGTGAGCCTTGTCCGGACAATATTTCAGACAAAACCTACGACAAATGATTATTTATATTATACCCTATTTAGCTAGATTTTTCAAGGTTTTAAAATATTTTTCTCTTCCTCTAATCCGTTAATTATCTACATCTTTCTTTGGAAAATCAAGTCCATATTTAGGAAAACGCTTGCCTTAACTATTCCCTCATGCTATACTGTTATTGAAATTATAGACAGGAGACATTTTATGAAAACAGCTAAAACCACTGTTACAATCGTTTCTGCACTTGCATCTGTCATCTTATTGACCAGCTGCGCCACAAAATCCACAGAAACACAAACATCCGCTAATAACTCATCTGACAATCAGATTACAATGACTTACGACCAACTACGGTCTAGAGAAAATACCATGTCAACTCTCTGGTATCAAAAAGCGGCCGAAACAAAAGCCTTGTATCTACAAGGTTATAATGTTGCTACAGATCGTCTAAAGGAATTACTGAAAACAGAATCAGACAAGCCTTATTCGATTGTTTTGGACTTGGACGAAACGGTCCTAGATAACAGTCCTTATCAAGTTCAAAATGTCAAAGATGGAACAGCATTCACACCTGAAAATTGGGATGTTTGGGTCCAAAAAGCTGCAGCAAAAGCCGTCCCAGGTGCTAAAGATTTTCTTCAGTTTGCCGATCAAAACGGTGTCCAAATCTACTATATTTCTGACCGTTCAGTCGACCAAGTAGATGCTACCATTAAAAATCTAGAAAGCGAAGGTATTCCTGTACAAGGACGTGATCACCTCATGTTCCTAGAAAGTGGTGTGAAATCCAAAGAAGGTCGTCGACAAGCGGTTCAAGAAAAGACAAATCTTGTGTTACTATTTGGTGATAACCTTGTAGACTTTGCAGAATTTTCTAAGACTTCTGAAGCTGATCGTGACAAACAACTTGAAGAATTGCAAAAAGAATTTGGTGAAAAATTCATCATCTTCCCAAATCCAATGTATGGATCATGGGAAACAGCAGTTTACGGTGGTAATAAACTAGATGCCAAGGGACAAGTAGAAGAACGCGAAAAGGCTTTACAAGGCTTTGACAAGTAATGAAAACTTGGTATTCAATAAGGCCATAAGTACAAGAAGAAGTGCAAAAGCTCTTTAACTGACAAAACTCAAAAAAGCGGACAAGAGAGGATTCTGATAACCAGAAAACTTTCCTGTTCGCTTTTATCATGTGAATCGTATCTTAATGAGCCAGCATTTCTTGGGCGATTTCTTGACCAGATAAGCCATCTGGATAGTAGGTTGGCCAGTTATCCATTTCTTCAAAGAGGGCTTCTTGGCTAGTACCACCAAAGAAGATATGGAAGTGCCCAGTCTTAACTGGTGCGATATTGTGGTCGCTAAATTGAACATACTTGAATTGTCCAGCATCCGCGTCTGTCGCTTCAAAGAGATAACGAACTCCTCGATTCCCTTTCTTATAAGTCAAAATTTTCTTGCCGACATACTTGTATGTATATTTCTTACTTTGGTCACCTTGGATGAATTCCATAGTATTATCCGTGATATTAATCTTAGATACATCAGTTTGATAGCCTTTTTGATAGTAGGCTTTGTATTCATCCTTGGTCATTTTGCCAGTCAATTTAGCCTTGTAGTCAAAGACTTGATCTAGAGTTCCATTTTCAAGGAAAGGATAGACTGACTGCCAGTTGCCAGCATAGTCACTCAAGGTACGATCCTTGACATCGGCATCTTCAAAGTAACCATTTTGAACGGTTTTAGTCTCCTCTGCTTTTTCTGGCTCAATTTCTGCTCCTGCTTGGTCCGTTGTTTGCTTGAGGGCCTTGAGATTTTTCTCCATGACAGAGATATAGTTTTCACCGGCCTTCATGTCCTCTTCGGTCAAGCTTTCTAGAGGATTCAGAACGTCTAACTTAACTCCTGTTTCTTTTGAAAGAGTATTAGCTAGAGCTTGAGAGGCATTTTCTTCAAAGTAGATATAAGAAATCTTGTTTTTCTTGATGTACTCGGTCAATTCTGCCAAGCGACTTGCTGAAGGCTCCGCATCTGGGGAAAGACCTGAGATAGAAACTTGATTGAGTCCGTAATCTAAAGCTAGATAACGGAAGGCCGCGTGTTGAGTCACAAAACTCTTTTGTTTAGCACTAGAAAGTCCTTCACTATAGGCCTTGTCCAAGGCTTGTAGTTTTTCGATATAGGCTGCTGCATTTTGTTCAAAAGTCGCCTTCTTATCTGGATAGTCAGCTGATAAACTGTCACGAATGTGCTCTACAAGCTTAATGGCACGCGCAGGAGACAACCATACATGAGGGTCATACTCGTGATGATGGCCTTCTTCACCATGGTCATGGTCTTCCTCTTCCTCACTACCTGGAAGAAGCAACATATCTCCAGTAGCCTTGATTGTTTTTACTTTTTTCGCATCTAGTGAATCTAAAAGCTTGGGAACCCATGTTTCCATGTTCTCATTTTCATAAACGAAGGCATCAGCGTCTTGGATTTTAGCAACTGCCTTAGGCGATGGTTCATAATCATGTGGTTCTGTCCCTGCCCCAATCAAGAGCTCGACATTGGCTGTGTCGCCTGCTACTTGTTTGGTAAATTCGTAAACAGGGTAGAATGTTGTGACGATATTTAATTTTCCGTCTGCCTGTTTTTGATTGGAACAAGCCACTAAGAATACCGTCACAAGACTTGCCAAAAGTAGGCCTAGTTTTTTCATTTTTTTCTCCTATTTGATAAAACGTTTGAGTAAGCTGACTAACAAAAAGACAACTACAAAGATAATGGTAATACTTGCACTCGGTGGTGTCTCTGCATAGTAGGAGATATAAAGCCCTGCTACCATACCTAGAAAACCAATAACGCTGGCAAGAATCATCACCGAACTAAAGTTCTTCCCTAGACGTAAAGCGATACTAGCTGGTAGGACCATGATGGTCGACACCAAGAGTGCTCCTGCAGCTGGAATCATGAGAGCGATAGCTACACCCGTTACCATGTTAAAGAGAATGGACATAGTACGCACTGGAAGGCCATCTACAAAAGCTGTATCCTCGTCAAAAGTTAAGATGTACATAGGTCTTAAAAAGAGGAAGGTTAAGACCAATACAACTGCTGCAATGATAAAGAGTCCAATTACCTGCTCTTGACTGATGGTCACAATAGAACCAAACAGATATTGATCCAAACTCATCGAACTCGAGCTCTTACCCTTACTCATAACAATTAAGGACACTGCAAGTCCTGTAGACATGAGGATGGCTGTTCCAATCTCCATAAAGCTCTTGTAAACCGTACGTAGATATTCAAGAAAGACCGCCGCAATCAAGACAATAGCAATAGTCGAGATGGTCGGAGAAATCCCTAAAACCAAACCAAAGGCCACACCTGATAGCGAGACGTGACTTAGAGTATCACTCATAAGGCTCTGACGACGCAAGATTAGGAAGGTTCCCAGTACTGGCGAAAAGAGACTCATGGCAATAACAGCCAAAAAGGCCCGCTGCATAAAATCATAAGACAATAGATTAAACATGGTCCACCTCCTGATCATTTTCATGGACATTGAAACAACGCCATGGCGAATCTTGGTCACGGACAAGGTGGATATTGCGATCTGCGTAATCCTTGACTTCTTCAGGATCGTGAGTAATCATCAAAACAGCCTTGCCATGATGGTGGGCACTATGGTGCATGAGTTCATAAAATTCATTCTTGGTACCTGCATCCATCCCTGTTGTCGGCTCATCCAAGATAAAGATATCTGGATCTGAAGCAAACATACGTGCAATGACCGCTCTTTGCTTTTGCCCACCAGAGAGAGAGCCAATGCGTTTATCCCGATGTTCCCACATGCCAACTGAGTTTAAACTAGCCTTGATGTGTTCTTCGTCGTGAGCATTCAAACGACGGAACCAGCCCTTTCTTGGGTAGCGACCTGATTTGACAAATTCATAAACGGTACTTGGAAAGCCCGCATTAAAACTGGCGATCTGCTGGGGAAGATAGGCGATTCTTAGCTTTTTCCCATGAATATTTGTCTTTGAGATGGTTACTTTCCCAATTCGTGGTTGAAGAATTCCAAGACTAGCCTTGATTAGCGTTGTCTTGGCTGCTCCATTTTCCCCAGTAAGGGTGACAAATTCCCCACTATCAACACTGTAATTGATATGCTCAAGCACAGGTTCCTTGTCATAATAGAAGGACAAATCCTCTACTGTGATGTATCTCATTACTTGATTTCTCCTACTAAAGCAGTTAAAAACCGCTGGATAATTTTTTGTTCGTTTGGTGTAAACTGAGTGGCAACCTGCTCATAAGTTGAGAGGGTATGTTCATGATGATGGTGGTGTTCCTCAGCAATAGGTCGAGCCAAGTCTGTCAATTGATAGAAGACAACGCGAGCATCCTTAGGGTCCTTAGACGTTTCTAACATTCCCTCCTTAACCAGGGATTTGATAGCCTTTGTAACGGCAGCTTGACTGACATTGAGACGACGCGCCAACTCAGAGTTGGTGAGCGACTCCTCTGATAAAAGCATGAGAATATGCTCCTGGGTATTGGTCAAGGCTACATCACTGGTACAATGACCAATGAGAATTTCATGCTGATTTTCAGCTTTTAGGATAATCTCATTTAAAAATTGATCGATATCTTTTGCCAACTGTCTCATGATTTGCTCCTTTCTCAGAACAGAATTTCTATAAATACAAGGTTTCCACACCATTCCTTTACTAGTTAAGTATATCACATCCAAGCAAGGAGTCAAGAAAAAAGATGAAAACACCTGATATGTTTTCATCTTGTAGAATTATTTTTCTTGTTTACGACTAGTCCAGAGGGCAGTCACTCCAAGAATCATACCCAATAGCATCATGAAAATAGATTGTTCACTACCCGTATTTGGAAGTAATTTTTCTGATACAACTGTCTTGTTAGCAAACTGATCTGCAACCTTATAATCAACTTTTACAGTAGATGTTTGAGCAGGAGTTGTTCCCTGATTTTTCCCTGATGGAGTTGTTTTTGTTGCTGAATCTTGCTCCGATTTAACTGGAGTTGTCTCTTGAGTTTTTCCTGGCTTAGTTGCATCATTTCCTGATTTAGCCGGAGTTGTTCCCTGATTTTTTCCTGGTTGAGTAGGAGTTATTGCTGTATCTTTTTCTGGTTTAGCTGGATCTTGCTCTTTACCTTGATCTTCTGGCAGTTTAAATGTTTTTGAATCCACAGAAATCGTGCGTGAATTTGGATTTACCTTTTCATACTGAGTCAAATCAGCTGTTTTGAGATAGTCTTCAAAGGCAGCATCCATTGAAGGACCTTCTTCTCTAGCACCACCAAGCATGGTATAACCGTCACCACCTGCTGCAAGGAAGTCATTGGTTGCTAGGTAGTAGATTTTCGCCAAATCTAGTTTTTCATAAAGACCAGTTGCACGATTCTTCACTTGAATAGCCAAGACGCGTTTACCTGCGACTAGGTTTGTATCGTAGTAGACCTTGGCTCCTGAAATCTGTAAGAATCCACCACTTGGTTCTAGCAATGGTTGACCATTTTCATCCAAGACAGTTTTTCCTGCCTTATCAACCTGCAAGATAGAGCCGAGAGATTTTTCAAACATATCCAGAACTTGCTGACCAGTTACTTGAATTTGTGAGATTGTGTTTCCAAATGGCAAGACTGCAATGACATTTCCTTTTGTAATTGGCTTATCTTTGGAAATCGTTTCACGCAAGCCACCACCATTTGTCACAGCGATATCTGTTGGATGACTAAATCCTGTTTGACCATACTGGTAGAGAGAATCCGCTACGACATTTCCAAGGTTTGTCTCGCGGACACGGACATTTTCACGATCACCGTTCAATTCAACTGGGCTATTTGAAACAACTTCTATAGCATTTTCAGCGTCATACTTTTGTTTGATATCCTTGACAAGTTTTTCAATTTTTGGATTAGCTTCCAATTTCTTAGCATCTGCAGCTGCAATGAGTGAAGGATTTCCCAATAATTGGCGAGATTTGTAAGTGATTTTACCAACGTTATGGAGATAGCTTCCTGTCTGGTTGTAGGTTACATTGTCACCATAAGTAGTCGATTCTACTGTATGAGAGTGACCATCAATAACAGTGACACGCTTACCTTTCAAAAGAGGATTTTTTGAAAGTGCTTCTGCAAGTGTTGAACCGCGCCATTCTACTGGCGTTGTTGTATCAACTCCCAAGTGAGCAAGGACAACATAGTGTTTGTAGTCTTTGCCTTCTGCCAAGGCTTTAGCTTGAATTTCTTCGATAACCTTGTTAACCTCTGCAATAGGTTCTGTAAAGGTTACACCTTTGACATTTTTAGGGTGGGTCTTGGTAGCTGTTTCAGGCGTTGTCACACCGATAACGACAAATTCATCACCTGCAACATCCTTGTTCTTATCAACAATTGTTGCCGCTTCAAATAGACGAGCGCCATTGACATAAGTGTTTGAGCTGAGCAATGGGAAGTTCAAAATTTCTTTGTATTTTTTAACTTCATCAAGTCCAAAGTCGAACTCATGATTTCCTACAGCCATAGCATCATAACCCATCTCGTTTAAGATTTTGGCACGTGCTTCACCCTTTGTAGAGTTTGAAATCGGTAAACCTTGGAAGGCATCGCCTGCATCTACTACTAGAGTCGTTTGATCGCTCTTTTCTCGCTCCTTCTCAATAACCGTTGCGAGTTTGGCATCTCCGATTACTCCCTTTTCTTCTACAATACGACCATGCACGTCATTAGTATGCAAGATAACAGTATCTGCTTCTTCTTTTTGAGGTGCAGCCTCTTCAACTGGCGTTGCCGGACTTGTAACAACCTCAGGAGTCGCTGTCACTACTGGTGCTTCTGTAGTGCTCACAACTTCTGTAGCTTCTGAAGAACTAGTATTTTCTTCAGCATAGACTTGTCCAGCTAAAAAGGCTGGAGCTAATAGGGCTGTCGATAGCACAGGCAACAAAAAACGTTTATTCATATTGAAATCCCTTTCTCTTCTTTCTTTTACCATTATACGCTATTTAGCATCATTTTTAAACTTTTAACCTTTTTGAAGGTAACCTATCCGACATTTCATAAAAAAAGTCTGAACAAAAAGTTCAAACTCCTTTTCTATATTATTGAAAATCTTGGATATTTCCGTCATAGGTTGCCCAATCTTGACTAAAGAAACGGTCATTCATTTGGTAATCAGGCGCTGTTGTTGGATTGCTCAAAAAAGGATTTACAACCTTATCAAATGCTAACCAGCCTAACCAACCGATATGAATCGTATCCTTAACAAAGTAGGGATCTCCACCGTTTTTTGAAAAGTCAGCGATATTGGTGAAGCCTTGACTTTCCAACTGGTAACGAATTTTTTCAACTGTGTGTTGATACATCTCCTCACTTAACCCGGTATAATCCATCCATTTTTTATTGACAGGTTGAAAGACAAAGAGCACATTGACCTTAGATTTTGCAAATTGATCGAGCACTAACTGCAAATCATTGTACTCAGGTGATTTGAGAAAGTTAAAATTCTTTTGAGATCCTTCCCATTTTTTCAAATCTTTCTTTAATTTAGTATTGTAAAAATGATTATCTACTCCCAAATCATTATTGGTCGTATTTTCTTCTGCATCCTTACGTGCAATATTTTCCAATTCTTCATAAGAAAATTGATCTGGGAGACTACTCAAATATTTCTCAACGTTATCTTTGTACCTTAAGCGTCCACGAATGGAGAATTGTCCAAAAAGAGCTGATTGTTTCTCATTTAATTGCGACGAAATATTAATCATACTTTGGTCGAACTCTGATAATTTTTCTCCTTTAGCTAATTTCTCAACGATGCTCTTCATAGAAACACCAGGATTTTGCTTTAAGAGTCTATTGGCAGCATACTGAGAGGCTGCATCCCCAGATTGATTCTCTAAAAAGGCAGTCAACTGGTCATTGTTAAAATAAGTTTGGAAAATAGTTGGGTCATGATCTTCTTTTGTAAACCACTGTGGAGAAATGACAAATACCGCTTGCTTATTTTCAAGTTCGGATGTAATTTGTTGTATTCCAAAATACTGACTGAGGGTAGCTGCTCCTGCCTGTCCCATAAAGTAAGGACGATAAGAACGGTCATACTTTTCAGCCAGTACTGCTGGATGCATACTATCAAAACGCATCCACTCACTAGATCCAAAAAAAGGCACAAAACGCATATCAGGATCCGTAAGAGCTCTTACTTTTTGACTTCTTTCCTTAAAGCTTTCTGCGCTTATTGAAGCGGCAGAGTATTTTTCCTCCATGAGATTATGACTTGGGCTACTTGGATAGAAACAGATAAGAAGGCACACCAACAAGCCCGCTAGAAAGACAGGCCCGAAAATCAGCCACAAGCGTTTAAGCATTCTTTAACTCCGCAATTCCTGCTACGATTTTATTAGCTGTATTCCAGTCATCACGACCAAATTCTGTAACTGGGACACGAATATCAAAGCGGTTTTCGATTTCCACGATTAATTCAACTGTCCCCATACTATCCAAGACACCTGCATCAAAAAGATCTTCATCCATCATGTCAGAAACATCTTCCATAAACAATTCATCAATAATTTCAATAACTTCTGATTTGATATCCATTTTTTAATTCCTTTTATTTTTTAAACCATAAATCATTCAAAAATCCAGAGAAGATTAAGAATGAAATCATCACGACATGGAAGGTTATCACCATGCCAAGCAACTGAACCCAGCGATTCTCAGGCAAGGGAGCTTGCCCTGCTTTCTTACGTTCTTTATTGAGCGTTTTTTTCTTTCGAACCCAAGCATCATTAATGACTAAGCCCACTCCATGAAAGAGTCCGTAGGCGATGTAAAACCAAGTTATCCCATGCCAGAACCCCATAAGGAGCATGTTCAGGATATAGGCGACACTTGAGGTCACATTTCGATTCTTAAAAAGCTTCTTTCTCGTCATCACCATGACCATGCGCATAAAGACAAAGTCACGGAACCAGAATGATAAACTCATGTGCCAACGATTCCAAAATTCCTTCAAATCCCTTGATAAAAAGGGTTTGTTGAAGTTGATCGGACTACGAATCCCCATCAGATTTGAAATAGCTAGAGCAAACATAGAGTAACCTGCAAAGTCAAAGAAGAGCTCCAAACCAAATGTGTACATGATGGCCACTACATAATAGTTAAAGACGCCACCTGTTTGTAGAGCTAAATTCTTTAGCGGTGGTAATAAAATCTCGCCTAAAATATGAGCTAGGATAAATTTATACAGAAATCCCCACATGATATACCGAACGGACTCGGCTAGCATATCTAGCAACTCATCACGCTCTGGTATCGTCTTATAATTTTCATTAAAACGTTTGAAACGATCAATAGGACCACTTGAAAATGTCGGCATAAAGAGAAGAAAACGCAAATACTCCCACATCTTCAAATCCTTAATGACTCCATCTCTAAGTTCGATGATGATTCCCACCGAACGAAATGTCAAATAAGAAATTCCGATAAAACCCAGCAAGGATTGTGTTCCGTTAATGGCTGTTTGCGCCTTTACAAATATGATTGGAAGCAAAGACAACAGACTAACGAGATAGAAAATCCATTTGCCATCTCGAATTTTTCGATACTGCTTGTAAAAAAGAACCAACAAGATTTGCCAGATTAGATAGATCCCTAAGGCAGCCAATTGATTGGTCTTGCCACCCGTCAACATGGTAACGATAAAGAAGAGACTAACCAGTATTTCATACCAGGCAAAGCGTTTTTTGAAAAAAAGTCCGATAAAGATTGGCAAGGTAGCAGTAATCACGTACAAAAAGTACTGCGGATTCCCATACGGCTCAATATGAGGCAGCTGTTTCAGGAAATCCATCATCTATTATTCACCTCGTTAATTAATCCTTTGATATCAATCTTGCCATTTGGAGTCAGTGGCAATTCCTTTCTGTAAAGGAACTTAGACGGCATCATGTAAGACATCATAATATCTTCCAAGTCTTCCTTGATAGCTTTCGTGATATCAATTTCGCGCTCAAATTGTTCTTTGACGCCATCTTTTAAGATAACATAGGCCAAGAGATTTTGGACCTTGTGGTCTTTGTTGTAACGTGGAACTGCAACAGCAGATTCAACATACTTGGATTTGTTCAAGTTTTGAGAGACATCCTCTAGTTCAATACGATAGCCATTAAACTTGATCTGGAAGTCCATCCGTCCACCGTAAAGAAGAAGACCTTCATCCGTCATGCTTCCGACATCTCCCGTATGGTAGGCTGGCAGACCTTCAAATTCGAAGAAAGCTTCAGCTGTTTTTTCAGGATTGTTCATGTAGCCTTTTGAAACAGCTGGACCAGATACGATGATCTCCCCTTGTTCTCCATTTGGCAGTTTATTGCCCTCTTCATCGATGATAAAGGTTGGTGAATCAGGTTTCGTGTAACCAATCGGAAGACGTTTCAAGGTTACCAACATCTCATCTGTAACAGCAACTGCTGACAAAGCAACTGTTGCTTCCGTTGGACCGTAAGCATTGATGATACGCGCATTTGGAAAACGCTCGCGCAATTTCTGAGCAGTTTTAACTGTCAACTCTTCCCCATCAAAGTAAAAATGGGTAATGCCTGGCAGCTTTTCAGCATTGAAATCTTCAGACAACATGGCCATATCTGCAAAAGATGGTGTTGAAGTCCAGATAGCAATCGGAAGAGAAAAGATGGTCGCAAAGAGTTGCTTAAAGTCTTGAGTAATGGCTGATGGGAGGGCAAAAAGCGTTCCTCCAAGAGCCAAGGTCGGTGCCCAATACATGACAGACAAGTCAAAAGAATAGGGTGGTTGCGCCAACATTTGTGGACGATCTGGCGTCGCAAATTCCTTGTCCGTAATCATCCAGTTGGTAAAGCTGAGCAGATTATCATGCGAAATTTGCACCCCTTTTGGTTTACCAGTTGTCCCTGAAGTAAAGATGATGTAGTAGTTATCATCCCCCTTGACCGGATGCTGTAAATCATAAGCTTTTTGAGCCGCATAAGCTTCACGCACCTGCTCCAAGGACATGATTGGAGCAGCTGGGGTTTCGATTGGAAACTCTGAAATAGCAATGATCAAGCTTGGCTCAGCCACTTCAAGAATGGCAGACACGCGCTCCAAGGCCGAATGGCTATCGATTGGAATATAGGCATGGCCAGATTTTGTCAAGGCAACAAAGGTAGCCAACATTTCATACTCCTGACCACCAAAAACGACTACTGGAGATTTTTCAGGTAATCCTAGCTGATCAATGGTTGCAGCCAAACTATCCGAATCAGCCTTCAAATCACCATAAGTGTGCTCTTGCCCTAAGACATTGTATACTGGAAAGGTAGGTTGAGTTTGGGCGAAATATTCAATCGCTTCAATCATATCTTTTATCGGCTTATTAGACACGATGATTTTTCTCCTTTAAACTAAAATTCATTGTAAATAAAGCTTCCCTGACTTTGTCCTAGGTAACTAAAAAAGTAAAGCAAACCAAGTAGAACAATAAAATACAGGACCGTTTGCCCTAAAAAAACATAGATTGGTTTCTTTTTATCCATAATTAACTTCTTTTTGTAAATTTTCAATAATTTTATGCAAATATACAATTACTATTTTTTCTTGTTCCCATTTTACCACTTTAGTCTCTTCATTTTCAACTGTTTACCATTTTTAAAGAGCACATTTTAGCCTATTTTAGTTCTTTCTTCATAATTTCACTGATGTAAACAGATCACTTTAAAACGATAGTAGACACCCCACTCCCCCTTTGGGCATTTTTATGCTAAAATAGTAGCTATGGATAAAATTATTAAAACTATATCAGAAAGCGGGGCCTTTCGTGCTTATGTTCTTGATAGCACTGAAACCGTCCGCACTGCTCAAGAAAAACATCAAACCCAAGCTAGCTCAACTGTAGCACTTGGTCGCACCCTTATTGCTAGCCAGATTCTCGCAGCCAATGAAAAAGGAAATACCAAGCTAACGGTTAAAGTTCTTGGAACTAGCTCTCTAGGTGCCATCATCACCGTAGCTGATACCAAGGGGAACGTCAAAGGTTACGTTCAAAATCCTGGTGTTGACATCAAAAAGACTGCAACTGGTGAAGTTCTAGTCGGACCTTTTATCGGCAATGGTCAATTTCTCGTTATCACAGACTACGGCACTGGAAATCCTTATAACTCTATGACTCCGCTTATCTCTGGAGAAATCGGAGAAGATCTTGCCTTCTATTTGACAGAAAGCCAGCAAACTCCGTCAGCAGTTGGACTCAATGTCCTTTTGGACGAAGAAGACAAGGTCAAAGTAGCAGGCGGTTTCCTTGTTCAAGTTTTGCCAGGAGCCAAGGAAGAAGAGATTGCTCGCTTTGAAAAACGCATCCAAGAAATGCCAGCTATCTCAACCCTTCTCGAGAGTGAAGACCATATTGAAGCTCTTCTTAAAGCCATCTATGGTGACGAGCCATACAAACGCTTGTCTGAAGAAGAGATTCGTTTTCAATGTGACTGCAGCAAAGAACGTTTTATGAAGGCTCTTTCTAGTCTTCCAAGCTCAGACTTGCAGGAAATGAAGGACCAAGACCACGGGGCAGAAATCACTTGTCAATTCTGCCAAACTACTTATAATTTTGATGAAAACGACCTGGAGGAACTCATTCGTGACAAATCTTAATACCCCCTTTATGATTGGCAATGTTGAGATTCCCAATCGTACCGTTTTAGCACCCATGGCCGGTGTGACCAACTCAGCCTTCCGTACCATTGCAAAAGAGCTTGGAGCTGGGCTCGTTGTCATGGAAATGGTCTCTGACAAGGGAATCCAATACAACAACGAAAAAACTCTTCACATGCTTCATATCGATGAAGGCGAAAACCCAGTCTCTATCCAACTTTTTGGTAGCGATGAAGACAGCCTAGCACGCGCAGCAGAATTCATCCAAGAAAACACCAAGACCGATATCGTCGATATCAACATGGGCTGTCCAGTTAACAAAATCGTGAAAAACGAAGCTGGCGCTATGTGGCTCAAGGACCCTGATAAGATCTACTCTATTATTAACAAAGTTCAATCAGTCCTTGATATCCCTCTCACTGTCAAAATGCGTACAGGCTGGTCTGATCCATCTCTAGCTGTGGAAAATGCCCTCGCTGCGGAAGCTGCAGGTGTCTCTGCTCTTGCTATGCACGGTCGTACTCGTGAACAAATGTACACTGGGCATGCAGATTTGGAGACTCTCCACAAGGTTGCACAAGCTCTGACAAAAATTCCATTTATCGCTAACGGTGACATTCGCACTGTCCAAGAAGCTAAACAACGCATCGAAGAAGTCGGTGCTGATGCCGTTATGATTGGACGCGCAGCCATGGGAAATCCTTACCTCTTCAATCAAATCAATCACTACTTTGAAACTGGAGAAATCCTTCCTGATTTAACCTTTGAAGATAAGATGAACATCGCCTACGAGCATTTGAAACGCTTAATCAACCTCAAGGGAGAAAAGGTTGCGGTCCGTGAATTCCGTGGACTCGCTCCTCACTACCTCCGTGGAACATCAGGTGCAGCTAAACTTCGTGGAGCTATCTCACAAGCAAGCACACTGGCTGAGATTGAAGCACTATTGCAATTAGATAAGGCTTAAACTTCTATACTACCTTTCGAGTAAGGGTTGATTTCTCGCCCATCTCACACCACCATACGTATCGTTCGGCATACGGCGTTTTAACGTATAGCATTCAAGGTAACAATCCAACCCCCCCGTCTAACGGGTGGTTTGCACCAGGGCTATAAGCCCAAATTACCAGCCAGCGCCTAAAGACGCTGGCTTTCACCTTGTTCAAGCCTCATTGCTCTTGACTCGTCACTTGCCTCTTAAAGAGGCGTGAGTATTACTTACCACTATCCCTAAAGGGATCCTCATATTCTTTTACACTCAATTTATCTAGTGCTATATCATGCTTTACTCGTTCTCAAATTTTTATACTCGTGAAGAAATCATCCACTGGATAATTTCTTTAATCTTGAATATATTTCTTGATTGTGGCTTCATTAAGCCCTACTGCACTAACATAATAACCTTCCGCCCAGAAATGCCGATTCCCAAACTTGTACTTGAGGTTGGCGTGTTTGTCAATCATCATAAGTGCACTTTCACCTTTTAAATACCCCATGAAACTAGGAACACTTATCCTTGGTGGGATACTTACTAACATATGTACATGGTCTGGCATTAAGTGACCCTCGATAATTTCAACTCCTTTATAACTACACAAGCGATGAAATATTTCGCCTAAACTACTTCGATATTGATTATAAATGACTTTTCGTCTATACTTAGGGGTGAACACAAAGTGATAGAACACATCCACTTTGTGTGTGATAAACTGTGAGACTTTTGTACCATGGTTTTCTCCTTTCGCTTTACAATTGGCTTGAACACCCTTATTGTATCGCGTTTGGAGTTTTTTGGGTATAACCTTCGATGCGCACCCGCAATAGCGGGTGGTTTATTTGTCTCGCACCTCACGGAGTGAGACGAACTAATAATCACATAACACCAAAAATCTCTTAGATTCATTTCTAAGAGATTTTTTCTTACTTCTCTCCCCTCACAACCAGCCTTCTTCTTCGGCGGTTTTGGCCGCTTCGGTTCGGTTGCTGGCACCTAGTTTGGAGAGGATGTTGGTCATGTAATTACGGACGGTGCCGTTTGAGAGGTAGAGCTTGTCCGCAATTTCTTGGTTGGACAGCCCCTGTGCTACTCCATGTAAAACAGCGACTTCCTGCTCGGTCAAGGGATTGGGATGAGTCATCATGACTTCCATCAGCTCTGGAGAATACTCCTTGCGTCCCTCTAACACCGTATGCAGGGTTTGCATGAGCTCAGCGATGCTTCGCTCTTTCAAGACATAGGCATCGACTCCTGCTTTGACAGCTCGTTCAAAATAGCCTGGGCGTTTAAAGGTCGTGACGATAACCACCTTTGTTTCAGGCACTTCTTGTTTGATCCACTCGAGCGCTTCTAGTCCTGTCTTTACTGGCATTTCGACGTCAAGTATGGCAATATCTACTGCTTCTTTCTCCAAAACCTCGATAGCCTCGGCTCCATTTTTCGCCTGCAGAACAGTCTCCACATCTGGTTGAAAGCTCAAGAGCTGGCACATGGCGTCTCTAAGCATACTTTGATCTTCTGCGACTAATACTTTCATCTACTTTCTCTCCTTATAAGGCAGATGCACGCGCACCTCTGTTGGATGTTTCAAACTGACCAGTTCTACTTGACCTGAGAAGGCTGCAGCACGGTCTCGAACTGTATGAAGTTCATTTCCTTTTACAGTTGCAAAACCTTTCCCATCATCTCTGACCGTCAATAGCAATTCCTGATCTGTACGTTCCAGTTTTAGATAAGTTTTATTAGCGTTGGCATGCTTGATAATATTGGTCGCCAGTTCTAACAAAATCATAGCAGCCGTCGACTCCACATCCTGAGTCAGGCTAGCCTTGTCCAATTGATTGTCAACCTCAACTTCAATTCCAGCAATCTCCAGCATCTTTTTGACAGTCTCAAGCTCTGATGCTAAAGTCCGTGATTTCAGATTTTCCACAATAGTTCGCACTTCATTCATGGAATCTTTGCTGATCTGGTGAATTTCTTTTAATTCCTTCTCCACCTGTGGATAAGCCTCCATCTGAAATAACTGCAGGGCCAGATCTGTCTTGACACTCAGCATAGCAAAGGTATGCCCCAGACTATCATGCAAATCCTGACCGATACGACTGCGTTCATTTTCAGCAAGCAATAGATTTATCTGGGCATTTTGCTTAGCCTGGGCTTCTTTCAAATCCTCCACAATCCGAATCCGAACCAAACCAAAAGTCATCAAATCCACAAAAGTAAGAATTCCAAGCAGATAGACTAGAAATTCAACTTCGATTCTCTGAATAATCAAAAGTTGACCTACAACAAGGACTTGAGTAAGGAGAAAAGTCCAGACATGTAAAGACTTTAAACTACGTACACCAAAATGATAAATTAAGAGATTGGAAAGGAAAAAGAAAAACCAGATATAATTCGCAGCAACAAAGGCAGTATACCCAGCTACATAGACCAGCATGATGCCCCAGAAAAGCCAAGAAAGGCGCTGGTTCTTAGTTATTAAAACACCCAAATATGCCACTACAAATAGAATATCAATCAATAAATGCCAGACAGGAAGCTCCCCAGTCACTACAGGAATGATGGAAAAAAACATAAAAATCAAACTGGCCCAATACATATAGTCTATGCTTTTCAGTCTTTCAAGCATTAAGCATTCTCCTTATGACCTTGAAGGTAAATGGTCAAACCAAATAAAACTGCTGAAAAAACAAGTAGATAAACTGTAGCTGATAGATTGATGCCATCCTCGTTTAAGAAGGTCTTGAGCAACTCCATCAACTGATAAGTTGGTAGGCACTTCCCGATTGCTTGCATCCAGTCTGGAAATAAAGAGATAGGCATCCAGAGTCCGCCTAAAACAGCCAATCCTAGATAGAGAAGATTGCCCACGACAGACATCAACTGACTAGAAGGCAAGAGTGTCAAGGTCAAGCCAAGCGCTACAAAAGCTACACTTCCCACAATCAGCAAGAACGCAGCCCCAATCCAGCTTCCTAGAGGCATATCCACACCTCTGACCAAGTGCCCAACTGAGAAAACAACCAGGATTGAAACCAGATAATCAACCATCATACTTGTTATCTTTGATAGATAATATTCTACCATATTTACTGGAGTATGGCGTAATGTTTTCTGCCAGTTGTTGATCTTATCGGTATGTAAAACGGCTGGGAATGAAAACATCGCTGTCGACATCATGGAAAAGGCTGTCATGGAGATGAGGTAATCACGCATAAAATTATCTGGTCCACCGGGTGTATCCTGGTACATGCCTGAAAAGAATAAATAGAAGGCTGTCGGCATCCCTACGGATAATAGATAATAGACTAATTGTCGTTTGGTCAATAGAAATTCTATCTTGTTTAGTGCGATCCATCGTTTCATCTTAGTCATCTCCCTTTTGTGTTTCTTCAAAGATTGTATCCAACAAGCTACGATTATTGACTTCAATTTCTTGTATCCTACAGCCTGCCTGAACTAACCGTTCCCAGAAAGCATCTGCTTCACGTGTGACTACTTGCAGGGCATCTTGTTTTTGTGACCAGTTTTCAACCAAGTTAGACTGTTCGACAACTTCCTTATAAGCCAGAGGTAGGATAAAATGCTTTTCAATCTCCTCACTACGCATGGCTAGAGGTGTCGTATCACGAATCAACTCTCCCTTATTTAAGACCAAAATCCGGTCCGCTGTATGCTCTACTTCCTCAATATAATGAGACGAATAGAGAATGGTGACTCCTTGGGATTTTAGATCTTGGACAATTTCCCAAAAACGTTGACGGGTTGAAGTATCCATGGCCGCAGTTGGCTCATCTAAAAAGACAAGCTTTGGTCGCCCAATCAAGGTCAAGATAAATGAAAAGAGACGCTTTTGCCCACCTGACAATTTTTCTGCCAATTGTTCTTTTTGTTGCTTGTCAAACTGCAATAGTTGATCGATCTCCTGATTGCTCAAGGGATTTGGATAAATGCTTTGAAAGAAAGCAATCAACTCTTTGACCTTTAATTTCTGAACAATGACATTTTCTTGAGGCAGATAGCCTCTAATATAGTCTAACTGAGAACTCGTCACTGGCAAACCTTGGATAGATACTTGACCGCTGGTGACTAGCTTATCTCCAAGCAAACAATCCAAGAGTGTTGTCTTACCGGCACCATTTGGACCAACCAAGGCGACACATTCACCTTCAGCCACCTCAAAGGAAATATCCTTCAAAATAGCCTTGCCCTTGATGTTTTTATTTAGGCTTTCTACCTTAATCATGTTCATGAAATTCTCCTTTCAGCCACTCCTTTCCCATCGGAAAGGCGATAAAAATCATAAATCCTAGTCCCCAGGCACCACGTATGACTTGGTGAAGAAAGGCTTGATCAAACCAACCTGTAAACATTTCTACCAACCATACCACTAGTGATAGTCCAATAAAGAGATAGAGAATCGCTTTTTTCATTTTTCAAACTCCTTTTTCACATCTGAAACCAATTTCAAACCTTCTCGGATCAACCAAGACATCATGCCAAATCCTGCAAATAACTCCCAAGGAAAATGATAGAAGCCTTCGTCCAATCCTGAAAACATGAGATAAGTCATGACTCCTGCTGCTACTAAACTCATTGCGACAATTACTTTATGTTTCATTTTTTCTTCCTCCATTTGATACATCTATTATAATTCTTTGAAGCATGTGCCACTAGAAGCTTCTGTCATGAGGAGATATGACAAATGTCACAAAAAGTCTACTCAGCTATGAAAATAGAATTCTTTCCAAAACGAAAAAGGTCGGGAAATCCCGACCTCTTTCGTTTTCTATTTAATCTTTATTCCACACTGAAAAGATATGGATATACTGGTTGTTGACCTTGGTGAATTTCTACTTCTACATCTTCGAATTCTTCTGCGATTTCTTGGGCGATTTGGTTAGCCAATTCTTCACTTCCGTCTTCTCCAATATAGAAGGTTACGATTTCACTGTCTTCATCCAACATATGTTTCAATGTTTCAGTCAGAGTTTGGTGCATATCAGGGTTTGATACGAGGATCTTACCATCTACCATACCAAGATTGTCATTTTCATGAATTTCCAAACCATCGATAGTCGTATCACGGACAGCTGTTGTTACACTACCGCTGACTACATCACCAAGAGCTGCAGTCATGCGTTCTTTATTTTCTTCGATAGACTTGCTTGGATCGAAGGCAAGAAGACTGGTCAATCCTTGAGGAAGGGTACGAGCTTCTACCACTACTGCTGGTTGTTCCAACACTTCAGCTGCAGATTGAGCTGCCATGAAGATGTTTTTGTTGTTCGGCAAGAAGATAATGTTGCGAGCATTGACTTGCTCAACGGCCTTGATAAAGTCTTCTGTTGAAGGGTTCATGGTTTGTCCACCTTCGATGACATAGTCCACACCTTGAGCACGGAAGATGTCTGCCAAGCCTTGTCCAGCTACTACTGCGATAAGGGCATATTCTTTTTCTTCAGCTGGTTTGCTGACTTGAGCTGCTTCTTTTTCCACTTGTGCTTCGTGTTGGTTACGCATGTTATCGACTTTAACCTTAACCAAGCTACCATATTTGAGACCTTCTTGCATAACAAGACCTGGATCTTCTGTATGGACGTGAACTTTAACGATTTCATCGTCATTGACAACAAGAAGTGAATCCCCAAGTTCGTTCAAGTAGTTACGGAATTCTTCGTAGTCAAACTCTTTAGCATAAGTTGGGCCTTGTTTAAGGGCAACCATGATTTCTGTACAGTAACCAAAGGTGATGTCTTCTGTTGCCACATGTCCGGCTACAGACTTATGGTGTTCAGCATTGATCATTTCACTCATGTTGGCTGGAGTCGCTACAAAGTCTTCAGAAGCGCTATATTCACCAGTAAGAGCTGAAAGGAAGCCTTCATAGATGAAGACCAAACCTTGACCACCTGAGTCTACAACTCCAACTTCCTTCAATACTGGAAGCATTTCAGGAGTTTTAGCAAGAGCCGCTTTAGCTCCATCCAAGGCTGCACGCATAACCTCGATAGCATCGTCTGTCTGCTCTGCTTTTTTCTTAGCACCGATGGCAGCACCACGTGATACAGTCAAGATTGTTCCTTCAACTGGCTTCATAACAGCCTTGTAGGCTACTTCAACTCCTGATTGGAAGGCACGAGCTAGATCTTTCCCTGTTAATTCATCTTTTTCCTTGATAGCTTGCGAAAATCCTCGGAAAAGCTGAGAAGTGATAACTCCTGAGTTCCCACGCGCACCCATCAAAAGACCTTTAGCCAAGATACTTGCGGCCTCACCAACTGTTGAAGCTGGTTTGTCTGCTACTTCTTTAGCACCATTTTCGATAGTCATTCCCATGTTTGTTCCTGTATCTCCATCTGGAACTGGGAAGACGTTCAATGAGTTGACATATTCGGCTTGCTTGTTCAAACGAGTAGATGCAGCCTGTACCATTTCTTGAAATAAGCTTGTAGTAATATTTGACACGATTATTCTCCTACAACTTTGATATTTTGAATGTAGACATTCACAGTTTGAGCAGTGATGCCAAGTTGGTTTTCCAAACTAAAGCGTACACGCTCTTGGATGTTTTTTGAGACTTCACTGATTTTTGTTCCGTAGCTCAACACGGTATATACATCAACTGCAATGCTACCATCTTCGGCCGCTTTTACAACGACACCTTTAGAATAATTTTCCTTCCCAAGGAGGGCTTGGAAATTATCTTTGAGGGCTTTCTTACTTGCCATACCGACCACACCAAAAATCTCAGTTGCTGCACCGCCTACAACGGTAGCAATCACTTCATCTGTTAGTTCGATTTGACCATCTTTTGTATTAATTTTTACAGTCATTTTTTCTACCTCAACTAGTTGATACTCTATTTTATCATATTTCAAGCCAAGTGTAAAAGCAGAATACTGTATCGGCTGATATTTGCTCCTTTGACGAGGCTTTTTGAACTCAGAGCAAAAGAAAAAGACCTGATGGCCTTTTACTCTTTATTAAACGCGTTCTACTTTACCTGATTTCAAAGCACGAGCTGAAGCCCAAACTTTTTTAGGTTTACCATCGATAAGTACAGTAACTTTTTGAAGGTTTGGTTTTACGGCACGTTTTGTTTGGTTCATCGCGTGTGAACGGTTGTTTCCTGATACAGTCTTACGACCTGTAAAGTAACATACTTTAGCCATTTGTGTTTTCCTCCTATTAGATCTAATATAGCGGATGTGCTAGCACCACATACTGTACTATGTTATCACACTTTCTCTTTTTTGGCAAGGGGATTGGAATATTTTTTTATTTAACGTAAACAACTCCTAGTTTCCCAAAAGCTACATCTCCACGGATAATCAAAGTTTTGCTGGTTGGGGCTACAGGGGCATCTGCCTTGGCTGCACCACAAAAAGTTTCCACCTTCAAGTCCACTCTCCAGTGTTGGGGCACATAGATAACTGCATTCCCAAATCCGACTTCTATCTTCAAGGTTGCGCTATCTCCTAACATCTCTGCATTGTCATAATAGATTTTGGCATTCCCAAATCCGACTTCAAACTCATCTTCTACTAATTCTTGATCTTGCTTGTAAAATGTACCCGCCCCAAAAGCGACTTCCTTGTCTGTCAGAATGGTCTTTTCACCGTCATACCACCATTTTTTTCCATTCCAAGTTCTGTTAGTATGAGTCAGCATACTTACTCCAAGCACGATGAGAACACTCGCCCAGAACAGTGATTGATTGGGAATCGGTAAAATGTCATAAAAATGATTGGCTATCATCAAAGCTACTAGAGCTGTAAAAGTGGCTGAAGTTAAGTGGCGACGCAACAAAGCCTCAACTGATTGGTAGGCAAAAAATCCAATACCGATCAAGGGCCAAATGTGCCCTCCCAGAGAAGGGATTCCAAAATTTCCCTGTAACAATACTAAAGCTGCCAATACTAGCAATACAATACCAAATGCTTTCTTTTTCATCTTCTTACCTCATGTTTCTTAGATTTTCTTTTAGGAGGGATTGGTAGTGTCGTGACACGTGTACCTCCTTGTGGGTCTGATAAAAGGAAATAGTGCCTGTACCCGAGAAGGACTTGTCCACCGAGTAAACCTGCCGGATATTGGCAATGGTCGACTTGGATACCCGACTGAAATAACGAGGGAGAATGGACTCCAACTCATAAAGCTTGAGTCGAACCTCGTAGGCGTCTTTCTGGGTATGGGCGTAAATCTTGCTACCTTCTGTCTCAAAAAAGAGAATTTCTGCCAAGTCCAGATAATACTCACCCGTCCCCTTATAAAAAATCAACCTAGGAGCTTTGATTTCTTGCAAGAGTCGTTGCAAGTCAGCTATTTCATCTGTCAGGGCTGCAGCCTTGATGACAATCTCTGTCTCAGTTAATTCACTATCAATCTCGATTCGTAACCTCATCCTATCTCCTTTCTGCATCTACTATACCAAAGGCCAGAAGACTTTACAAGGGCAAAAAAGCAAGTGGTCACTTTTGACTCGTAAGTGGTTACGAGGCCAGGCCCACTTGCTTTGCTTTTTACAAAATAAAGAAGAGAATTCCCCAGATGAGCCCACAGGCATAGCCAACCAGAACATCCTTGGGATAATGAACGCCTCCTAAGACTCGCACAAGACCGAGAAGAGCTGATAAGACCAATAAAATCAACCCTGCAGGCAGATTTGCATGCACACAAGCCATGGAAATAATGGTTGCTGAAAAGACGTGGCGACTAGGCATTGAATTCCCAGAGCTGTCCTTGTCTAATAGTGGGACAATTCCCCAAGTTTCATAGGGACGCGGTTGATTAATCCACTTACGAACTAGCGTCAATAGGACAAAGCCAGAAGCTGGCACTAAGATATAGGTGGCAAATTCTTTCCCCAATCCCTTGCTCATAAAGCTTGTCCCCAACAAGGCCATGTAGGCTAGGGGCATCAGAACTGTCATCATGCGATTAAAAACTCGCATCAATTGTAATAGCTGTGGATGTTGAAGGAGACTTGATTTCCTTTTATCGTACCACTCTTGATAGTTTTTCATGTCTATTTCTCATACTTTTCTAGGACCTGCTGGGCTGTTTTCCCCTTGGCAAGCCAGTCCACTAATTTGTCCAGACGGCGGATTTCCTGCATCAGAGGATCGTCAATTTCCTCAATACGAATCCCACAAACCTTCCCTGTTGTCGCAATCCGTTCAGGCGCATAAGACGGTGCCTGTCGAAAAAAATCTCCGTAGGTAAGGTCCCTATCCAGACAAGCAAGGATGTCAATCACCTCATAACCTGTCAGCCAACTGGTCACTTGGTGAACGGACTCTGCCCTTCCACCCTTTCGCTCAACCTTTGCAATCAAGGCTGGATAGACCGCAGAAAATTTCATATTGTATAATTTCTGACTCATACATTCCTCTTTCTATTATACCAGTATAAAGAAGAAAAAGAAGGCCGTCAAGCCTTCTTTGGGTTTATTATTCTTCTGCTTCGTCTTCTGTAAATTGACTATTGTAGAGGTCGGCATAGAAACCACCCTGAGCCATAAGCTCCTCATGATTTCCTTGTTCGATGATATTTCCATCTTTCATGACAAGAATCAAATCAGCATTACGAATAGTTGACAAACGATGGGCAATAACAAAGGATGTGCGTCCCTCCATCAAACGGTCCATGGCTTTCTGAATCAACTCCTCTGTACGTGTGTCGACTGAAGATGTCGCTTCGTCCAGAATCAAGAGTGGAGAATCTTTGAGAAGGGCACGAGCGATGGTCAAGAGCTGTTTCTGTCCGACTGACAGGGTCACTGTATCATCCAAAACAGTATCGTAACCATCTGGTAGGGTCATGATAAAGTGGTGGATTCCGACTGCTTTTGCTGCTTCGATCATTCGTTCATCACTAATCTCAGTTTGATTATAGATGAGATTGTCTCGAATGGTTCCTTCAAAGAGCCAGGTATCCTGCAAGACCATTGAAAAGGCATCGTGTACTTCTGAACGTTTCATCTTCTTGGTATCCACACCATCAATGCGAATGCTTCCCTTATCAATCTCATAAAATTTCATCAAGAGATTAACAATAGTCGTCTTCCCAGCTCCAGTCGGCCCGACAATAGCAACTTTTTGCCCTGCATGAGCTGTCGCAGAAAAGTCATGAATGATGGTTCGCTCAGGTGTGTAACCAAAGGAAACTTGATCAAAAACTACTTCACCCTTCATACCAGACAATTGTGTTTCCTTATGAGATTCATCTTCCATCTCAGCTTCTCCTAGAAACTCAAAAACACGTGTCATAGCTGCACTAGCCTGTTGCAAGCTGGTAATCCCTTGAGCAATTTGTGATAAGGGTTGTGAGAAGGTACGAACATAAACCATAAAAGCTACGATAATCCCAATACTGATATGGCCTTCAAGAGCCAAGGCAGCACCGACGATAACAACCAAAACATAACTAAAGTTTCCGACAAAGAACATAGCAGGCATCATGATGCCAGAAATAAACTGAGATTTCCAGATACTATCATGTAGATTTTGATTCAATCCTGCGAATGTTTCTTTAGTAGTATCCACAGCATTATAGCTGGTCACAACATTGTGGCCAGAGTACATTTCTTCCACATAACCATTGACAGCTGCTAGATTGTTTTGTTGGGCTTTAAAGTAACCCTGTGACTTAGCCATAATGACTGAAACCGCCGCAAATCCAACAAGAGTTGAAACAACGGTTACCAGTGCCAAAATCCAGTTCATGCCAAACATGGTAATCAAAACAGCAATTAGTAAAAAGCTAGCTGAGATCACTGTTCCCAAACTTTGGTTGAGAGATTGAGCTGCTGTATCAACGTCATTGGTAACACGAGAAAGGGTGTCCCCTTGAGAATGACGGTCAAAATAAGCAAGTGGCAAGCGATTGATTTTCTCAGCAATAGCTGTCCGCAAACGTTTTGAGAAATGTTGGATACTAGTTGAAAAAATGTAGGCTTGCGTATAGTTCAGGATAATCCCAAGCACATAAAGGATAACCAAAAAGCTAGCAATACTTGAGACAGCCTCTAGGTCAATCTCTGTCATTAACCCATCTGAAATCAAATTGGTAATTTCTTTGATTTTAGTTGGTCCATAAACCGTGATAATACTTGAACAGATAGCCGCCACAACTGCGATTAGTAGGGGAAGTTGGAGACCTGCTAGAAAAGGTTTACACTGTTTCCATAAGGACATTTTCTTATTTTCCATGTTCCAATTCCTCCTTCGATAGTTGTGAATAGGCAATTTCTTGGTAAACTTCATTGTTTGCAAGAAGTTCCTTGTGGGTGCCTTGTCCCACGACTTTACCTTGATCCAAGACTAAGATCAGGTCTGCATCCATAATGGTTGAAATGCGTTGGGCAACGATTAACTTGGTCATGGATTGTGTTTTTTCAGCTAATACTTGACGCAAGATACGATCTGTCTTGTAGTCCAAGGCTGAGAATGAATCATCAAAAATGAGAATTTCTGGCTTCCGAGCCAAGGCGCGTGCAATAGCCAGACGTTGCCTCTGTCCACCTGAGAAATTGGTCCCGCCTTGAGCTACTTCTGAAGCTATACCCGCTTCCTTATCTTCTATAAAGTTTTTAGATTGAGCCAATTCCAGAGCTTGCCACATGGCCGTCTCACTTAGTGGCGTTTCTTGACTCTTACCAAAGTCGAGATTGCCCTTAACATCTCCAGAAAAGAGCACAGCTTTTTGAGGAATATAGCCAACTTTATTACGCAAATCTTCTAAGTCATAATTCTGAACATTGACGCCGTCTACTAGAATTTCTCCCTCTGACACATCATAAAAACGGGGTAAGAGGTTCACAAGCGTAGATTTACCAGAACCAGTTGAACCGATAAAAGCAATGGTTTGCCCTGCTTCTGCCTTGAAGCTGACATGTTCCACAACTGCTTCTGAATTTTTAGAATAGCGGAAGGTTACGTCACGGTATTCCACTTGACCAACCACAGAAGAGTTTGCTGTCTGTGGGTGACTAGGGTTTTCAATAGTGGAATGAAGGTCTAGCACTTGATTGATACGCCCTGCAGAAACCAAGGTACGAGGAAGAACGATAAAGAGAGCACCCATGAGCAAGAAGCCCATTACGACTTGCATGGCATAGGACATAAAGACTACCATATCACTAAATAGTGGTAGACGCTCTGTCAAACTAGCATCGTTGATAAGATAAGCACCAATCCAGTAAATGGCAAGGATCAAGCCGCTAGAAATCGCCATCATAATAGGATTCATAATGGCCATTAAGCGACTGACAAAGAGATTGAGTCGTGTGACTTCATCATTGGCTTCTTCGAATTTCTTATCTTGATATTCCTCAGCATTGTAAGCACGAACAACCCGAATCCCAGTCAAACTTTCACGGGTGATGCTATTGAGTTTATCTGTCAATTTTTGGATGACAGATTGTTTAGGAAAGGCAAGAGTCATGAGAACAGTTGTCATCAGAACATTGACGATAACGGCCACCACTACTGCCCAGATCCAGTATTCTGACTTGCCAAGGATTTTCCCAATAGCCCAAATAGCCATGATTGGTCCGCGAGTGACTACCTGAAGTCCCATGGTAAAGAGCATCTGAATCTGCGTGATATCATTGGTCGTCCGAGTCAAAAGACTAGGAATAGAGAAACGTTTGATCTCTGTCTGAGAGTAATCCAAGACACGATTAAAAATATCACTACGCAGATGAGCCGTGTAGGATGCTGCAACGCGAGCTGCAAAAAATCCAACTGTCACAGATGATAGAAAAGCCAAAAGCGACAAACCCATCATCTTAATAGCTGGTGACCAAAGTGCATCCAACTGTGTCCCTGGCGTTCCTATCAATGCAGTAATTTCTGAAATGTAAGTCGGTACTTCTAACTCTAGATAGACCGAGCAACAGGTAAAGAGAACAGTCACTATGATCATACCCCACTCTTTTCCTGTAATACGCTTAGCGAGTTTCTTCATTCTTACCTCCAATTTTTTCTACATTAGCTTGAAGTCGTTCCAGAACTTCTTCAAAAATAGCGAGTTTTTCTTCGGAAACACCTTCAAGTAAGCTGCGGTCAATTCGATTAAAGAAAGACTTGACCTGCTTCATTTGAGAGCGAGATTTTTCAGTCAAATGAACAAATTTTGCTCGTTTATCACTTGGACTTGCCTCCAACTCTACCAAACCATTTTGCACCATGCGCTTGACTAAATTACTAGCAACTGACTTGGTGACATTGAGTTCTTGTTCAATATCCTTAATGAGCGTCAACTCTTGATCATGCTCACGACGATCTAAAAAACGGAGGACCTGTCCTTGCGGTCCACCCATAAATTCAATACCACAACGCTTGGCTTCCTTTTGCACCATGAGGTGAACCTGATGCCCAAAACGTTTAAAGACCAACATCGGTTTATCCATGCTTTCTCCCTTCCAAATAAAAATAGTTCTCTTGCGAACAATTAAGTTTTCATGAGAACTATTTTATCATTTTCAAATAGGATGTCAAGAAAAAAGTTTCCTTGAGAACTATCTAAGCAGAAATTGACATAAGCTCTTATTTTATCTATAATAAACACTATCTCACAAAGATACGAATCCAGTTTACTAGAAATGAGAAATTCACACATGAAACAAAAAGAACAGAAACTCTTAGGAATCCTTGCCATCATCTTTGGAGCCCTGGCGCTTCTTGGTTCTTGGATACCTATCGTCAACATCCTATCATTTTTCCTTGCCATTGCCACTTTGATTTTAGGAGTTTTTGGCATCGCCCTCAATCTCAGAAACCGTAAAACATTGGCTATCATCGGGACAACCTTAGGTCTTATTTCCATTGTCCTTGTTTTAATAACTCAAGTTCTATCTACTAATGTCTTTACTGATTTCGCCAGAACCTTTAGTCACCCCTATAGAAACATCACTTCTTCAACTGATACTGAGGATTATGGTGAACTTCCTGATAGTAATACAGACGAGGGGGATGACGAGGAGGATACTGAATTCTTCACTTGGAGTCAGGAACAGTTCGATGCCTTGGTAGAAGGTGATACTTCTGATAGCGGGAAAGGTGGCAGCAACTACAAAGATATTATCAGGAAACACGGAATCCCAGATTCAGAAACAGATTCAGTTATGGGAGACTATGAAATAAAAAGAATCACCTATCTCTCCATCAGTTCAGATCCTAAGACAGTTGTGCTCACGTTTGTTAAGCAGGAAAATGGCCAGTTTCTTCTAATCCGTAAATTTGCTGTCGGACTGGACCGAAAAGAACAATCTGATTCTGGAGTGAAAGTTTAACATAACTAAAAAGGTGCCGGGAATAGCAATCGGTAGACCAAGTCTCGATTTCTAAATCCCAACACCACGATATTTTTACAATCCATTGGATTATGGACAATTATAGATTACTAATAACGTTTTGAGCAAAAGAAATCTTTGTCTCTTTCCTACCCTTTTGTTATCACAAGATAAACAAACCCCTTGAAAACACTGAATTTTCAAAGGGGTTATTTTTATTCTTAGAATCCGTCTACGTTTGTGTAGATTTTTTGTACGTCTTCGTCGTCTTCAAGGACTCCGTAGAGTTTTTCAAATGTTTCCAAATCTTCACCTGACAACTCAACTTCTGATTGAGGAATCATTTCCAATTCAGTTACTTGGAATTCTTCAATACCAGATTCACGCAAAGCAACGATAGCCTTGTGAAGATCAGTTGGAGCTGTGTAAACAGTGATTGTTCCTTCTTCTGCTTCTACATCGTCTACATCGACATCTGCTTCAAGCAAGAGTTCAAAGATAGCATCAGCATCTTCACCTGCAAAGACGATAACACCTTTGTTGTCAAAGAGATAAGATACAGAACCTGAAGCTCCCATGTTTCCACCGTTTTTACCAAAAGCAGCACGAACATTCGCAGCTGTACGGTTGACGTTTGAAGTCAAGGTATCAACGATCAACATGGAACCATTTGGCCCAAATCCTTCGTAACGTCCTTCTGTAAAGGTTTCATCTGTATTCCCTTTTGCTTTATCGATAGCCTTATCAATAACGTGTTTTGGCACTTGCGCTTGTTTGGCACGATCGATAACGAATTTCAAAGCAGTGTTTAGTTCTGGATCTGGTTCACCTTTTTTAGCGGCTACATAGATTTCTACACCAAATTTTGCATATACTTTAGAGTTAGCTCCATCTTTAGCCGTTTTCTTGGCTACGATATTGGCCCATTTACGTCCCATTAGGAATCTCCTTTTTTCACATTTTAATCTTTCTTATTATAACACAAGTCTAGCTGATTTTCACTAGAGGAAATGGATTTTCTTTTGTAAAGCAAGCTAGGATTTCCCGCCGGCTGCCAAGATTTTCTTGCCTTCTTTTATCCAAGGGTGTTGGGAGAGCGAGAAGTAAAGCTGGGCAGTCATAATTAGCCAAAGAAGGGGCTCACATAGAATCACACCTGTATAACCTGTCCAAGGAATAATCCAAGCCACGAAAATAATTTTACCAAAAAACTCGATAAAGCTTGATACAAGTGGCAAGAATTTTTGACCGAGACCCTGCAAGCTATTTCTATAGATCAATAAAAGACTCAAAAACGGATAGAATACAGAACTGATGCATAGGTACAAAGCCCCATTTTCAATCAAGTAACCGTCTGTCGAACTTGCCAGGAAAGAAACTAGGCTAGGGCTTGCAAAAAATAGGAATACACAAACAAAGGTCGCCCAAGACATACTGATATAACTCCCTAGTCGAAGACCGTGGACAATGCGTTCTGGACGTTTTGCACCAAAGTTTTGAGAGATAAAAGTCGTCATCGATGCTGAGATAGCCGTCATTGGCAATAAGGCAAAGGCCATGATTCGGCGTGCTGCTGTCTGAGCACTGATAATGACTGCTCCAAAACTATTGACAGAGGATTGCAAAATAACACTTCCGACAGAAACGATTGAACCCATTAAGCCCATGGCTAGCCCCTGCTCTAAGAGATCGACATAGAGGGCCTTATTCCATTTGAAATCCTTCAACCTAGGAAGGAGCTCTGGAACACTCTTTCGGATATAGAGATAACAAAGGATAGCTGACAAACCCTGGGAGATAATGGTTGCAAGACCAGCAGATTGAACTCCTAACTGCAATTGTGTAATAAAATACAAATCCAAAATGACATTAACGATGGCTGAGAAAATAAGAAAACCAAGCGCAGCAAGGCTATCACCAACAGAGCGTAGCAAACCTGCAAAAAGATTATAAGCAAAGCTCACCCCCACACAGCTAACAATCATGGAGATATATTCATAGGACTGAGGGAGAATTTCTACAGGTGTTTCTAGGTACTGTAAGAGTGGATAAAGACCAAAAAAGCCCATCAACATGACAAGCACACTCAAGATAATCCCTAAAATCCAAGTTGCTGCGACAGCTTCCTTAATCTTTTCAAAATTACGAGCGCCATAGAGACGTGCAATAACAACACCCATCCCATTTCCAACACCGAGAGCAAAGCCGATAATCAAATCAAAAATGGCTGTCGTTGCTCCGACTGCCGCCAATGAATCTTGCCCTAAAAAACGCCCAACAATCAAGATATCAGCTGTATTGTAAAGTTGCTGAAAGATATTGGACAGTAGAATCGGTAATGCAAAACTAATTAGCGCGGGAAGGATGGGACCATGAATCAGGTCCACCGTTGATTTTTTATTCATAAGGCTATTATATCAGCTTTCTAGTAGGGGAACAAGAGAATTTGGATAAGAAAGCGTTGCCTAGATACAAACAATCTGGTATAATCATGACAGAAAAGGAGGGTATGTATGAGCTTAACAAGCCAGTTAATTACAGATGTATTCCCAGACCTTGAGAAAGTTGACCAATTAAACAAGGAAGCCTTTCCTGAAGAAGAACGGGTCCCTTTGGAAGAATTTTTAAGTTACCAGGATAGAGATGATGCCCACTTTTTCGCTTTCTATAACGAGGAAGAATTTGTCGGCTTCGCTTTTGCCATTTCTAACCAAAAAGCTTTCTACATTAGCTTCTTTGCCATTATGCCTCATCTCCGTAGTCATGGCTACGGGAGAGAAATCATTGAAAAACTCATTGATTTTTACCAACGTACCATGATTCTTGAAGTGGAGCGTTTGGACGAGGATTGTGATAACCTCGAACAACGAAAAGCTCGCATGGACTTCTACCTACAAAATGGTTTTAAAACTGCCAACGCTCTATTAGAATACGAGGGTATGAGCTTTGAAATTCTCTATCGCGGTGACCATTTTGATGAAGAAGCCTATCGCAATATCTTTCAAAAATTGCAAGAAGAAAATTATTTTGACTTCCACATTGAGTACCGTCGCTTTAGTGAACACTAATCTAGATTGCAACCTTGAATCTCCATTAAAGATTTGTAATTTTCTCTATAACCGATTTACAATCACCTGTTGCAGGTGATTTTTTATTTTTCCCAAAGAAGATGAAAATTTGGAAAAAACTATCCCTAGCACATCATAAATAAGGCTGAAACAATTTTGTCTCAGCCTTATCATGATTTATCTTATAAAGATGCACTAAGTTTACGCTTCTGTTCCAGCTTCTGGCATGATGAGCCAAAGAATGAGGTAAGCAAGAATTCCTGATCCACCTAGCAATGTGAAGAGAATCCAAATAGCACGAACCAATGTTTGGTCCATATCTAAGTAGTCAGCAAGACCTGCACAAACACCAGCAATCTTTTTATCTTGAACATTACGAACTAGACGTTTTTCCATAATAATCTCCTAATACTAATTTTTCTTTTAATTTATTTTATCATCAAATCAAATCTTTTTCAATAGGCTTTCTGCTTTTTATCTGAAGATGCTAGCTTTAGCAATTCTTAAGCTCTCATTGTTTCATACTCTTCGAAAATCAAATTCAAACCACGTCAGCTTCACCTTGCCGTACTCAAGTACAGCCTGCGGCTAGCTTCCTAGTTTGCTCTTTGATTTTCATTGAGTATCAGTTCCTTAGTCCAAAGAACAGAAAAAGTGGGGATTCCTCCGCCACTTTTACTTTTTAATCTTCAATTTCGATTTCAAGATCATCGCCAAGGTCAAGAGTCACTTCTTGATTAGCTACTTCTGATTCCGCAGGTACAACTTTTTCATCAGCTACTGCATCATCTTCAATCAAGCCAAACTTGACACGAACTTGGTGGTCAATCTCATCAAAGACTTCTGGGTGATCTGCCAAGTATTTCTTAGCATTTTCAGAACCTTGCCCGATTTTCTCATCCTTATAAGAGTACCATGCTCCTGCTTTCTTGATGATGTCAAGATCACTTGCAATCTTCAAAAGCTCACCAGTTCTTGAAATTCCTTCTCCATACATGATTTCAACAAAGGCTTCTTTGAATGGTGGAGCTACCTTGTTTTTAACAACCTTAATCTTGGTTTCCTTACCTACGCTCGTATCTTTTTGGTCACCAGTTCCCTTGATTTGTGTGCTTCCACGAACATCCAAACGGACAGAAGCGTAGAATTTAAGGGCACGTCCACCAGGAGTTGTCTCTGGATTACCAAACATAACCCCTACTTTTTCACGCAATTGGTTAATGAAGATAGCGATTGTCTTAGTCTTATTAATAGAAGCTCCGAGTTTACGCATAGCCTGGCTCATCATACGAGCTTGAAGACCAACGTGGCTATCTCCGATATCTCCATCGATTTCCGCACGAGGTACAAGAGCAGCAACTGAGTCGATAACAACAAGGTCAACTGCACCTGAGTCAATCAATTTCCCAGCAATTTCAAGACCTTGCTCACCTGAATCTGGTTGTGACAAGAGCAATTCGTCAATGTTAACCCCAAGAGCTGCTGCATAGGCTGGATCAAGAGCGTGCTCCGCATCGATAAAGGCAGCAATTCCGCCTTCTTTTTGAGCTTGTGCTACAGCGTGAAGGGCTACTGTTGTCTTACCTGATGATTCTGGACCGTAGATTTCGATGATACGTCCCTTTGGATAACCACCTGATCCGAGTGCGATATCAAGAGCCAAAGAACCTGAGCTCATCACTTGGACCTTTTGCTCTGCACGTTCTCCCAAGCGCATGATTGAACCCTTACCGAAGTCTTTTTCAATCAATTTAAGGGCATCATTTAGGGCTTTTTCACGATCAGCACCAAATTTTTTGCCAATTTCGTCTAATTTTTTTGTTGGTTTTTTCGCCATTTTATTCTCCTGTATTCTAATAGTCCTTAGACCTTCTTCTATTATAACAAATCTCCAGCACTTAATAAAGCTTTGCGAACTAGGTTAAAGGCATGTAAGACTGCAATTTCTCGCACATCTGCTCGACTTCTGCCTGCGATATTGGCCTGGATAACTTCTGTCCCCGAAGCTTGCGCCAAAGCGATAAAAACTGTACCTGCTGGATGTCCTTCTAGGCTATCTGGTCCAGCCACTCCTGTCAAACTAATTCCAAAATCTGACTGGGTCTTGATTCGCGCCTGTTCAGCCATTTTTTCAGCAGTAAAGGCTGAGACGACTCCGTGTTTTTCCAATTCAGCCTGTGGAATATCAAGAATCTTAGCTTTTTCTTCAAGGCTATAGGTCACAAAACCACCTTTAAAGATAGCAGATACACCTGAAAAATCTGCCAAAGTAGCTTGAAAAAGACCTGCAGTCAAGCTTTCTGCTGCAGTAATAGTTTTCTTTTGCTTTTTCAACTCTTCTACTACCAGGCTAGCCAAGCTGGTTTCTTCCCCATAGCCATAGCAAATTTCTCGAAGTGAAACACCTTCAAAGGTTTCTCTTTCAAGGATTTTTTGTTCTAAAGTATCTAGAACACGATCTGCTTCTTCTTGACTCTTAGCCTTGGTCGATAATCGAAGGGTCACTTCCCCAGTTTTAGCATAAGGTGCCAAGGTTGGATCCGTCTGCTGGTCAATCAAATCTGATAGAATGGTCACTAGCTGACTTTCACCAATCCCAAAGAAACGAAGCACACGTGAATAGAGCTTAGATCCCGTTGTCAATCTTGGAAGCAACTCATTTAAGATCATAGGTTTCAATTCACTTGGAGGTCCTGGTAGAACGACGTAGGTTACCCCAGCCACCTCGATCATGCCACCGACTGCTAGCCCTGTTTCGTTTGGTAATGGAGTTGAACCTTGAACGATTTGAGCCTGGCGTTCATTATTTGGAGTTCTAGCATAGTCTGGTCGATGAGCAAAAAAGTCATCTAGCTTAGCCTGAGCCTGAGGATCAAAAGTCAAGTCACGTCCCAAAAATTGGGCCAAAGTTTGCTTGGTCAAATCATCTTCTGTCGGCCCCAAGCCACCTGTTAAAATGACTAGGCTACTGCGATTCTGAGCAATTTCCAACAAGGATAAGAGACGAGCTTCGTTATCTCCTACAGCTGTCTGAAAATAGACATCTACACCGATTTCAGCCAACTTTTCAGACAAGAATTGCGCATTGGTATTGACAATTTGACCTGTCAAAATCTCTGTTCCAACAGCTATAATTTCTGCTTTCATTTTTTCCTCCTACTTACCTATTCGGATTTCTTTGAAAAAATCGCAGGATAATTCCTACGATTTGATGAATAGTTTCCTATTATTCTAACTCTTCTACTGCAACACTAGTAGATTGAGGCAACTGACCCTGACCATAAAGATTCTCATACAAGACTACGTTGGTCTCCAAATTCGTAACTTCTGGTTGCCCGAGCGAGCGGCGTAAAAGATTTTGCATCTCTAACATATGCTCAGATGTCACGATTTGGTAAGATGTCCCTTGAAGCATTGCATCCTCTCCACGCAATTGTTGAGACTCAATATTCTTAAATGAATCTTGATACCCCATCAACTGAGGAATCGTTGTCGTTGTAATCTCGATATTTGTCTGCATATTGTCACTAAGAGCCTTCAGAATCTCTTGATAGTGACTCACACTGTTCAAACTAAGAATCTTCTCAACAACTTTTTGAATCACTTCACGCTGACGTTTTTGACGACCATAGTCTCCTTCTGGATCCTGATAACGCATACGTGAATAAACAAGGGCTTCTTCACCATTTAGTTTCTGTTCACCAACACCGATAGAAATCGTATTAAATGGTTCCTGATCTTGGATAGAGATTGGGAAACCTAGAGTGTTGTTCACTGTAATTCCACCTACTGCATCAACCATTCTTTGAAGTCCATGCATGTTGACCATCACATAACGGTCAATGTGGATATTCATCATTTTTTGAATCGTTGAAATAGACAACTCTGCTCCACCATTGGCGTAGGCGGCATTGAGTTTAGCCTCCGTTACACTACCATCTGGCTGCTGGATTTGTGTGAGAATATCACGCTCCAAACTCATCATGACTGTCTTCTTGGTTTTAGGATTCACCGTCACCAAGATCATTGAATCACTATTACCAGCCCATGGATCTGTACGTTCAACATTCCCTGTGTCCACTCCCATAAGCAAAATCGTCAGAGGTTCGGTCGCTTCAATGACCTTGGTTTCTTCTCCGATTTTTTTATAGGTTTTGGCCAAAGTCTGTGTACTCTGTTGGTAGATCGTATAGGCATAAGCTCCCACACCAAGTACTGTCACAAGAACAAAGCCTAAAAACATTCCGATTATCTTTTTTGCCATACTCTTATTCGTCTATCAGTTGACCCATTAGGTAAACATCTAGAAACTCTCCTCCTTCTATACAAGCACCACGTTCCTGTAATCCTTCTATGTTAAAGCCCATTTTTTCATACAGATGCACCGCAGCAAGATTTCTTTTTTGAACTGTCAATTGTAAACGTCGAATACTACCACTTGATTTGGCCCATTCAATAGTTTCTTCCATCAAGATACTACCGAGACCATTTCCCCAGTAAGCTTTTTTTATTCCTAAAAAGACATCTCCAATATGACGGACTCGCGGACGTTGATCAGCTGTTGTATTGATGATTCCTACTAACTCATCATTCAAAAAAGCGAGTAGGGTAATTTGATTATCCGACTGGGCCTGCTTATCCAAAAAATGTTGCATTTCAGACTCACTCATTGCAATCCCATTTTCATCCAGACTGGTATAACTAGACTCTTGACCAATTTGATCTAATAGAGCAATGACCGCTGAAGCATCCTGGGCTTCCGCTTCACGGATTAAAAGATCATACTCCATCCGTCAATCCTTTCAAAAGTTCTGTCGCTCTTTGGCCATGAGCATGAAAGACGATTTCTCGGCCCTCATCTTTTTTAAGGATTTCTAACTCCAGATAATCTGATGGAAGATTTTCCCCCAATAGATGTCCCCACTCAATAACCGTTACACCTGAACCAAAAAGAAATTCATCCAAGTCGATAGAATCTGCATCCCCTTCGATGCGATAAACATCTAAGTGATACAAGGGTAGACGTCCTTCATATTCTCTAACAATGGTATAAGTAGGACTCTTAATCATTTGATGAATGCCTAATCCCTTAGCCAGACCCTTTGTTAGCGTTGTTTTCCCAGCACCTAATTCACCAGTCAAAATCAACACATCATTTTTTTCTAACAAGTGCCCTAGCTTTTCCCCAAGTGCAACCAACTCATCTTCATTTTTTGTGTACATGTAATTATTATACCAAAAAGTTTTATTTTGTGATATTTCCATCAACAAAAAAAGAGGAGACTCCCCTCTTTTTTTAGTTTTTGTCATTAGTTAAGAGCCATACTGATGTAGTTCAAGATAAACAAGGCATCCAAAATCCAAATCATGACATGCACATCTTTCACTTGACCTTTGACAACCTTCGTCAAAGTATAAGTTAAGAAACCAACGGCAATCCCTTGTGTGATTGAGTAGCTGAATCCCATAAAGATAGATGTGAAGAAAGCTGGAACAGCTTCAGCCATATCATCCCAAGGGATATTTTTCAAGTTAGAAAGCATCATAATTCCGACGATGATCAAAATTGGTGCAGTTGCAGCTGTTGGAACAATTGCTAGAAGTGGGCTAAAGAAGCTTGATAGGGCAAAACAGATGGCAACAACCAAAGCTGTCAAACCAGTACGTCCACCAGCACCGATACCCGCTGCAGACTCGACATAAGTTGTAACGTTTGAAGTACCTGCAATAGCACCTACTGAAGTTGCCACCAAGTCAGAGTAAAGAGCCTTATCCAATTTAGCTGACTCATGGTTTTCACCACTTGTTGCAATGATACCAACTTTTTCACCAGTACCGATAAGAGTACCGATAGTATCAAAAATATCTGTCAATGAGAAAGCAAGAATGGCCATCAAGGTTTCTGGCAAACGAGAAGTGTTTGAAATCAGAGATCCCAATCCTTCTGAACCAAGAGCAGCACCAAACAAGGTTCCTAGGTCGTTAACTGCTGATGAAAGATTATTGCTTGCAAAGTCAATGCTAGACAAATCAACAAGACCAACAGCAATCGCAAGAACTGTCGTTGTCAAAATAGAAAGGATGATACCACCTTTGATCCCCTTAACAACGAAGAAGATAGTAATGGCAAGACCTGCAAGAGCTACCAAGACAGCTGGAGTGTTGAAGTCTACCAATCCTGGAACAGCTGCTGAGTTTGCAGTAAGTGCTGCTTGAGCCTTATCTGCTCCTTCACCTGCTACTGTATAGGTACCTGGGTCAATCGAGAATTTCAAGAGACCAGCATTCTTAATCCCAACATAAGCAAGGAAAACCCCAATACCAGCTGAAATCGCTGAACGAAGAGTTGTAGGAATAGATTCGATGATCATTTTACGAACATTGGTCAATGTAATAATCAATGAAATAATCCCACAGATGAAGACCATTCCAAGGGCTTCTTGCCATTTATAACCCATCCCAAATACGACGGTAAATGTGAAGAAGGCATTTAGTCCCATACCTGGAGCTTGCGCATATGGCAAGTTAGCATAGAAGGCCATCATCAAAGTTCCCACAACAGAACCGATAATTGTCGCCAAGAATACACCCTGAACAGGCATTCCTGTTTGTGAAAGCATTTGAGGGTTTACAAAGAGAATATAACTCATTGCAAAGAAAGTTGTTAAACCAGCAAGAACCTCTGTACGGACATCTGTCCCGTGCTCTTTTAGTTTAAATAGTTTGTCCATTTTTAATCTCCTTTGTCATTTTACGAACAATACTACCATTATATCACCAATCATTCATCTTTTCAAGATGTTTTTTCTAATTTTAAAAATTCTTATGAGATATTATTCTCTTTATTTTCGCTTATTATCAGCTTTTCTAGTCACTTTCTGATATAATAGAAAACATCTTATCTGAAACTAGATTCGGGAGGATTTTATGACTAAAAAAATGATTGCCGTCGATTTGGACGGAACCTTGCTCAACTCTGAAAGCAAACTTTCTGATTTTACTATTGAAACGATTAAGAAAATCTCTAAAAAAGGCCACCAAGTTGTTATCGCAACTGGTCGCCCTTACCGTATGGCCAAAGATTTTTATGACCAACTTGAACTTGAAACCCCTATGATCAACTTCAACGGTTCACTCACTCATCTGCCAGGTAAGACTTGGAAACATGAAAAGTGTCTGACCGTGGACAAAAAATACCTCTTGGATATCGTGAAACGAAAAGAGGATATTGAGGCAGACTTTATCGCAGGTGAATACCGTAAAAAGTTTTACATTACAGCCCCGGACAAAGAAATTGCCGACCCTAAATTATTTGGTGTTGAAAACTTTCGCCCAGAAAATCAATTCCAGTCTGATTTAGTGACCAAGGGGCCTAACTGTATTTTATTACAAACTAGGGCAGACGATAAATATGCACTGGCTGAAGAGATGAACAGCTTTTACAAGCATCAACTCAATATTAATACTTGGGGCGGTCCCTTAAATATCCTTGAATGTACTCCCAAAGGAGTTCACAAGGCTTTTGCCCTTGAATATCTTCTCAATGTCATGAATATAGACAAACAGAATTTAATTGCCTTTGGTGACGAACACAATGACCAAGAGATGCTTTCCTTTGCAGGTAAAGGCTATGCTATGAAAAACGCAAATCCTGCTCTGTTACCTTTCGCAGACGAGCAATTACCATTAACCAACGAAGAAGATGGCGTCGCTCAGTTTTTACAAGAACGATTTCTTTAATTTCACTCATTCTATACTTTTGTGGTAGACATTAGCGACCTTAAAAGTATGGAATTTTTTTGAGCTCAAAGTCAATGAAAAAAGGATTTGAATCCGTCTTTTACAGATCCAAATCCCAACAAATGATGTCTATTTCTTTAAAACGATACGATCAGAAACATCGCGGTCCATGTCATCGATAATAATCTGGTTCTCTTCTGCCACATAAATCTTGACGTCATCACCAATGATGACTTTCTGATTTTCTGGTTCGAAGGTCACCTTCTTAACCTCTTGATCTCCGTTCGCTTCAACTTCTGTCCACGTTCCGGTATTTCCAGTGACTACAAGAGTAATGCTATCACCCTCGTCTTGGCCCTTGTAGGTCCCATCTATATTAGTAGTCGTGTCAGTCTTTGCACTAGTAGTAGAACTAGAAGCACTGGTTTCTGACACTTGACTAGTGCTCGCCTCAGAGCTAGTGCTTGCTTGGGATGAAGGTGTCGATTTAGCTGTTGACGAACAAGCAACTAAAAGACTAAGACTTGCCACAGTAGCAAGAGAAAGTGTAAATTTTCTTAGTGACATAATGTCTCCTTCCTTTCAGGAGCTAAAGGCAGAAAAACTGCAGAACTATTCTACTTATACTATATCAAATAAAGGAAACAAGGTCAATCAAGCAACTATGTTTTTATAAGGTAGGCACGAACTTCAGATATAAAATAGAGGGAACCTGTAACAAACAGTAAGTCTTTCTCCCCTGCAGACTTTTCAAAATCATCTATAAAATCTCGATAGGAAGCAACTCTATGATAGCCGCTCAAATCCTGCTCCTCCAAAGATCCCTGATAGTCAAAACTCGTCACATAGAGAGCTGTATCAGGTAAATGATCTGTCAGATAACCAAGCATGCCACTGTAATCTTTACGCTTTAAAGCACCAAAAAGGATTTGAGGTTGATAACCTTGCTGAATCTTTTCCTGGATAAATTCAACCAACCGCTCCAGAGCTGGTAAATTATGGGCACCATCTAGATAAATGTGCTCCATAACAGCTTCTAGACGCCCAGCCCAGCTGGTTGTTTTCAAAGCACACCGGACAACTTCCTCATTGATCTTTTCACCTCTCGCTGCCATAAACAATAGAAAAGCCTGCAAAGCCAACGCAGCATTCTCCTCTTGATAAGCTCCTTCCAAACCCAGTTTTAGTCGGGTCAAATCCGCTAGAGAAGAAGAAAAATGTCCTGATTTGAAAGAAAAATCTCGGTCAGCTTGGTAGAGAGTGACATCTAAATCTTCTGCTATCTTTTGACAAACGAGCTGGGCTTCAGGAGCTAAGTTTGCAATCACTGCTGCTCTTCCTTGCTTAAAAATTCCTGCTTTCTGTTCAGCGATTTCTTCCAGACTATTGCCCAAGGTCTCCTGGTGATCCAGGCCGATTGATGTAATAACTGCGATCTCTCCAGTTACCACATTAGTGGTATCAAGTAGTCCACCAATTCCAACTTCTAATAGAACTAGATCCACCCCTTGTTCTTTAAAATAAAGCAAAGCAATCACGGTTAACAACTCAAAAAAAGACAACTGGTCATGTGTTTCTAGAAGTCTTTGCTCCATTTCCTTAACTTGATTTGCTAAACGGATAAAGTCTGCGTCCGATATGGGTTGACCATTGATACAAATCCGATCATGGATGCTAACAATGTGGGGCGAAGTAAAGGTCCCCACCTTCTTACCATGAGAAAGAAAGAGCTCTCTCATAAAGGCGATGGTTGAACCCTTTCCATTTGTCCCTGTCACATGGATAATAGGATAGGCTTGCTCAGGGTTCCCCAGCAAGTCTACCGCTCTCTGCATCCGCCCCAAACCTGATCTGAAATTCAAACCGATTCGACTATGAAGCCATTTTTCTACTTCAAACACGCTTAATCTCCTTAATCCTTAACAAAAAAGCGAAGATTCTCTTCGCTTTTTACTTCATTAGCTAGTATTTAATTCTAGTGTGGGAGAAAAATGTCCCCCGGACGTTCCAACTCTCTCCAGTTTCTAGGAGTTGGGCTAAAAACATCCCCGGAATTACCAGTTCTCTCTTATTTTAAGGAACTGGGCTAAAAACATCCACTGGATGTTTTTACTCCTCCATAAAGCTGTTGAAGACTTCTTCAATCATGTTCCATTCATCTTCTGAATCTTCAGGGATTGGTTGCAATTCACCTTCTGTTCCATCTTCATTTTCGATGAATGAATAAGCTTGGATTTCAACTTCACCGTTTTCATCTTCTTCTGCGTTAACTGGTACAAGAAGGACATAGTTTTTACCAAATTCTTCTTTTCCGTCAATAGTCAAAAGGATTTCAAATAAAGTTTCGTTTCCTTGCTCATCTACAAGTGTAATAAGTTCACGTTCTTCGTGATCGTGGTTGTGATCGTGTGACATAGTTTCTCCTCTGTCTTAAAATTTTCTATCTAAATAATTTTGCAAAATCAATTGAGCAGCTAGTTTATCAATAACTTTTTTACGCTTATTGCGACTAATATCCGCTTGCTCAATCAACATACGCTCTGCAGCGACCGTAGTTAGGCGTTCATCTTGATACTCTACTGGTAGACCAAAGAGTTCTTCTAGTTTAGCCCCATAGGCTTGACTGGCTTCCACGCGCGGTCCACTGGTATTGTTCATGTTTTTAGGCAAACCAACAACAAAACGGTCTACCTTATAGGTATCAACCAGTTCCTTGAGGCGTTCAAAACCAAACTCTCCCTGTTCTTCATTGATTTGGATGATTTCAAGCCCTTGTGCCGTAAAACCTAACGGATCGCTAATCGCTACTCCTACCGTTTTGGAACCAACGTCCAATCCCATAATTCTCATAGATTATAGATCGACTCCTTGTCCTTTAAGGTAGTAGCGAACCAATTCTTCAACGATTTCATCTCGCTCATACTTACGGATTTGATTTCGTGCATTGTTATAACGAGGAACGTAAGCTGGGTCTCCACTGAGAACATAGCCCACGATCTGGTTAATAGGGTTATAGCCCTTTTCATTCAAAGAAGCATAGACATCTGTCAATGTTTCACTGATTTCTTTTTTATTGGAATCATCCAATTTAAAACGTACGGTTTCTTCAGTAAATCCCATTCTAACACCCTCTTTCCTTAGAATAGTACTATTATAGCACATTCGCGGTCGTTCTACAAATCACACAGTCTGATTCTGCTGATTTTCTCTGACTTTTTACTGGACTCTTGCCCCATTTGCAACACGATTAGCAATATAGTCCTCTGGTTCGTTTTTCAATAGATTTTCCAGTCCAACATTCTTCAAATATTCATTTTCACTTGCTTTTTTGAGATCCAGTGTTTGGAAATCATAGCTAGTCTTGGTTTCCATTTCTTTCTCATTTAAAAGAGTCGTTTCGATGGTAAATCCTGAAATTTTTCGAGCCGCTTGAACAGACTCATCCTTGTCCTCAGCTTCTTTAAGAGCTTTTTTAGCTTCATCTAATCCTCGCTCAGAAATATAATTTTTTAAATCTTCTGATACAGGACGCTTTTGCTGAATGGTCAAACTTAAGAATTGATTGCCTTTGTAGGTAATGATTTGAGTTTGCTGAGCACCACTCTCATCAGCAGGCAAAACCAAGGTCTTAGTAACAACTGTATTCTTGGTTGCATTTTCTAATACGGGCAAGGTAGACTGTAGGGCTTCTTGAGAACTCTCAGTAGTTGAAGCTGCTGTTTCTTTTTTCTGACCACATCCAACGAGCAAAAATAGTGCTGCGAATGTTCCAATGACTAACTTTTTCATAAATCCTCACATGTTATCCAATTTAAAAATTTAAATATTAGAGAAGGCCAGGAGTCACTCCCAGCCTTGATGTTTTATAGAGCCGCACGTAAACGCGCTTCTGCATTTTCCACATTACGGACAGAGCGTGGCAAAAAGGCACGGATATCGTCTTCTTTATAGCCGACTTGTAGGCGTTTCTCATCCACAAGAATTGGACTTTTCAAGATACGTGGTGTTTCCATGATTAGGTTGAGCACTTCATTGACACTCAAATCTTCGATATCAACACCAAGGGCCTTTGCATAACGATTTTTCGATGATACGATACTTGCAATTCCATTGTCTGTTTTTGTCAAAATATCAAGTAGTTCTTCTCTCGTGATTCCTTCCTTACCGAGGTTTTGTTCTTTATAACTTAACTGGTGGGCATTGAGCCAGGTCTTCGCTTTTTTACAGCTAGTACAACTTGAGACTGTATAAATTTTGATCATGTACCTACCCCTTTCGCTACATGTTACTATCAGTTTAGACTATTATACCATAAAAAACATCGGACTTGCGACCTATTTTTAAAAAATTTTAACTTTTTTGGCAATTTTTGAACTTTTTTCTTGACAAAACACGAACTATAACCATTCTTTATATTTCTTAATGTAAAATTTCTTAATAACTGTGACGCTAAACATATACAAGAAAATAATACAGATTAAGAACAAGAAGTAAGGAAGTCCTAAGGGTGCTAGACGAAGGATATTTACTAGTGGTCCATAAGGTAGGCTGGTTACGAAAAAGGCTGCAACCAGAGTCATCAAAATCACAAGCCAAGCTGGTCTGCTTTGTAGAAAAGGAACTTTTGCTGTACGAAGCATATGGATAACCATGGTTTGAGACCACATAGATTCGATGAACCATCCTGTTTGGAACAAGATAATAAACTGAAGGGCAGATTCAGATCCATGAACATAGTGATGGCCTGTCACCAAAGGAACAATGATAAAGTAGAGGAAGATAAAGGTCAAAATATCAAAGACAGATGAGATCGGTCCCATCCAAACCATAAATCGCGTAATGGATTTTGCTTCCCATGTATGGGGTTGTTTAAGGAAGTCTTGATCCACATTATCAAACGGCAATGCCACACAAGACAAATCATAGACTAGGTTTAGGACAATGAGATGAACAGGAGCCATTGGTAGAAATGGCAAGAAAATACTCGCAACAAGGAGTGAGAAGATATTCCCAAAGTTTGAACTGACGGTCATCTTGATGTACTTGGTCATATTGGCGTAGACCTTACGGCCCTCAACGATACCAGTTTCAAGAACCATGAGATCCTTGTCTAGCAAAATAACATCCGCTGTTTCCTTAGCGATATCGACTGCTGTATCTACAGAAATACCGACATCTGCCACCTTCATGGATGGAGCGTCATTAATACCGTCACCCATATAACCAACACCGTGACCATTTTTCTTTAACTGTAGAATGATACGAGCTTTTTGGTCAGGAGATAATTTGGCAAATACTGTTACTTTTTCAACCGCTTCTGCCAATTCTTGATCTGTCATTTGGTCAATGTCAGCCCCTAAGAGCATATGCTCAACGTCCAAACCAACCTTTTCACAAATGGCTTGGGTTACTTTTTCGTTATCCCCAGTTAAAATTTTTGTTCTGACACCATGCTCAAGCAGAGCTTGAATAGCTGGTGCTGCAGATGGTTTTGGCGGATCCAAAAAGGCAAGGTAACCTGTAAGGATCATGTCACTTTCATCAGTCACAGCATAGGCATAATCTTCACGTAGACCTGACTTGTAACCAACACCTAAAACACGCAAACCTTGACGGTTTAATTGACCAACTTCTGCTAATACTTCTTGGCGAATGTCTTCGGTTAGGGGAATGATTTCTCCGCGATATTCCACATGAGTCGAAATGTTCAACATTTCTTCTAAAGCGCCTTTGGTAACCATACTAACGACATTGCTGTCGTCTTTGACGATGACACTCATGCGTCTGCGTTCAAAGTCAAAAGGCAGTTCATCAATCTTTTGGAAGATGTTATCCAAATCTTGTAGAATAACGTGTTCTTTAGCTTCTTTTTCAGTTCTACTGATAATGGCACGGTCCATCAAGTTTTTCAAGCCTGTTTGGAAATGTGAATTTAGATAAGCTCTTCTTAAGACTGCCATGTCCAAATCACCATGGATATCCAAAGGGTATTCTAAGACAATCTCATCTTGCGTTAGAGTTCCTGTTTTATCTGTACATAGGATATCGATTGCTCCTAAGTCCTGGATAGCATTGAGTTTTTTGATGACCACCTTTTCCTTGGCCATGATAATGGAACCTTTGGCCAAGCTGGCTGTGATAATCATTGGAAGCATTTCTGGTGTAAGTCCGACACCAACGCTCAAGGCAAAGACTCCAGCCTCTAGCCAGTCTCCATCAGTCAACCCATTTGCGAAAAACACGATCGGAACCATGACAAGCATCAAGCGGATCAAGAGCCAAGAAATGCTGTTCATTTCACGTTCAAAAGAAGTTGGCTCATCATAGGTGTTGAGAGTTTGCTCAATAGCTCCCATCATGGTGTCATCACCAACAGCGAGAACCATAGCTGTAGCACTTCCTGAGATAACGTTTGTCCCCATGAATGCCAAGGATTCTGCTTCTAAAAGACTCTCTACATTTTGATTAGTAGCTTTATTTAAAGCAAGCTTTTCGACTGCATCGCTTTCTCCAGTCAAACCTGACTGTTGAACGAAAAAGTCGCGGGATTCAAATAAGATGACATCTGCTGGAATCATGTCTCCCGCACTCAATTTCACGAGATCTCCCACAACCAACTCATCGATGGGCAACTCTTGTTCAAGACCATCACGAATAACAGTTGCAGTGTTGACAATCATTTTTGAAAGATTGGTTGTTGCCTTGTCGCTCCGCAACTCTTGGACAAAACGGATGCCTCCTGAAATCAAAACCAAGACAACGATAATGATAGAAGTCGTTGGATCCTCTTGTCCAGGTTTGGCAAGCCAGACATTTGTAACGAGAGAGATAAAGGCAATCACAAGCAAAATGATTGTGAAAGGATTGATAATGGACTCATAAATTTTCTTAAAGATGGAATCCTCTTGACCCTTGGTGATGGTGTTTTCACCATATAGGTCACGGTTTTCTTCAACCTGTTCAGAATCTAAGCCCTTTAGACTTGTATGGTAAAAAGCTAGACTATCTTTAAATGGAGTTTGAATAGCTGCTGCTAATCTTTCTTTTGTAGTTTTCATTGGTTTCTCCTATCTGTATGAATGGTAATTTCATACACAGGGACCAATCACTTTATAAGGACAGAACGACACAAATCAGCGATTGGCTGTGTATGTGCGGCTCTGGATGATCGTCAATTTGCATCGTTTGTCTCCCTTCTTTGTTCTAAAACAGCAGAAAGTCCTGCCATAAAATGGCAGGACTAAAAAACTTATTATCTGTTTTCGTTCAAGCTTTAACTCCATAGGGCGATGTAATGAGCTTAGTCTTGACCTTCGCGACCAGGACTGTTGACCAACGAGTAGTGTCTCCACTGCTTTGCGGTAGTCATCCGTATCCCTATGGTAGCCTCACCTACCGTTTTCGCCTTTCAGTATAAACCTTTAACTAGTAAAAGTCAACAATTTATCTCATTTTTCTTAGATTACGATTAATTCTTTTGGAGCAAGGGTTAATAACTCACAACCTGTATCTGTAATCAGGATATCATCTTCGATACGAACTCCGTATTTACCTTCAATATAAATACCAGGTTCATCAGTCAAGACCATACCAGTTTTGATAACTTCTTTGGAAGTTTGGCTAAAGTAAGGTTCTTCGTGAATATCAAGTCCGATACCATGCCCGATACCGTGTGTAAAGTACTCTCCATAGCCTGCTTCCACAATGATATCACGAGGGATTTTATCAAAATCACGGAAACCTAAGCCATCCTTAGCTTGGTCAATCAGAGCTTGGTTAGCCTTCAAAACAGTATTATAGATTTCTGCTTGTTCATCACTGACATGACCTAGGTAGATAGTACGAGTCATATCACTGACATAGTGGTCGTAAAGGCAACCGAAGTCCATAGTAATAGCTTCACCTAGTTCTACTGGCTTGTGCATTGGGTGGGCGTGAGGTTTAGAAGAGTTAATCCCACTAGCTAGAATCGTGTCAAAAGACAAACCAGCAGCGCCTAATTCACGCATACGGAAGTCCAGGAAGTTGGCAATTTCAATTTCTGTCTTACCTGGCTTGATAAAGTCAAGAGCATCGTGGAAAGCTTGGTCTGAGATGGAACAAGCCTTACGAATAGTCGCAATCTCTGTCTCGTCCTTAATCATGCGAAGGGCTTCAACAAACTGAGATTGAGGAAGCAATTCTAAACCTTCAAAGGCGGTTTGCATGCGATGGTAATAAGAAACTGAAATCTCATCTTCAAATCCGATACGAGAAAGGCCTATATCTTTTGCAATCTTTGCGATAGTTGCCAACTCATCACGTTCTGCAAAAATCTCAAAGCCAGTAACTTCTTGCTTGGCTGCAATAATATAGCGGGCATCTGTCACCAAGACTTGACGGTCACGACTGATAAAGACTGTCCCATTTGAACCCCAAAATCCTGTCAAATAGTAGACGTTTTTAAGGTTATTGATAATGATTCCATCTAGTTCTTTTTCTTGCATTTTATCGAGAAATGCTTGCACACGTTTATTCATGATGTAACTTTCCTTTCAAATACTGTCCTGTATAGCTAGCTTCATTAGCAGCTACTTCCTCTGGTGTTCCTGTTGCGATAATAGTTCCGCCACCGACACCACCTTCTGGTCCTAAGTCGATAATATGGTCTGCTGTTTTGATGACATCCAGATTGTGCTCGATCACGAGAACTGTATTGCCATCATCGACAAAGCGAGACAAAACGGTGAGTAGACGAGCGATGTCCTCAGTATGCAACCCAGTCGTTGGTTCATCTAGAATGTAGAAGGACTTACCTGTCGAGCGCTTGTGGAGTTCACTAGCCAGCTTCATACGCTGGGCCTCCCCTCCAGAAAGTGTCGTAGCTGGTTGTCCCAAGGTTACATAACCTAGACCAACATCTTTGATGGTCTGGAGTTTGCGTTGAATTTTCGGAATATGTTGGAAAAATTCTACTGCGTCATTGACCGTCATATCCAAGACTTGCGAAATATTCTTTTCCTTGTAGTGAACTTCCAGGGTTTCGCTATTGTAGCGAGTCCCATGACAGACTTCGCAAGCTACGTAAACATCTGGCAAGAAGTGCATCTCAATCTTGATAATCCCGTCTCCCGAGCAAGCCTCACAGCGTCCACCCTTGACATTGAAACTGAAACGCCCCTTCTTATAGCCACGAATCTTGGCTTCATTTGTCTGAGCAAAGAGGTCTCGAATATCATCAAATACACCTGTATAGGTAGCAGGGTTGGACCTCGGAGTTCGTCCAATTGGACTCTGGTCAATGTCTATCAGACGGTCGATATGTTCAATCCCTGTAATGGATTTAAACTTACCAGGCTTGTCTGAATTGCGATTGAGCTTTTGTGCAATAGCCTTTTTGAGGATGCTGTTAATGAGTGTCGACTTCCCTGAACCAGATACACCTGTCACTGCAATGAATTTCCCGAGTGGGAAGCGAGCGGTGATGTTTTGTAAGTTGTTCTCACGCGCACCTGTCACTTCGATAAAGCGACCATTGCCTACACGGCGTTCTGATGGTACAGGAATCGCGCGTTTTCCTGATAGATACTGTCCTGTGATGGATTTGCTGTTGCGAGCTACCTGCTTAGGTGCTCCTGCCGCGACAATTTCTCCACCAAAGACACCCGCTCCAGGACCAACGTCAATCAGATAATCGGCTTCTCGCATGGTATCTTCATCGTGTTCTACCACGATGAGAGTATTTCCTAAATCCCGCATCTTTTTCAGACTGGCGATCAGGCGATCATTGTCCCTTTGGTGAAGACCGATGGACGGCTCATCTAGGATATAAAGAACACCTGATAGATTAGAACCAATCTGGGTTGCCAAGCGAATACGTTGGCTCTCCCCACCTGATAATGTTCCTGCAGAACGAGAAAGGGTCAGATAGTTGAGACCGACATTGTTAAGGAAGGTCAAACGGTCCTTGATTTCCTTGAGAATGGGACGAGCAATAATCGCTTCATTTTCAGACAAGGTCAGCTGGCTCACCAAGTCCAAGTGGTCTGCGATAGACAGGTCTGAAATTTCTCCGATATGTGGCCCTTGCTCGCCACCCACACGGACAGACAAGGCCTGGTCATTGAGACGATAGCCGTGACAGGTTCCGCAAGTCAGCTCATTCATGTAGAGGCGCATCTGGGTGCGAGTGTAGTCGCTATTGGTTTCATGATAGCGACGTTTGATATTATTGACAACTCCCTCAAAAGGGATGTCGATGTCGCGAACTCCGCCGAATTCATTCTCATAGTGGAAATGGAATTCCTTACCATCTGAACCATAGAAAATGAGATTCTTATCTTCCTCTGACAAGGCTTCAAAAGGAGTATCCATGTCCACTCCGAAGGCTGTCATGGCTTGTTCTAGCATATTTGGATAATAGTTAGAAGAGATAGGGTTCCAAGGTGCCAATGCTCCCTCACAAAGGGTCTTACTAGCATCTGGCACTACTAGATCCGTATCAACCTCTAGCTTGATCCCCAAACCATCACACTCACTACATGAACCAAACGGTGCATTGAAAGAGAAGAGACGAGGTTCTAGTTCTGGAACCGTAAAGCCACATACTGGACAAGCGTAGTGTTCTGAGAAGAGCAACTCAGAGTCATCCATGGTATCGATAACCACATAACCTTCTGCGATACGAAGGGCTGCTTCAATGGAATCGAAGAGACGACTACGGATACCTTCCTTGATGATAATACGGTCTACCACCACGTCAATGTTGTGTTGTTTATTTTTTTCAAGTTCAGGAACTTCGGTCACATCGTAGACAACTCCATCGACACGGACACGGACGTAACCATCCTTTTGAATCTTTTCAATCAGCGTCTTATGCTGCCCCTTTTTCTTACGAATAACAGGAGCCAAAATCTGCAGACGCTGGCGTTCTGGCAATTCCAAAACCTTGTCTACGATCTGTTCGACAGACGAAGCCTTGATAGCCCCATGTCCATTGATACAGTATGGTGTTCCTACACGAGCATAGAGGAGACGCAGATAGTCGTTGATTTCCGTCGTTGTCCCAACCGTCGAACGAGGATTTTTACTGGTCGTCTTCTGGTCAATGGAAATAGCAGGACTAAGACCATCGATAGAGTCCACATCTGGTTTTTCCATATTCCCTAAGAACTGACGAGCGTAGGCTGATAGACTCTCTACATAGCGGCGTTGCCCTTCTGCATAAAGAGTATCAAAGGCAAGACTGGACTTGCCCGAACCCGACAACCCCGTCACCACAACTAGCTTGTCTCGTGGAATTTCCACGTCAATATTTTTTAAATTATGGGCGCGTGCCCCATGGATGACAATCTTATCTTGCATATTACTTCTTTCTAGTCCATTGTTGCTTTCCATTATACCAAAAAAAGTGAAATTCTATTACCAAAAAAGCCGATTTTGTAGTATAATAGTACGGTGTCAAAAATCACTGCAACACGGATTAGATTAGGAAAGGATAGGAGATATGAAGCAAGTCTTTCTCTCAACTACAACTGAATTTAAAGAGATTGATACGCTCCAGCCGGGCACTTGGATCAATCTCGTCAATCCTACTCAAAGCGAATCGATGGAAATCGCCTCGGCCTTTGATATTGATATTGCCGACCTCCGTGCACCGCTCGATGCAGAAGAGATGTCTCGTATTACTATCGAAGATGAGTACACCTTGATTATCGTGGACGTCCCAATCACAGAGGAAAGAAATAACCAGACCTACTACGTGACTATTCCCTTGGGGATTATCATCACAGAAGAGGCTATCATCACCACCTGCTTGGAGCCTCTACCACTTCTTGATGTCTTTATCAATCGTAGACTTCGGAATTTCTATACCTTCATGCGGTCGCGCTTCATCTTCCAAATCCTCTACCGCAATGCGGAGATTTACCTAACTGCCCTCCGTTCGATTGAACGTAAGAGTGAGCAGATTGAGAGTCAACTGCACAAGTCTACTCGAAACGAAGAATTGATTGAACTCATGGAGTTGGAGAAGACTATCGTCTACTTCAAGGCCTCTCTTAAGACAAACGAGCGCGTGATTAAAAAATTGACCAGCGCAACTAGCAATATCAAGAAATATCTCGAAGACGAAGACTTACTGGAAGATACCTTGATTGAAACGCAACAGGCCATCGAGATGGCGGACATCTATGGAAACGTCCTTCACTCTATGACAGAGACCTTCGCTTCTATCATTTCAAACAACCAGAACAATATCATGAAAACCTTGGCCCTCGTGACCATCGTTATGTCCATCCCAACCATGATTTTCTCAGCCTACGGAATGAACTTTAAGGATAATGAAATTCCTTTAAACGGAGAACCGCACGCTTTCTGGCTTATCGTCTTTATCGCCTTTGCTATGAGTGTTTCTCTCACTCTTTACCTCATCCATAAAAAATGGTTCTAAACAGGAGTTATTATGTCACAGATTGATTTAAAAGAATTAACCAAGAAAAACCAAGAATTTATCCATATTGCAACCCAACAATTTCTAAAGGATGGAAAAACCGACGCTGAAATCAAGGCTATCCTTGAAGAAGTCATTCCTCACATCCTTGAAGAACAACCAAAAGGTGTGACTGCTCGTTCAATCTACGGAGCACCAACTCACTGGGCTCACAGCTTTAGTGAAAAAGAACAATACGAAAAAGAACATCCAAAGGAAAACGACGATCCAAAATTGATGATGTTGGATTCAGCCCTTTTCATTACAGGACTGTTTGCAGTAGTTAGTGCCTTGATGAGCTTCTTCTCAAACCAACCAGTGGCTTACGGTTTGGTAACACTCATCAGTGTAGGGGCCTTCGGAGGAGTTGCCTTCTACCTTCTCTACCACTTCATCTACCGCTACTACGGACCAGATACTGACCGTAGCCAACGTCCTCCATTCTGGAAATCACTTTTGGTTATGTTAGCAACCATGTTTGCCTGGGTCTTCATCCTCTTCTTGAGTAACTTCCTTCCACAAGCCATCAACATCAGCCTACCACCTCTTGTTTTGATGGTTATCGGAGGAGCTCTCCTTGCCCTACGTTTCTACCTCAAAAAACGTTTCAACATCAAGAGCGCAAGTGCAGGACCTGCTAGATATTAAGATAAACAATGAAAGTAGTGTGTTTTGTAGACAGACTACTTTTTTTGTAGTTCCAAATCATTTATTGATTCGTCAAAATCATAAATAGACATTTTGTATAAATTTACTTCAATGTAAAGTCTTCCCTTGGAATCCCGAGGTTTTATCCTTGAATCCAAGTTGTTTTTCTGTTATACTAATAAAATAATAAGGAGAAATATATATGACTAAACAGAGAATTAATCAAATTGTTGGTTCAATTGGTGCCTTTATTGGGATTATTGTATTTATAGCCTACATCCCCCAAATTTTTGCCAATTTACAAGGGAACAAAGCTCAACCATTTCAACCTTTATCAGCAGCAATCTCTTGCTTAATCTGGGTCATTTATGGATGGACAAAAGAGCCTAAGAAAGATTGGATTCTAATCATTCCAAACTCGGCCGGGGTTGTCCTTGGCGGACTGACCTTCCTTACTGCTCTATAAGAAATTAACTACTATAATAGCAACCACATCGAGCGGTTGCTTTTTTGCTTACTTTCTTGATTTAAAAGCCTTTTTCTGATTCTAATTCTTGTTGTTTCCCCTCTTCTTTTGTGATACAATAGCATCAATTCATTTCTAGGAGGATGAGATATGGTTTCTACTATTGGTATTGTTAGTTTGTCTAGTGGCATTATCGGAGAAGACTTTGTCAAACACGAAGTGGACTTGGGGGTCCAACGTCTCAAGGATCTAGGACTCAATCCTATCTTTTTGCCCCATTCGTTAAAAGGATTAGACTTTATCAAGGGCCATCCTGAAGCCCGTGCGGAGGATTTGATGCAAGCCTTTTCTGATGATAGCATCGACATGATCCTATGTGCCATCGGCGGAGACGACACCTATCGTTTGTTGCCCTACCTTTTTGAAAATGACCAACTAGAAAAAGTTATCAAACAAAAGATTTTTCTTGGCTTCTCAGATACAACCATGAACCATCTCATGTTGCATAAACTAGGAATCAAGACCTTTTATGGTCAATCCTTTTTAGCAGACATTTGTGAATTGGACAAGGAAATGCTTGACTATAGCCTTCACTACTTTAAAGAATTGATTGAGACTGGTAGAATCTCAGAAATCCGCCCTAGTAACGTTTGGTATGAGGAACGGAGTGATTTTAGTCCCAAAGCCTTGGGAACAGCTCGTGTCAGCCATGCAAATACAGGTTTTGACTTGTTACAAGGAAATGCCCAATTCGAAGGAGAAATCCTCGGTGGTTGCCTCGAATCCCTCTACGATATCTTTGACAACTCTCGATACGCAGATAGCACGGAGCTCTGCCAAAAATACAAACTTTTCCCTGACTTGTCAGACTGGGAAGGAAAGATCCTCTTGCTAGAGACAAGCGAAGAAAAGCCTGAGCCAGAAGACTTCAAAAAGATGTTGCGGACTTTAAAGGACACTGGCATATTCGAGGTCATCAATGGAATCTTGGTCGGAAAACCTATGGATGAAACTTTCTATGACGACTATAAAGAGGCACTATTGGATATCATTGACAGCAATATCCCAATTGTCTATAATCTGAATATCGGACACGCAACTCCAAGAGCAATTGTACCCTTCGGAGTCCACGCCCATGTAGATGCAACGGAGCAAGTCATTCGCTTTGACTATAACAAAGAAAGCTGAGATAGAACTCTCAGCTTTTTTATATTCTCCTATGTTCTAGACATCTAACGTCACTTATTTCCACTTTTCCATTCACAATCATTCTCATGGTCATCAACCAAACCTGCAGCCTGTAGAAAAGACAAAACTGCAATAGGACCCGTAAACTTAAAGCCTCGTTTTTTGAGATCCTTGGATAATGTCTCAGACAAGGCTGTTTTGGCTGGTGCTTGACTGTAGTCCGGGATATCATTAACGATGATTTTCCCATCTACAACAGACCAGAGATAAGCATCAAAAGAGCCATACTCTTTCTGAACTTGTAGAAAGGCCTGGGCATTAGCTCGCGTCGCAAAAATCTTGGCGCGATGACGAATGATAGCTGGATTTTCTAACAAAGATTCCAGTTCTTCATCCGTCATGTCTGCAACAGCTTGAATTTGGTAACCATGAAAAACTTGACGGAAAGCTTGGCGTTTGTTGAGCACCGTTTCCCAAGACAGGCCTGCCTGATAGGTTTCCATGCACAATAACTCAAAAAGCGCTCGATCGTCATGTAGGGGTTGACCCCATTCCTCATCGTGGTAGGCTACATACAGAGGGTTGTTCATTTTAACCCAGCCACAGCGTTTTGACATAGAAATCTCCTATTTGACCAACATCTTAAGGGCAGATTTGATGTAGTTTTCAGCTGTATCAGTCGTTCCTTCGAAGAATTTCTTGATTTTCTTAAGCTCAGCCGCCTTGTAACCCAAGGCCAACATAGCTTCCATGGCTTCTTCCAATTCTTGGTTATCGTTGCTAGATGGAGCAACAGTCTTAGCAGGGAGGTCATCACCTGCCACAACCACCTTACCTTCTAAGTCCAAGACCATCTGTTGGGCTGTTTTCTTCCCGATTTTAGGGAACTTGGTCAGGTAGGTTATATTCTTGGTCTCGATGGCTTGAACAAGCCCTGCATTGTCATCAGCTGCAATAATGGCAAGAGCTGATACAGGACCAATGCCCGACACCGAAATCAAGCTGAGAAAGAGTTTTTTCTCGTCCTCTGAACGAAAGCCGTAAAGCAGGTGAGCATCTTCGCGAATAACTTGATGGACATAGATTTGCGATTCCTGATTGACTTGTCCTGAGTAAGCATAAGGGTTGGCTACGTGTAGGATGTAGCCGATGCCGTTAGCTTCTAGGACGATGTATTTAGCAGTAATTTTGGTAATAATACCCTTTAGATATTCGTACATAATTTTCCCTTCAATTTATACTCAATGAAAATCAAAGAGTAAACTAAGAAGCTAACCGTAGGCATAACTTAAGTTAGACAAGGTAAGGCTGACGCAGTTTAAAGAGATTTTCGAAGAGTATTAGTATTTTCCTAGTTCTCGTAGACTGGTGTGATTTTCCTGAATGCGACGGAACATCTTTTCCATGTCCGACTTGGTAAAGTGCACCAAAACAGGGCGTCCGTGTGGACAATTATAGGGGTTGTCGCATTTAGAGAGCTGATAGAGAAGCTGTCTAGCTGAGTGGTCATCGATGCGATGATTGGCCTTGATGGAACGCTTGCAGGACATCATAATCGCTAGCTCTGCTCGGTATTTCTTGATTGAAACTTCCTTGGTCAAAAGGAGCATATCACACATCTCGTAGATCCCTGACTCGATTTCCTCCTCTGCCATCCAAATAGGATGTTCCCGAAGGATGAATTGATTCTCACCATATTCTGCTAGAAAGACTCCCACTTCCTCTAAAAGAGGCATTCTTTCCTTGAGACGAAGGGCATCATCTGCTGGAAATTCAAAGATGTAGGGCACTAGGAGCTGCTGCTGGCTCTGGTCAACATTGCCAATGCTTTCGCGGTACTCTTCGTACTTAACCCGCTCCTGGGCCGCATGCTGGTCTATGATGTAGAGCCCATCTCGACCTTGGGCAAAGAGGTAGGTTCCGTGCATCTGACCGAAAAATTCCAACTCTGGGAAGCTAGACGACTCTTCCCTTTCCAGCTTATCATAAGCCTTATCCAAACTAGCTAGATCTAACTCTGGATGATCTAGTTGGTCGTAGCTGACCGATTTTCTCTCTGCAAAATGCAGTTTAGCTGGTTTGGTTATCTGGTCTAAGGTTTCCTTGGCGAAGAGGTTCAAATCCTGTTTCTCTTCAGTCAAGTCTACTTGACTGTCTGAAACCTCAGCTGGAATAGAGATTGTTGCTTCCGTTTGCTCGTAGTAGAGATTGTTTTCTTTAAGTGGGAGAATGGTTTGCTCTACTTTTTCACGGTTGCGAACGGTAGATTTGGCAAGATTTTCCAAGGCATCCGGAATCAAGGTCTGCTCCTTGAGGCTCTTTGCGATAGCTTCTGAAACCAGCGCCATCAGTTCTCTTTCCTTAGAAATCCGCACTTCTTGCTTGGTTGGATGCACATTGACATCTGCTAGATAAGGATCGATATGGATGTGAATAACAGCCAGCGGAAAACGCCCTACCATGAGCTTGCTTCCATAACCATCTAAAATGGCACGATTGAGCAGGAAATTTTTGATATAACGGCCATTGATAAAGAGACTGATGTAGTTGCGATTAGCCCGCGTCAATTCAGGCAATGAAACAAAACCTGAAATTTCAAAATCTAGGTCCGAATTCTCAATTTCAACCATCTTTTTGGCACTGGCTAAACCATAAATCCCAGCAATGGCTTGGCGCAGTTGACCCGTACCAGCTGTTCGTGTCATCTCCTTGCCATCACTAATCAGGCTAAAGGAAATCTCAGGATGGGCCAAGCCTAGACGATTGACGATATCGATGATATGAGATAACTCTGCCTGTTGGCTCTTCATATACTTGAGACGAGCTGGTGTGTTGAAAAAGAGGTCCTCCACACAAACCTTGGTCCCAACAGGACTGGTCGCAGGGATGATTTCTTCTACTTCTCCCCCACGAGCCACTAGCTTGGTCCCGTGACTTGCGCCATCCACTGCTGTCAAAAGAGTCAGTACACTAACAGATGCGATAGAGGGCAAAGCTTCACCACGAAAACCAAGTGTTCGAATCCGAAAAAGATCTGCCTGATTCTTAATCTTACTGGTTGCATGACGGCGGAGAGCCAACTCTACTTCGTCGTGGGCAATCCCGTGACCATTATCTGTGATTTGGATTTTCTTAAGACCAGCTTCTTCAATCTCAACGATAATCTGGCTTGAGCCAGCATCGATAGCATTTTCAACCAACTCTTTAACTACGCTGGCAGGACGTTCGATCACTTCTCCTGCTGCAATCTGGTTGGCCAAGACTTCTGGCAATTCAATAATATGAGACATCTTTCAGCCCCTTTCTTAACTGTTTTTATCTATTTCTCTGAAAATAATACTCTTCAAAAATCAAATTCAAACCACGTCAGTCTCGCCTTGCCGTACTCGAGTACAGCCTTCGGCTATCTTCCTAGTTTGCTCTTTGATTTTCATTGAGTATAAGCTAGTGCTATTATACCATATTTCACTCGTTTCCAAAAAAGTCCAAGAAGCAACTTTCTTCCCGATTTTACTAGGTTATTTGCCAAGTTTGTGGTAAAATAGGTAGAAACAATATTTTAAAAAGGAGAAAAGACACATGCACATTTTTGATGAGCTAAAAGAGCGTGGTTTGATTTTTCAAACGACTGATGAAGAAGCTTTACGTAAAGCCCTAGAAGAAGGTCAAGTTTCTTATTATACTGGCTACGATCCAACTGCTGACAGCCTTCACCTAGGCCACCTTGTCGCAATCTTGACAAGTCGTCGTTTGCAGCTAGCAGGTCACAAACCTTATGCGCTCGTTGGCGGTGCTACAGGTCTCATCGGAGATCCGTCCTTCAAAGATGCTGAGCGTAGTCTCCAAACAAAAGACACAGTAGATGGCTGGGTCAAGTCTATCCAAGGACAACTTTCTCGCTTTCTTGATTTTGAAAATGGTGAAAATAAAGCTGTCATGGTCAACAACTACGACTGGTTTGGCAGCATCAGCTTCATTGACTTCCTCCGTGATATCGGAAAATACTTCACTGTCAACTACATGATGAGTAAAGAATCTGTTAAAAAACGGATCGAAACAGGGATTTCTTACACTGAGTTTGCCTACCAAATCATGCAAGGTTATGACTTCTTTGTCCTTAACCAAGAGCACAATGTAACCCTCCAAATCGGTGGTTCTGACCAATGGGGAAATATGACTGCTGGTACAGAGTTGCTTCGTCGTAAGGCTGACAAGACTGGTCACGTTATCACTGTTCCACTCATTACAGACGCAACTGGTAAGAAATTTGGAAAATCTGAAGGAAACGCTGTTTGGCTCAACCCTGAAAAGACTTCTCCATACGAAATGTACCAATTCTGGATGAATGTCATGGACGCTGACGCTGTTCGCTTCTTAAAAATCTTTACTTTCTTGTCACTTGATGAGATTGAAGACATCCGCAAACAATTTGAAGCGGCGCCACACGAACGTTTGGCTCAAAAAGTCTTGGCTCGTGAAGTCGTAACACTTGTCCACGGAGAAGAAGCCTACAAAGAAGCCCTTAACATCACTGAGCAACTCTTTGCAGGAAACATCAAAAACCTTTCTGTCAAAGAGCTCAAACAAGGACTTCGTGGGGTGCCAAACTACCAAGTTCAGGCAGACGAAAACCACAATATTGTGGAACTGCTCGTCTCATCTGGTGTAGTTAACTCAAAACGCCAAGCCCGTGAAGACGTCCAAAACGGAGCTATCTACGTCAACGGCGACCGCATCCAAGACCTTGATTATGTCTTGAGTGACGCTGATAAGTTAGAGAACGAACTGACTGTTATCCGTCGTGGGAAGAAAAAATACTTTGTTTTGACTTATTAAGAAAGTAAAACCACGAAGTTTCGTATTAACTTCGTGGTTTTTACTATACACTTTTTCTAGGATTATTTCCGTTTTCTGCGATGCAACAAAGCTCGGTTGATTCGTTAAGTTTTTTATGGAGTTGCCAAATCTAATACAACCAAATTAGGCCGTAAATTGTTAAAAAGATCAACTAAAGGATTGGGCTCCGTATGGTGCCCCCCAGCCCAAAAATTTATTACAGCCATTCTTTTCCCCATTGATTTAAGTCCTTTAAAATCGGCATCAGCGATTTGCCTTTTTCTGTCAGCTCATATTCTGTATGGAGTGGCATAGATTCAAAATCGAATCTCTCAACCAATTGGTTCTCTATTAAAACATCTAGTCCACGTGTTAGACTGATAGTTGTAATCCCTTCAACTTCTCTTCTCAATTGATTGAAACGGACTTTCTTATGCTTGTTTATAACCCATAATATATTCATCCTCCATTTCCCACCAACCACATCTAAGACACGAGACATACTACAGTTCCAATTTTTATTTGTTAACATTTTTTCTCCTTACAAAAATGTGCCTACTACACAACTTATTTATAAAGTATTATAATCTTTTTATCATTTATTTTAAAGGAGTTATTTATGTTTATTATAAACCTTACCTATATTGAGCCACTTGAAGTAGTTGAAAAATATTTACAAGAACACATAAATTTTCTGAACCATTATTATGCAGAAGGTTTGTTTATTGCATCTGGTAGAAAAAATCCAAGAACTGGAGGAATTATCCTTATGCAAGGTAAGAATAACGAAGCTGTCCAAGAAATCATTAGGCAAGACCCATTCTACAAAAATAAGATTGCCCAATATGATATTATTGAATTTGAGGCAAGTAAATATTGTCCTGAATTGAAAAATATACTAACCAATCAATTCGATGGAAGTAAATAAATTTGATAAACTAGTGCAATTAAAGGAATTCAAAATCGCCAGATTGTTTGCTATATAGAAGCTCTTTTGTTACACTACTATTATGAATACAAACCTCAAACCCAAACTCCAGCGTTTTGCTTCTGCGACTGCCTTTGCCTGCCCTATCTGCCAAGAAAAACTGACCTTGGTAGAGTCTAGTCTCAAGTGCGATAATCGCCATTCTTTTGACCTAGCAAAATTCGGCTATGTCAATCTGGCCCCTCAAATCAAGCAATCCGCCAACTACGACAAGGAAAACTTTCAAAACCGTCAACAAATCCTAGAAGCTGGCTTTTACCAAGCTATTTTAGAAGGTATTTCTGACCTACTAGCGACTAAATCATCTGCAAAAACAGTCTTAGATATCGGTTGTGGCGAAGGATTTTACTCTCGTAGACTACAAGAAAGTCATCCTGACAAGACCTTCTACGCCTTTGATCTCTCGAAAGACTCGGTCCAAATCGCTGCTAAAAGCGAACCCAACTGGGCAGTCAATTGGTTTGTTGGTGACTTGGCTCGCCTTCCTATAAAAGAAGCCAGTATGGATATTCTTCTCGATATCTTCTCACCTGCCAACTACGGAGAATTCCGACGAGTCTTATCAAAGGACGGCATCTTAATCAAGGTCATCCCGACTGAAAATCACCTCAAGGAAATCCGTCAGATGGTACAGGATCAGCTGACAAAGAAGGATTATTCAAACCAAGATATCAAAGAACACTTCCAAGAACACTTCAGCATCCAATCTAGTCAGATTGCTTCCCTGACCAAGTCTATCACCGTAGAGCAACGCCAAGCCTTGCTCAGCATGACGCCCCTGCTTTTTCATGTCGACCAGAGCAAGATTGATTGGAGCCAGTTAACTGAGATTACTATCGAAGCAAAGATTCTAGTCGGAAAAGCCCTGTAAACTAGTTTATGAGATAAAACCAAGCCCGCACCTCTTCTTGAGATGCGGGTTTAAAACACGATTTTTCACTGTCTTTCCGAAAAGTATAAAAAATTTTGACCTCTCCATTTATTTTCGATTTGAAATGACAAATTTATCAATAAATAGCAAGTGATATAAGGCAAGTGATGCCCCATAACAACATCCATGAAAAGAGATTTCTTGATGAGTCAGTGGAAACGAAGAACTATTACCCATATAAAGGCATGACCAAATTACAAGAAGAATCCAAAATAAATCAGTCCATTTATATTTTGAAAAATATTTTTTCCACATAAGAACACCCTCTTTCTTTACTATAATACTATTATAATACTGTTTGTAAACGAATACAAGAAATTTGAGGTAACAGCTAAGAAGAACCTGAGGTTTAAAGATAGTACAACCAGCCTTCTTAGTGTTCTCTAGGTCTGATTTTTAAGTCTAGAAATTATTGACAAATTATTTTTTCTTTTGAGACTAGTCAACTTCAAGTCCATAACATTCAAAAAAGCGAATTTCAATTGAAACTCGCTTTTTTGCTAGATAGTGTAATAACTATTAAATTGTATATCTTAGTTCAAGTGCCAGATATCTTCGTTATACTGAGCGATTGTACGGTCAGATGAGAAGAATCCTGCTTTAGAAATGTTAACGATGACTTTATCCAACCATGCGTCACGGTCTTCGTAGTCAGCAAGCATTTGCTCTTTCACTTTGATGTAGTCTTCCAAGTCAAGAAGAGTCATGAACCAGTCTTTGTTGATTAATTCGTTATAAAGACGTTCCAAGCGTTCAATCTTACCAACTGCAAGAACAGCGTCGCTCACGATAAAGTCAACCAATGGTTTGATCGCTTTACGAGCGTAGAATTCGCTTGATTTGTATGCTGCTTTCGCGTAAAGGTCGATAACAGTTTCTGAATCTTCACCGAAGATGTAGATGTTTTCGTCGCCAACCAACTCAGCGATTTCCACGTTAGCACCGTCCATAGTACCAAGAGTCAAAGCTCCGTTCAACATGAATTTCATGTTACCAGTACCTGAAGCTTCTTTAGAAGCAAGTGAGATTTGTTCTGAGATGTCACATGCTGGGATCAAGAAGCTTGCTGCAGTAACGTTGTAGTTTTCAACCATAACCACTTGCAAGTGTGGTGCTACTTCTGGATCGTTGGCAATTACTTCTGACAAGCAAAGGATCAAGTGGATGATGTCTTGAGCAATTGTGTAGGCAGGAGCTGCTTTACCACCAAAGAATACTGTGATTGGACGAGCAGGGATGTTACCAGCCTTGATGTCAAGATATTTGTGGATCACATACAAAGCGTTCATTTGTTGACGTTTGTACTCGTGAAGACGTTTGATTTGGATATCAAAAATAGAGTTTGTATTGATTTCCACACCTTGGTGTTCTTTCAAGTGACGAGCCAATTTACGTTTGTTGTGAGCTTTGATGCTTTCCAATTTTTCTTTGACAGCAGCCTTGTCTTCGTATGAAAGAAGGTCTTCCAATTTAGAAGCTTCATGGTGCCATTCGCGTCCAAGAATCTCATCCAAGTAGTGAGACAAGCTTGGGTTAGCATGCATGAGCCAACGACGGAATGTGATACCGTTTGTTTTGTTGTTGAATTTTTCTGGGTAGATGTCGTAGAAAGCTTTCAACTCTGAGTTCTTCAAGATTTCAGTATGAAGAGCTGCAACCCCGTTTACGCTGTATCCGTAGTGGATATCCATGTGAGCCATGTGTACACGATCATTCTCATCGATGATTTGAACAGATGGGTCTTTGTATTCTGCTTTAACACGACGGTCCAATTCTTTGATGATTGGTACCAAGTGAGGAACCACTTCTTCCAAGAATTCAAGAGGCCATTTTTCAAGGGCTTCAGCAAGGATTGTGTGGTTTGTGTAAGCAGTCATGCTACGAACGATAGAGATTGCTTCATCAAGTTCGATACCACGTTCAGTCAAAAGACGGATCAATTCAGGGATAACCATTGATGGGTGAGTATCGTTGATTTGTACAACTGCGTAGTCAGCAAGGTCGTGCAAGTTGCTTCCTTTTTCGATTGCTTCATCGATGATCAATTGCGCACCATTTGAAACCATGAAGTATTGTTGGAAGATACGGAGCAATTCACCTTGTTTATCGCTATCATCTGGGTAAAGGAAAAGAGTCAAGTTGTGAGCGATATCTGTCTTGTCAAAGTTGATACCATCTTGGATGATTGAAGAATCAACTGAATCCAAGTCAAACAAACGCAAACGGTTTTTAGTAGCTGTTTTGTAACCAGGTACATCGATATCGTAAAGAGTAGATGTCAATGTAAAGTGTGCAAATGGCACTTGGTAGCTACGGCTTGAGCGAACCAACCAGTTTTGGTCAGTCAACCAAGCGTTAGGAATAGTTTCTTGTTGGTTGTTTTTAAGAACTTGTTGGAAAAGACCGAAGTGGTAGTTCAAACCAACACCATCACCATTCAAACCAAGTGTAGCGATTGAGTCGATAAAGCAAGCTGCCAAACGTCCCAAACCACCGTTACCAAGTGATGGTTCCAATTCTACTTCTTCAATTTCGATCAACTCTTTACCTGCGTCAGCAAGTTCTTTTTTAACTTCGTCATAAAGACCAAGGTTAATCAAGTTGTTTGATAAGAGTTTACCAATCAAGAACTCAGCTGAGATGTAGTAAACTTTTTTCTTACCAGTATTCACTGGTTTTTGGCTGCTAGCAAGTTTGCTGTAGTTAAGAAGAGCAAGATAAAGCTCTTCGTTGCTACATTCTGCGATAGATTTATTGTAACGGTTTTGTACAAATTCTTTTAATGGTAACATTTTTGTGTCTCCTGATAATGTCTTATTTCTTTAATTCTACCAAATTTTCATTGATACGGCGATAAATTGTAGTCAAGTCAAGCAAAGTTTCTTCAACAGCAGGAGTCAATTGTTCCTCTGTCATACGCCATGACCAGTTTCCACCAAGAGTAGATGGGAAGTTCATACGAGCTGAACCATCCAATTCTAGCAAATCTTGCATAGTAGCAATCGTCATGAAACTTACTGATGCGAAAGCTGTACGAAGCATAGCATGCACCACTGTTTCGTACTCTTTACGGTTTGTGTAACGAGCCATGTACTCACGAGTTGGATCATCAATCTCATCACGGTACCAACCAAGAACAGTGTTGTTATCGTGTGTTCCAGTGTACATAACTGAGTTTGCTGGTGCCAAGTGTGGGCTGTCGATACTTTCGTGTTCTGGATTGAAAGCAAATTGAAGGACTTTCATTCCTGGGAATCCAGTGCGCTCACGAAGCTCGATGACTTCATCAGTCATGAAACCAAGGTCTTCAGCGATGATGTTCAAGTCACCAAGTTCTTCTTTAACCGCTGCAAAGAGTTTGTAGTCAGGTCCTTTCACCCATTTACCAGGTGCCGCTGTTTCAGAACCCGCAGGGATTTCCCAGTAAGACTCAAATCCACGGAAGTGGTCGATACGCACAATATCGTAGATTTTGAAGCTTTCACGCAAGCGTTCAATCCACCATTTGTAACCATCTTTATCCATTGCTTCCCAGTCATAGATTGGGTTCCCCCAAAGCTGACCAGTCGCAGAAAACTCATCTGGTGGGCATCCTGCGATGCAAGTTGCTTTCCCATTTTCATCTGTTTTAAAGAGGTGTGGATTTGCCCACATATCGCTTGAATCTTCAGCAACATAGATTGGCATATCCCCCACAATCTCGATGTGGTTTTCGTTAGCGTATGCTTTCAATTTCAACCATTGTTGGAAGAAGAGATATTGGGTTACGCGGTGGTAAACAAGTTTGTCTGCCAATTGTTCACGGTAGCTTTCCAGAGCTGAAGCTTTACGCGCACGAATATCTGCATCTGGCCACTCTGTCCAAGCGAGATTATCAAAATGCTCTTTGATAGCCATATACTCTGCAAAAAGTTCAAGCCATGATTGGTTCTCTTGAGCAAATTTTTCAAAATCTTGGACATCCCCAACTTCAAGGAAACGTTTGACTGCTTTTTCAAGAAGAGGACGACGTGCGTAATAAATCTTAGCGTAATCAACTTCAGTTGGATTGCTACCGAAGTCTACTCCCTCAAGATCACTTGCTTCTAACAAGCCTTGCTCTACCAAAATATCAAGATCGATAAAATGAGTGTTCCCAGCAAAGGCTGAGAAAGATTGATAAGGAGAATCTCCGTAGCTTGTTGTTCCTAAAGGAAGGATTTGCCAGTAACGTTGTTTGGTACGAACCAAGAAGTCAACGAAATCATAGGCGCTTTGACCAAATGATCCGATTCCGTAAGCTCCTGGAAGTGATGAGATGTGCATCAACACACCACTTTGACGTTTTTTCATAATAGCACCTCAAGTGTTTTTTTAATTAATTGTTTCAAATTTGTGCGCAAACGTTTGCGCTAAGTAAAGTATAACCCATTTCAAAAAGAAATGCAAGCGTTTTTAAAAAACTTTTATGATTTATTTTTTATTGATAAACTTTTAAGTTACTATATTCTTATTTTTAAAATCCTTTCAACCTTCAGCTTATTCATGCAATCGTTTCCCTTCAATTATTTTTGAATCGAAATTTACACGATTACATCTTTCTCTTCTATTATACAAACAATTTTAGGAATTAGCCAGCAACAAGCTTTTTAAAATTTTTTCAAAAAAACGCTTGCAACCGTTTTCTGTTTGTGCTATACTATGGTCATAAGGGAAAACGTTTGCGTTTCCTCGAAATTAAAATTTGTTATTCTTTAGGAGGAATACACTATGTCAACTAAATTCATGAAGAGCGCAGCTGTACTTGGTACTGCTACTCTTGCTAGCTTACTTTTGGTAGCTTGCGGAAGCAAAACTTCTGATAAAGCTGCTGACTCTTCTGCATCAGGAAGCCAAGAAATCACTTTCTATGTTGAAGACCAATATAAAGCTTTCGCAGAATCAGCTGCTGCAGCTTACGAAAAAGAAGCGGGTGTAAAAGTTACTATTAAAACAGGTGACCAATTAGGTGGACTTGACAACCTTTCACTTGATAACCAATCAGGTAAAGCTGCTGACGTCATGATGGCACCATACGACCGTGTAGGTAGCCTTGGTACTGACGGACAACTTTCAGAAGTAACTTTGAGTGACGGTGCTAAAACAGACGATACTACTAAATCTCTTGTAACTGTTGGTGGTAAAGTTTATGGTGCTCCAGCTGTTATCGAGTCACTTGTTATGTACTACAACAAAGACTTAGTGAAAGAAGCTCCTAAGACATTTGCTGACCTAGAAGAACTTGCTAAAGATAGCAAATATGCCTTCGCTGGTGAAGACGGAAAAACTACTGCTTTCCTAGCTGACTGGACTAACTTCTACTACGCATACGGACTTCTTGCTGGTAACGGCGCTTACGTATTTGGTGACAACGGTAAAAATCCTAAAGATATCGGTCTTGCAAACGATGGTGCTATCGCAGGTATCAACTACGCTAAGACTTGGTACGATAAATGGCCTAAAGGTATGCAAGACACTGAAGGTGCTGCAAACTTGATCCAAACTCAATTCCAAGAAGGTAAAACAGCTGCAATCATCGACGGTCCTTGGAAAGCTCAAGCATTCAAAGACGCTAAAGTAAACTACGGTGTTGCAACTATCCCAACTCTTCCAAACGGTAAAAACTACGCAGCCTTTGGTGGTGGTAAAGCTTGGATCATCCCATCAAGCACTAAAAACCTTGAAGGGGCTCAAAAATTTGTAGACTTCCTTGTTTCAACTGAACAACAAAAAGCATTCTACGATGCTACTAACGAAATCCCAGCGAACACTGAAGCTCGTGCTTACGCAGAAGGTAAAAAAGATGAGTTGACAACTGCCGTTATCGAACAGTTCAAGAACGCTCAACCAATGCCAAACATCTCTCAAATGTCAACAGTTTGGGACCCAGCTAAAACAATGCTCTTTGACGCTGTAAGCGGTAAGAAAGATGCTAAAACAGCTGCTAATGATGCTGTAACATTGATCAAAGAAACAATCCAACAAAAATTTGGTAACTAATTGATTGCTTCAAGGGAGATAATTTAAACATCTCCCTTGATTTTTAGATATACTGACAATGTTTTCAGTAACTTTGCTGATTAGCATCGAGTTCAACGCTCGTATCTTAGGAAAGGAGCACTCATGGAACAACAACCCAAAAAAGCAGCCTTGCTTTCATTGATTCCTGGGTTGGGGCAAATCTATAACAAACAAAAAGCTAAAGGTTTTATCTTCCTTGCTGTAACAGTAGTTTTTGTCCTCTATTTTATTGCACTTGCAGCACCTGAATTGAGCAACTTGATCACTCTTGGTGAAAAACCTGGTCGTGATAACTCTCTCTTCATGTTGATTCGTGGTGCATTTCACTCTATCTTTGTAATTGTTTATCTAGCATTCTATCTTTTCAATATTAAAGACGCTCATACGATTGCAAAACGTATCAATAATGGCATCCCTGTCCCATTGACACTTAAGGATATGATTAAAGGTATCTATGAAAATGGATTCCCATACTTGCTCATTATCCCATCTTACGTTGCCATGACATTTGCCATCATCTTCCCAGTTATTGTAACCTTGATGATTGCCTTTACTAACTATGATTTCCAACATTTACCACCTAATAAATTGTTGGACTGGGTTGGATTGACTAACTTCACAAATATCTGGAGCTTGAGTACCTTCCGTTCAGCCTTCGGTTCTGTTCTTTCTTGGACTATTATCTGGGCTTTGTCTGCATCTACTTTGCAAATTGTACTCGGTATCTTTACAGCTATTATTGCTAACCAACCATTCATCAAAGGAAAACGTATCTTTGGTGTTATCTTCCTTCTACCTTGGGCTGTCCCAGCCTTCATCACTATCTTGACATTCTCAAATATGTTCAACGATAGTGTCGGAGCTATCAACACTCAAGTTTTGCCACTTTTTGCTAAGGTTCTTCCTTTCTTAGATGGCGTTCTCATCCCTTGGAAGACAAATCCAACTTGGACTAAAATCGCCTTGATTATGATGCAAGGTTGGCTTGGATTCCCTTATATCTATGTCCTAACTCTCGGTATCCTACAGTCTATTCCAAACGACTTGTATGAAGCAGCTTATATCGACGGTGCAAACGCTTGGCAAAAATTCCGCAGCATCACTTTCCCAATGATTTTGGCAGTTGCGGCACCTACTTTGATTAGTCAATACACCTTCAACTTCAACAACTTCTCTATCATGTACCTCTTCAATGGTGGTGGCCCTGGTAGTGTCGGTGGTGGAGCTGGTTCAACCGATATCTTGATCTCATGGATTTACCGTTTGACAACCGGTACGGCTCCACAATACTCTATGGCAGCTGCCGTTACCTTGATTATTTCAATCATTGTCATCTCTATTTCTATGATTGCCTTCAAGAAACTACACGCATTTGATATGGAGGACGTCTAAGATGAATAACTCAATCAAACTAAAACGTAGACTGACTCAAACCCTCACTTACCTCTACTTGATCGGGCTTTCAATCGTCATTATCTATCCTCTTTTAATCACGATTATGTCTGCCTTCAAGGCTGGTAACGTTGTGGCCTTTAAACTCGACAGCAATGTCAACTTTAGTCTTGATAACTTCAAAGGGCTCTTTACAGAAACCTTGTACGGGACATGGTACCTTAATACTTTGATCATCGCTTTGATCACTATGGTCGTTCAGACAAGTATTATCGTGCTTGCTGGTTATGCCTACAGCCGTTACAATTTCTTGGCTCGTAAACAAAGTTTGGTCTTCTTCTTGATTATCCAAATGGTGCCAACAATGGCCGCTTTGACTGCCTTCTTCGTTATGGCCCTCATGTTAAATGCCCTTAACCATAGCTGGTTCCTCATCTTCCTATATGTCGGTGGTGGTATCCCTATGAACGCTTGGTTGATGAAAGGTTACTTTGACACCGTGCCAATGTCTCTCGATGAATCTGCAAAACTGGATGGTGCAGGACACTTCCGCCGCTTCTGGCAAATCGTTCTCCCGCTCGTTCGCCCAATGGTTGCGGTACAAGCACTCTGGGCCTTCATGGGACCTTTCGGAGACTACATCCTCTCTAGTTTCTTGCTTCGTGAGAAAGAATACTTTACAGTTGCCGTTGGTCTCCAAACCTTCGTCAACAATGCGAAGAACTTGAAGATTGCCTACTTCTCAGCAGGTGCTATCCTCATCGCTCTTCCAATCTGTACACTCTTTTTCTTCTTGCAAAAGAACTTCGTTTCAGGACTTACAAGCGGTGGCGACAAGGGGTAATATACCCCCGCCACCCTTTTTCATTTTTGAACTAATGCTGATATAGTCTGATGAGAATCAAGAGATTATTGAGAATACCCTCATTGTTAGTTGATAAATTTTATTAATAATCTACTTTCAACAAGGATTCGTATCCCCTGCTTGAAATAAAACACATTTCTCTATATAATACTCGTATAGAAAAATGCCTATAGAAAGAGATTTATGTTACCATATCCATTTTCTTATTTTAATAGTATTTGGGGATTCCGTAAGCCCCTCTCTCATCGTTTCGGTCTAAACTGGTTTCAACTGATTTTTACCAGTATTTTCTTGATTAGCTTGTCTATGGTTCCTATTGCCATCCAGAACAGCTCTCAGGACACCTATCCTTTAGAAACCTTCATCGATGATGTCTACGCTCCTCTGACGGACGATGTCGTACAAGATTTAGCTGCAAATACTCAGATTAATGATGGGAAGCTGAGCTATACTGGTTCAACTCCTCATCTAGCTTCTGTTCAAATCGGAGACTCTTCTAGTTCAAACTTTCCTGAGGAATTACTTCTTAACTTTGAACCTGAGCAACTCGTCATCAGTAAGCAAGGAAAAGAATTGACTAGCATTCGCTATCATGCGATCACGACCGATAGTTTCCAAAGCAAGGAAAGCTTAACGCAAGCCATTTCTAAAGACTGGTATCAACAGAATCGTATCTATGTTAGTCTCTTTCTTGTGTTAGGTTCTAGCTTTCTCTTCGGACTTAATTTTTTCATCGTTGCTCTAGGTTCTAGCCTCTTGCTCTACTTTACGAAAAAATCACGTCTCTTTTCATTTAAAAGCTATAAAGAGTGCTATCATTTCATTTTGAACTGTTTAGGATTACCAACCTTACTTGCCATGATTCTCGGTCTCTTGGGGCAAAACATGGCAACTTTAATTACTGTTCAAAACATTTTATTTGTTCTATACCTGGTCACTATCTTTTACAAAACGCATTTTCGTGATCCAGACTACCATAAGTAGGAGATTATTATGCCTGTTACGATTAAAGACGTGGCCAAGGCTGCAGGGGTCTCACCCTCAACCGTAACCCGTGTTATTCAAAACAAATCAACCATTAGCGATGAAACTAAAAAACGAGTTCGAAAGGCTATGAAGGAACTCAACTACCACCCTAACCTCAATGCCCGAAGCCTGGTTAGTAGTTATACGCAGGTTATCGGCTTGGTTCTTCCAGATGATTCAGACGTTTTCTATCAAAATCCTTTCTTCCCTTCTGTCCTTAGAGGGATTGCACAAGTTGCTTCAGAAAATCACTATGCTATCCAGATTGCAACTGGAAAAGACGAAAAAGAGCGCTTAAATGCAATTTCACAGATGGTCTATGGAAAGCGTGTAGACGGTCTTATCTTCTTGTATGCCCAAGAAAATGACCCCTTAGTTAAACTCGTTACTGAAGAACAATTTCCCTTCCTCATCCTTGGGAAATCACTATCACCTTTTATTCCACTTGTTGACAACGATAATATTCAAGCTGGTTTTGATGCAGCCGAATACTTCATTAAAAAAGGATGCAGCCGCATTGCTTTCATCGGTGGTGCCAAGAAACTCTACGTTACGCAGGATCGTCTAAGAGGTTACGAGCAAGCCCTTCAAGAACACAAACTATCTCTTGATAGTCATCGTACCTTCTTTGCAGATGAATTCCTTGAAGAAAAGGGCTATAAATTTAGCAAACAACTTTTTGAATACGATCCAAAAACCGATGCTGTTATCACAACAGATAGCCTCTTAGCTGAAGGTGTTTGTAACTACCTCAACGAACATCAGCTTAATGTCCCTGTTCTCAGCTTTGACTCTGTTAATCCAAGATTAAACCTAGCGGCCTATGTCAATATTAATAGTCTTGCTCTTGGTCGCACTTCGTTTGAGACGATTCTTCAAATCATCAATGATGTCAAAGAAAATCGTCAAATCTGCTATCGTCAAGTGATTGCACATGAAATCATTGAAAAATAAGAAAAACCAACTCTAACATCTTTTGCTTAGAGTTGGTTTTTTGTAATCTATTTTTATAATTGATTAGTTTTCGACTTCGACAAATCGGCCTAGGATATGAACGTTTTCTGAAACAGAAACAAAGGCTGTTGGATCAACTTGCTTCATGATCAGTTTAAAATCATTGAACTCTGCACGAGTGATAACCGTAATCAAAACAGCCTTACGTTCGTGGTTATAGGTTCCTTCAGCATCATGAATCATAGTTGCTCCACGATGCAATTTATTATGGATCTTCTCAATGACGGCATCTGGATTGCTAGTGACAATCATAGCCTGCATGCGTTTTTGCTTGGTGAAAACTGCATCTGTCACACGACTTGATACAAAGATGGTAATCATGGAATAAAGGGCATATTTCCAACCAAAGGTCACTCCTGCAATCAACATGATTGTGCCATTGACCAAGAAAGAGATACTTCCGACGTTACGACCAGTCTTCTTACGAATGGTTAGGCTGACAATATCTGTTCCACCACTGGAGATGTTATGACGTAAAGCAAATCCGATCCCCAGTCCCATGACAACACCCCCAAAAAGGGCATTAATGATTGGATCCTCTGTTAAGACCACCACAGGCACAAACTGGATAAAGAGCGAGCTCATGGATACCGTGATAAAGGTAAAAATCGTGAACTTATGCCCAATTTGATACCAAGCCAAAATCATGAGAGGAATATTGATGGCATAAAAGGCTACCGATATCGGGAAATGAAAACCAAACCAGTGGTTACTAAGGGCAGATATAATCTGGGCCAAACCTGTCGCACCACTTGAATAAACGTGCCCTGGTTGGAAAAAGAAATTGACGGCTACTGCTGATAGAAAACCATATACCAGAGAAGCTGAGATTTTTTCATCGTATTTTTCTCGAGAAATACTTTGTAAAACACGCAAAATCTTTACTCGATAAGCAAAGCGGCGAAGATAATGGTACCACTTTTTAGTTAGTTTCGTTTGTTTCATCTTGTTCTACTTGTAGATTAAGTTCCTCTAGTTGTTTAAGAGCTACTGTTGATGGTGCTTGCGTCATTGGGTCAGTTGCCTTATTGTTCTTAGGAAAGGCGATGACTTCGCGGATATTTTCTTCTCCAGCGAGCAACATGACAAAACGGTCAAGACCGATAGCCAAACCACCGTGTGGTGGGAAACCATAGTCCATAGCTTCCAAAAGGAAACCAAACTGGTCATTTGCTTCTTCAGCTGAGAAACCAAGAGCTTTGAACATACGTTCTTGAAGTTCTTTTTGGTTGATACGAAGACTACCACCACCAAGTTCATAACCATTCAAGACGATATCATAAGCAATGGCACGAACCTTAGCCAAATCACCTTCAAGCTCATGAGCAGTTTCTGCTTGAGGAAGGGTAAATGGATGGTGGGCACTCATATAACGCCCTTCTTCTTCTGACCATTCAAACATTGGCCAGTCAACAACCCAGAGGAAGTTGAATTTGTCATTATCGATCAAGCCTAGTTCCTTCGCAATACGTCCACGAAGGGCACCAAGAGTTGCATTAGCTACTTCAAGCGTATCTGCTACAAAGAGAACCAAGTCCTTATCTTCAAGACCAAGTGCTGTTGTCAAATCTGCCTGAACGCCAGTCAAGAATTTAGCAACTGGACCATTTAATTCACCGTCAACAACCTTGACCCAAGCCAGACCTTTAGCCCCATACTGCTTGGCTACCTCTGTCATCTTGTCAATATCTTTACGAGAGTAGTTGTCTGCTGCGCCTTTAACTACAATGGCTTTAACCGCAGGAGCTTCTGAGAAGACTTTGAAATCTACACCCTTGACAAGATCTGTCAAGTCTTGAAGCAACATTTCAAAACGAGTATCAGGCTTGTCAGAACCATAAAGAGCCATGGCATCATCATACTTCATTCGAGGGAATGGCAGTGTTACTTCGATGCCTTTTGTTTCCTTCATCACACGCGCAATCAAGCCTTCTGTGATGTCTTGGATTTCTTGCTCAGTCAAGAATGAAGTTTCCAAGTCGACCTGGGTAAATTCAGGTTGGCGGTCACCACGCAAATCTTCGTCACGGAAGCACTTGACGATTTGGTAGTAACGGTCAAATCCCGCATTCATCAACAACTGTTTTGTAATCTGCGGACTTTGAGGAAGAGCATAGAAATGCCCTTTATTAACACGAGATGGCACCAAATAGTCACGCGCCCCTTCTGGCGTTGATTTAGAAAGGAATGGTGTTTCCACATCGATAAATTCCAACTCATCCAAGTAGTTACGGATAGAATGTGTTACCTTGGCACGAAGTTTAAGGTTTTCCAACATTTCTGGACGACGAAGGTCAAGGTAACGGTAACGTAGACGTGTATCATCGTTTGCTTCAATGCCATCCTTGATTTCAAATGGTGTTGTTTTGGCTGTATTAAGTACAGTAAGAGCTGTTACATTCAGTTCAACTGCTCCAGTCGCCAACTTGTCATTGGCCTGCTCACGTGCAGCAACTTGACCAGTCACCTCGATGACAAATTCACTACGAAGGCTTTCAGCTGTTGCCATCACCTCTGCAGATACTTTTTCTGGGTTGATAACCAACTGCATGATTCCTTCACGGTCACGAAGATCGATAAAGATCAAACCACCAAGGTCACGACGACGGGCAACCCAGCCTTTCAAGGTAATTTCTTGTCCGATGTGCTCCTCACGAACACGACCAGCATACATACTACGTTTCATGTTTTCTCTCCTCTTATATTCTGTTACTATTTTACCATAAAAGCGCAGGCTCTTCATGAAAATCATCAGAAAAGTTGAGAGTTTCCTCTTATAAATGAAAAAATCCAGCAAAGTCATTCGCTGGATTTAGGTTTTCTTTATTTTTTACGCTTTTCAGCAATCTCTGCAGCCTTTTTAGGGAGAACAATCTCCGTTGCATAGGCTGTCGCAAATCGCATAATACCTGCGATTGGTGCAAAGATAACTGCTAGATGGTTATAAAAGAAATCCCCTTTAAAAGCATAGGCAAGCGCTCCAATAATAAAGAAGAGTACAACTGCCTGAATTACTGCTAATAATATCACTCGTTTCATGACTTCCTCCTGAGTCTATTATAGCATGAGAATCATTAAAAATCCGATTAAATTATTTAAAGCATGTAAAGCAATGCTATATGCCAAACCACCTTTGCTGACATAAGCTAAGCCCAAGCTCAAACCTAGGGAACCATACACTAGGAATTGTTGAGGAGTGCCAGGGAAATGAACAAGTGCAAAAATGATCGTACTTACAATAAGAAAGAGAGCTGTCTGCTTGATGTTATCCTGTTGAGGAAAGACATAGCGAGCTAACATACCTCTAAAGGTTAACTCTTCTGTCAGAGGCGCAAAAACAACTATCATAAAGAAAGAGAAGAGAGGTTGATTATGAGTCATTTGTTCTAACATCTGTTGATTGACTGATGGATCATTTGGTAAGAAATTTTGTGCAACTATGACAAGAACCAATACCAAGGCAGGCAACCAGATATATTTGTTAAGGGCTGTATTTTCAATCGTAACGGTTCCTGTCTTATACCACTTATAGGTAACGAAGGTGAAAATTCCTGCCAATAAGACATAAATTGGGACAGCAACATATTCAGGCGCACCCATTTTCATAGCTTCTAAGCCTACGCCCTGAATAAAACTATAGACCATAATAAATGATAAGAAAGTAAGACTATACCAACCGATATTTTGAAGTGTTTTCATAAGATTCTCCTATTTAAAATAACGTTTTGTTTTTCGTAAATGTGCAACATTGATATAGATATGGATGACAACTAAAAGAACTAAGGCAACCACTTGTATTTCTCGTAAAACAACTGATAATACTATCAATAAAAAATAGAGTGATGGCAGTAAAATTTGATCCAGCCTAAACAGAGTTAAAAAGGCACTCTCCATCTCTGCCTGCTTTTCTCCCTCATCATAACTGTTAAGATAATCTAAAATATCTTTTGGAGTGTAATAAGCAGACAGTTTATAGTGTCGAACGATAAAAATAGTTCGCAACAAGTAATTGGCAACAATAATGTATAAGCATAATAGAATAAGAGCTGGAAGAATTAGCAAGGTATTCTTAAATATCGGAGAAATCAGTATAATCCCACTGGTCATCATTGCTATCATCAAAACATTGGAAGAAACCGAACCATAATCCAAGTAACGATAGGCTCTTACATAAGTCTGATCACTATCTTCTTCCTCTGTCCCCCTTTGATAAAGAGTATAAACTTCTCGACTCTTACCAAGATAATACATGGCTAAGATGAAGGAAAGTCCTCCAATAACGAGAGCAAGTCCATAAATAGTAGGTAAGACTTGTGACATTTGAATCTGTTCAACTATACCTCTAAGAGTGTAAGCAAAGACTCCTACAAAAGCACTTAACATACACACTCCCACTCTCCACCATCTACGATTATTATTCATTTTCTGGCCCCTATCTAAACCAACTAATAACTTTTAGTAGTTTCAGTGATTGTTCCTATTTGAAATAACGTTTCACCATAGGTATTTGCATTACATTGATATAAATATGGACTACCGCTACGGCTAAAAGAGCTAATAACTGAATTTCTCTTGTAAGCACAGAAACGATAGTAATAAAAATATACAAACCTTGTAAAATATATTGGTTTAATTGAAATAAAATCCGAAAACTCTGTTCCAAATTAGCTTGTCGCTCTCCTTCATCGTAAGAATTGACATAATCTAACACATCCTTTGGCATGGAGAAAAATACCAAATCAAACTGACGAACAATAGAAATTGTCTTCAAAAGATGTTTTTGAACAACAAATAGCAACATCAACCCTAGAAAAGAGAGTGCTAAAGTTAGATAACTATTACCAAGTATAAGCACTTCAGTCGCCGATATAAAAAATGCTAACAAAGTCGTAACTGAAACTATGTTAGAAGCAATTGTTCCAAACTCAAGATTTCGATACATTTGCACATAATAGGTTTCATTCAGATTATCATCCATTTCCTCTTGATACAAGGAGTGAAATTCCCTACTTTTCTTTAGGAAATTGAAAGCCAAAAGGATACTAATCAATGCCAATAATAAACTAGAGCCAGAAAACCAAGGAATCAAATCTGTTAGATTGAAACTGACTCCCATTGCCAAAGCACGTCCCATAAACATACCTGTAATAAATACTGATATAAACAATAATAAGAAATATAGCACTCGTTTCTTTTTCATATTCATCCTCCCTCTAAACTAAACCAGCCAACCACTGACCAAAGGCTTTACCTGATTCAAAAATAGCTGTCAAACCTTCTGCTCCAAGCGACACCAAAAGCAAACAAACAACAAATAAGAGAATAGCTTGGTTTCTTGCTTTTTTCGCTCCATCTCCTAATGGCTCTTTACCTAGCCAACCTGCTAGATAAGCATAGAGAGCCACTGTTATAATCCCAATCTCCGTCGAAGAGAGAAACAAGAAGAGCGTCACCAAACGAACGATGTTGGTTTGGATGTTAAAATAGTTTCCTAAACCTGCACAGACACCTGCAAGTACTTTGTTCTCAGTATCTACTTGAAAACCTGCTAAAAATTCTTTCATGATTCTTCTCCTCTTACAACTTCTACATTTTTTAATTTCTTTTCAATCCATTCAACTACTGGGATGAGGCCAAAGTAAATCCAAAAGGATTGCTCACTTTGATACAGATTAAACCAGCCTAAGTCTGTCCCAATAATTAGAAACACGCTCACCAATAAAGCTACAAGTGCTACATAATAGAGCAGTTTATATCTCAACATCATTTCTCTCCTTTTACGAGCTCTTTGAATTTTATCTTTCTCTCTACCCATCTAAATACTAATAGTAGCACTAAATTTATCCAGAAGAGATATTTACTTTCAACGATCGTAAACCAACCAAATAGGGTTCCAATCATAGCCGAAAGATTAACGATAAACACAACGATACATAGATAATAAATCACTTTATACTTGTTCATCACTCATCCTCCTCTAAGCGAAAGACTGACTCGACTGGCTCATGGAAGATCTGAGCAATCTTCAGGGCGATGACGATGGATGGAGTGTACTCATCCCGTTCCAGCAAACTGATGGTTTGCCTAGACACGCCAGCTAGTTTGGCCAGTTCGGTTTGATTGAGACCATCGCGAGCTCTAAGCTCTTTTAGACGATTTTTAAGTTGCATGTTACACACCTACTCTCCGTCAAATTGAATCGTTTGGATGTCCTCAATGCGTTGTAGTTTGAATTTTTCTTTTCCCTTTTTATCTACACGTCGTAGCTTGATCCATTCCTCATCAACATCCACAACTTCCCAGTTATCTGTTCCAAATAATTGTCCAACGATGACCGGCGTTCTCCCAATCATTTCTTTTAATAATCTTGACATTTCTGTATTTCCTTTCTCTTTTCGCTCAAACTTTTTGATTTTATTCCCTAGTTTCTTGACCTTTTGAGAATGGTAGATACAAAACATAATCACAAGAGGTACAAATCCCAATGCCCACATAATCGTTCCTTTCTGCTATACTTTTCTTTAACTTGATTTCATTGTAACACATCTTTTTATTTTTGACAAGTATATTTGTCAAAAAGTTTAGGATTTTTGTCATTTTGCAAAAGAAAAAGGTCAGGAGTAAGATCCTGACCAGTTTATCTGTGATTAATACTCTTCGAAAATCAAATTCAAACCACGTCAGCTTTACCTTGTCGTACTCAAGTACAGTCTGCGGCTAGCTTCCTAGTTTGCTCTTTGATTTTCATTGAGTATAAAATCCTAATTTTGCAAAGATTTCTGAGAAGTTTTGGCTGATTGTTTCAAGTGAAACTTGAACTTCTTCTCGAGTTTGGTTGTTCTTGACTGTCACTTGTCCGCTTTCGACTTCGCTCTCTCCAAGAGTGATAAGAGTCTTAGCAGCAAAAACATCAGCTGACTTGAATTGCGCTTTGAGTTTACGGTTGAGGTAATCACGCTCTGCTTTGAAACCTTGTAGGCGAAGAGCTTGTACCAACTCCAAGGCTTTAAGATTTGCTCCTTCACCGAGAACAGCGATATAGACATCTAGGGCGTTTTCGATAGGGAGAGACACACCTTGCTTTTCAAGGATGAGAAGCAGACGCTCTACACCAAGTCCAAAACCAAATCCAGCAGTCTCAGGACCACCAAAGTAAGCAACCAAGCCATCGTAGCGACCACCTGCACAGACTGTCAAGGCATTGCCCTCAATCTCAGTGATGAATTCAAAAATCGTGTGGTTGTAGTAGTCCAAACCACGAACCATATTGGTATCGATGATGTAATCTACTCCAAGGTTTTCCAACATTTGACGCACAGCATCAAAATGAGCTTGGCTTTCTTCATCAAGGAAATCCAAGATAGATGGCGCATTTTCCACAGCTACCTTGTCTTCCTTTTCCTTCGAGTCCAAGACACGAAGAGGATTTTCTTCTAAGCGTCGTTGGCTATCCTTAGACAAGCTATCTTTCATAGGTGTCAAGTAGTCAATCAAGGCTTGACGGTAAGCCGCACGACTTTCAGGATTTCCAAGAGTGTTAAGATGTAGTTTCACACCTTGAACACCGATTGCTTTCAAGAAGTGGGCTGCCATAGCGATTGTTTCCACATCTGTCGCTGGATTGCTAGAACCAAAGCACTCCACACCGATCTGGTGGAATTGACGCAAGCGACCTGCTTGTGGGCGCTCATAGCGGAACATTGGACCCATGTAGTAGAACTTGCTTGGTTTTTGGACTTCTGGTGCGAAGAGTTTGTTTTCTACATAAGAACGAACGACCGGTGCTGTTCCTTCTGGACGGAGAGTGATATGACGGTCACCCTTGTCGTAAAAGTCATACATTTCCTTGGTTACGATATCAGTTGTGTCTCCAACCGAACGACTGATGACTTCGTAGTGCTCAAAAATAGGCGTGCGTACTTCTGCATAGTTGTAGCGTTTGAAGATTTCACGCGCAAATCCTTCAACGTACTGCCATTTGGCAGACTCAGCAGGTAAAATATCCTGCGTTCCTTTTGGCTTTTGTAATTTCATAGGGAATCCTCTTTATAACTTAATAGTCCTATTTTACCATAAATGAAGGGATTGGGACAGTCTGAAAAGAAGACGAACACCTAAATTTCATTTTTGAGATTGAGACTTGTCAGAAGAATAGCTATCAGAGAAAGACCTACGAAAAGTATCCAAGTCAACTGTATATCCCATACCGCCACCAGTGAAAAACAGGCCGTCCCCACTGGTATAGATAGAGTAAACAACAAACCTAAAAAATTACTGGTACGAGAGAGAACCTCTGGAGCAAGATTTTTCATGAGCAGAGCACTAATTTTAGGGGAAATTTTACCAGAGATATACATGGTAAAAAAGACGAAAAGCATCCCAAGCAAGACTTGGTTTAACAAATTAGATAGACCAACTAGACTGGCTCCTAATGTAACCCACATCATCAATCTAGGCAGAGATTGCTTCCCAAAATAATCATTTCCAGTAAGGCTACTGATGATAACTGCTAATAAGGTAATCAATTGTAAGATAAACAAGGCATCCTTGTAGGAAAAATTCAGTAAGGAATGATTTAAAAGGAAGATGTTATAGATACCACCTAAGGCACCACCCAAAGCATTGATAATCAAGATAGCAAAGAGCATAAAACCAAAGTTTTTCTGTCCACTTTTAAGAAAAACGAGACGTAAGTTTCGGTAAATCGTTAAAAATTGATCTTTGATAGAAAGTTTCTCATTTTTCAGTGATTTACTATCAACAAGTGGAGTTGATAAGCTTAATTCAGCCCTTCCTAAAAAGAGAATGAGAGCTGACACTAGGAAAAATATGGCATTGATTCCCGCTACGAGCGAAAAGTTCTGTGTTGACACCCCTAATAGCCAAACTCCAAAAGCTTGGCCGCCAATAGCAGAAATATAGGTAATAAACTGGGAAAATGAGTAAGCCTCCATCAAATCTTGCTCTGCTACCTTTTCTTTAACGAGAGGCATTCGCAAGCCACCCGCGAAATCACTAGCTACATCACTAATAACATTGATAAAGCAGAGGGTAGAAAAAGCAAAGAGACTAGCTTGGCCAGCAATTAGAGCTGCTAGGAAAAATAGAAAAGCCTGGAAAAAAGTGGTATAGGTCATCCATTTGACCTTGTCCCTCGTGTAATCTGCCCGAATTCCCACAAAAACTGTAAAAAGAGTTGGAAGCATCATCACAACATTCGCCATTGCAACGGCAACAGAAGCCTCTGGCAAAGTCGAGGCATAGACCACAAACACTAAATTAAAAATGGAAGCTCCAAAAGCATTGAAAAATCGTGATAAACTCAAAACTCTGTAAGCTTGATTTCTTAGTAATAGTTTCATATAGATTCCTCTCTTTCTCACATACTACTTTTATGGTAGCTCTAGTATAGCATCAAGAATCTTACGAGAAGACATTTTTGAATATATGCAACAGACTAAACTGATAACGAAAACGATAGAATTTGTCTAATGCTAATAAGTATCTTCACAGTCCTATCGTTTCAAGTTATTTTATCTAGTTGCAGATATTCAACACTCCATGGCACTTCTATAATAGTCAGCAGATTTGCTACAACCAATCATCTCAAAAATACGAATAGCGTCCTCCATCTTTCTCTGCCCTTCCTCTGCTCTTCCTTGCTTACTATCAAGCAAACCTTCTGCCCATAGGTAGACTATTCGAAAATAGGTTTCATTTTCTTCAAAGAAGTTCTTTTCAATTTGTTTTTTGAAATAGAGGGCATTGGTAAAATCATCAACTTCAATACAGGCCATAAAACCATTGAGGAGCAAGGTGTGCATCATATTTCGATTTTTCCCAACTCCTTGCAAGAAATCTGACTTCCGCAACATTTCTCGAGTGTACTTTGTAAAAAGCTGGACCGATAAAAGAGGAGAGCAGGAAGAAAAGAACAACAATTCATAGTGTCCCCAAATTTCGACAGAAAATAGATAATCATGTAGGACTCTTTCTTCCTCAGCGGTCAATGTAACCGTCTCATCAATGGCTTTCATATAGGATTTTATTAAAATCGCATTGAGAATGTGTTGCTGTCTATCTTTTGAAAAAGGAAGTTGTTGATACTCTCTCTGGTAGAGAGTGCGCAAGGATGTCAAATCTTGAGGGTCAATAGCCTCAACTATTCTGTTTCTAAATTCAGAATAGGCATCCTGATGAAAACCTCTCGCCAAAAATAACAATTCTTCCATACTCGCATGAATATTCTCCAAAGCTGTGATTAACTTTGGAGCAGATATTTTACTCTGACCATTTTCAAAACGCGACAATAAGGATGCTGAAAAGCGTCCACCTGTTGCTTTTCTCAAGGAAATTTTTCTTGATTCTCGTAACTCTTTAAAAACTTTTCCTAAATTCTTCATCCTCTTACCACTCGTCTTTTATTTTTTCCTATTTTACCACATTTCCTAATAAATACTAGTTCCAAACCAGCATTTACAATCTGAGCTAGGCATGATACAATGAATAACATCAGATATACGAAGGAGAACTTATGAAAAAGAATATCTTGACAACCCTTGTAGCTGCTCTTGTCTACTTTCTCTGTATCGGAGTGGGTGTTCTACTAGGAAACCTTGTCGATCACACTGGAAATATGTTTTACGCCCCTGCCTTTTCTGCTCTTGTGGGTGGTAGCGTCTATATGATCCTTTTAGCAAAAGTGCCTCGTTTTGGAGCGATTACTACGATTGGCCTCGTTATCTCTCTCTTTTTCCTCGGGAGCAAGCATGGTGCTGGAGCCTTTCTGCCAGGAATTATCTGCGGTCTTGCAGCAGATGGCATCGCTCATCTTGGCCACTACAAAGATAAGGTTAAGAACCTTCTTTCCTTCCTAGTTTTTGCCTTTGGTACTACTGGTCCCATCCTACTCATGTGGTTGACCCCTCAAGCATATATCGCAACTCTAGTCGCTCGTGGAAAATCTCAGGACTATATCGATCGCATTATGGTTGCACCGAATCTCACTACCATCCTTCTCTTTGTAGCAAGCGTCCTTATCGGTGCTCTACTTGGTGCCTTGATCGGACAAAAACTTAGTAAGAAGTTTGCAGACAAAATGTGATAGAAAAAGAGCCACACGGCTCTCAGTAGGTAGACAAACCCTTTCGGTAATTAAAGTAACTTATACTCTTCGAAAATCAAATTCAAACCACGTCAGCGTCGCCTTACCGTACTCAAGTACAGCTTGCGGCTAGCTTCCTAGTTTGCTCTTTGATTTTCATTGAGTATTAGTTACTATATCTTGAAAACTCTTAGAAATGCTGAAACATGCTATTTTTAAGAGTTTTTTTATTTTCTCTAGTAAAAGAAAAAGATTGAAGAAAATTATCCACAACTGACTTTTTCTTCAATCTGAGAGCCACACGGCTCTTTTATTTATGGCTTAATTTCTTGGTCAAAAAGTCTCCCAAGAACTGAATTGTAAAGATAATCAAGATAATGATAAGCGTCGCAAGGACTGTCACATCATGATTGAAACGGTTAAATCCATAGGCGATAGCTACGTTACCGATACCACCTGCTCCGACCGCTCCCGCCATAGCTGTTTCACCGACAAGGGAAATCAAGGTTACAGTTGTCACACGGATCAAGTCTGGTAGACCTTCCGATAGGTAAACACCTACGATGTCCCAGAAAGTAGCTCCGCTAGCTTGAGCTGCCTCGATGACACCGCCATCTAGCTCTGCCAATACCACCTGTACCTGACGAGCAAAGAAGGCAAAGACTGCAAAAGATAGGGGTACAATAGCCGCATTTGGTCCGATACTTGTCCCTACGATTAGATGAGAGAAGGGTGACAAGACAGCCAAGAGAATGATGAATGGCACCGCACGGAAGATAGAGGTAATCTTGTCCAAAATCCAGAAAACAACTTTATTTTCCAAGACACCACCTGGAGCTGTCAAGACAAGGAAAAGCCCTGCAACCAGCCCTAGGAAACCTCCGATGATGAAGGAAAGAACCGTCATATAAAGGGTCAAGTAGATTGCCGTTCCCCAGCCAGCCTGACCAGACCACCCCATCTTATAGACGTTTGGTAAGTATGCTTTAATCAATTCTGCCATCTTACTGTCCTCCCTTCAATACTTTTAGTTGCACACCAGCCTGACGGATAGCATCTTGAGCACTTGCCAAGGCTTCTTTTTCCCCTGACAAGACAACCACAAGTTCACCCACAGGAGTACCATCCAAAATTTCAATGTTCCCATAGAGAATATTGGCTGTTACTTGGTAGTGCTTGTACAATTCATTCAGAAGTGGTTCATCTGTAGAAGCGCCTGCATACTTGAGTTGTACCAAAATGCTATTTTCAGATAAGTGCTCTACGATTTCTTGTTTCTCAATCTTGACCATTGCTTCATCAATACCTGTCGCAGTTGAGATAAAGTCCTGAGTCAATGGTTGCTTAGGATCAGAGAAGATTTCAAGAACGCTACCTTCTTCAATCAAGCGACCATCTTGCATCACTGCTACACGGTTAGCAATATCTTTGACAATCTGCATCTCGTGTGTAATCAGGACAATGGTCAAACCTAGTTTACGGTTCAATTCTTGCAAGAGCGACAAGATTTGTTTCGTTGTCTTTGGATCAAGAGCTGAAGTTGACTCGTCTGAAATCAAGATTTTTGGATCATTGGCCAAGGCACGCGCAATAGCCACACGTTGTTTTTGACCTCCAGATAGTTGTGAAGGATAGTTTTCGGCACGGTCAGCCAAGCCCACCAAGTCCAACAACTTAGCTACTTTAGCCTTCTTTTCTTCCTTGCTGAGGCCAGAGTGTTTGAGAGCAAAGGCTACGTTTTCCTCTGCTGTTTTCTGGCTCATAAGGTTAAAGTGTTGGAAAATCATCCCGATATCTTGACGTTTATGACGTAATTGCTCAGCAGTTAAGGTAACCTTGCCATCAAAAATTACATCATTATCTACAGTAATTCGACCTGCAGATGGTTTTTGCAAGAGGTTAATCACACGAACTAGGGTTGATTTCCCTGCTCCAGAATATCCAACGATTCCGTAGATATCCCCTTCTTGGATGTGAATAGTCACATCCTTGACCGCTGTGATGGTTCTTTTCTTTTGGTGAAAAGTCACATCGATCTGATCTAACTTGATAATATCTCTACTCATAGCTTCTAATCAGCTCCTCTACTAATTCAATATGGGTGTAATAATCTGCGATTCGTACATTCTCGTCTCCACCATGGTCTCGGCTATTAGCATTTCCTAGACCAAAGGCAACCATAGGTACTTCTAAGGCATCAAAGACCGTATGCATAGGTCCTGTCCCTGCAGTTGTTGGCAAGACAGATACGCCCTGTGGATAGAATTTCTTGGCCAACTCAATAACATTGAGAATAGATGGTGCACTCATATCGCTTCGATAACTCATCTCACCCAAGGTATAGTATAATTCTACCTTATCAAAGCCGTTTTTGTCTAGTTGTTTCCGGATTTTATCCAAAACATCATGCGGGTCCAAGCCAGGAACCAAACGAACTTCTAGCTTGGCACTAGCCTCTGCTGGTAGAATCGTTTTAACACCTTGCCCTTGATAACCTGACTGGATACCCTCGATATTGAGGGCTGGCTCAAAGAAGAAACGTTTGAGAAAGGCTGTACGTTCCTCTTGTAAAAGTGGCAATTCCAAGCCATAAATCTGGCTGATTTCCTCTGGATTGCGTTGGGCATAGGTTTCAACCAAGGCTAACTCTCGTTCGTTAGGCTCTTGAACCTCATCGTACAAGCCCTCAACTAAAATACGCCCATCTGCAGCTCGCAAACTGGTCAAGGCTTGAATCAGATACCAAGGCGCTGACTCTACAATACCGCCATAGCTAGAGTGGATATCCACATCGGCACTCTTGACCTTGGCATCAAAGGTTACAATTCCTTTGTTCCCACCAGAGATTTCTAGCTGTTCCAAGGCATTTTTGGTTCCTTGTTCCCAGACCAATAAATCTGCACCACGAAGCTTGTCCGCATGTTTTTCTAGATATTTGTCCAAGTCCATAGAGGCAGACTCTTCAGCTCCTTCCATGATGAAACTGATATTGACTGGTAGATCATCATGATGCTGCATGTATTTTCTAAGAGCACTCAAGCGGGCAGTGATATGTCCCTTGTCATCATCAACCCCGCGTCCATACATGATGCCATCACGGACAGAAAGCGTAAATGGATCCTCTGTCCAGACTTGGTCGCCATCCGCAGGTACTGTGTCATAGTGGTTGTAGAAAATGATAGTCTTGGCATTTGGGCGTGAACTTTTAAAATGCGCCATGACAAAAGGTGCCCTATAACTCTCATCAATCTCGACCTCTGCACCTACATGCTTGAAGATCTCGCCTAGATAACGAGCCACCTCTTTCAGTCCGACTTGTTGGGCAAAGACTGATTTTTTAGAAATCAGGGTACGCAAAACTTCAAAATAATGTTGCGCTACATGATCCTTTTCAAACTTTTCAATTTGTTCTTCTTGGCTAGGGAAAACCATTTTCTCTCTACCTTTCTACTAGGACTTGTACCTTTGGAATCAATACAAGTGGATATTCCTTTTCTTTAGTCTCTATATAAAAGCAAGAGGTGGAAAAATCTCTCCCACCTCCCTGTGTTTATTACCAAACTGGTTGATCCAAGCCGTCTGAAGTTTCTTCGATAACTTTTTTCACTTCATCAGTGTGGTAAGCTGCGATAATTTTCTTGATTGCATCAGCTTTAGGTGATGATTCCCAATCTTTTTTCGCAACGATGATGTTGTACCATTGTTTTGAGTTTTCGTCAGCTTGCTCTTTAAAGAGTGCTTTCTTGTAGTCCAATTTTGCTTCTGTAACAAAAGTGTTGTTGACAACAGCCGCATCAACGGATGACAATGAACGAGCTGTTTGACTTGCGTCTAATTCAGTGATTTTCAAGTTCTTTGGATTTTCTGTGATGTTTGCAATTGTCGCAAGCGCAGTTCCTGAAACGTCCAATTTGATCAAACCAGCTGATTGAAGAAGGTAAAGAGCACGACTTTCGTTAGTAGCATCGTTAGGTACAGCGATTTCTCCGTTTGCTGGGATGTCTTCTACTTTAGTGTACTTGTTTTCTTCTCCGTTTTTACCTGAGTAAAGTCGGATTGGTGAGATATAAGTATCTGCAATTGCTACAAGATCTTTACCGTTTTCTTTGTTCCAGTTGTTCAAGAAGTTATAGTGTTGGAAAGCGTTCAAGTCTACTTCACCATCAGCAGTTGCTTTGTTTGGTTGTGAGTAGTCTGTAAACTCTGTGAATTCCAATTTAATTCCGTCTTTTTCAACCAATTCTTGAACTTTGTCCCAGCGTGCTTCTTCTGAACCGCTACGGTTAACAGTCGCAATTTTAACTGTAGTTGCATTGTCTGCTTTCTTGTCTGAATTTCCGCAAGCTGCAAGTGCAAGGCCTGCTACTGTAGCGATAGCTGCTACGCCTAACCATTTTTTGATTTTCATGATTCGTTCTCCTTTAAAAATAATACTGTAATAGTATCTCATACTTTATTTGATTTAGCAAATTGTTTTAAGATAGGTAGACTTATAGTTTAAAACTATATAGTCAAAGAGGACAGAATCATCCACCTACGAGAGAATGGATGATTTACAAACTTATTTAATATCAGCTTCTGCTGGGAGGTAAGAACCACCAAAGAATTGTTGAGATAATTTTTCAAGAGTTCCGTCTTTGTATAGTTCTTGGATGCGTTTGTCAACAAATGATTTCAATTCATCTTGACCTTTTGCAAGAAGTGGGTAAACGTATGGTTGTTGGTCGCTTGGAAGTTCGATGACTTTCAAGTTATCCAAACCTTGGTTTTTGATAACTGTCTCTACACCGATCTTGTCAAAAATCTTATAGTCAAATTGTCCATCGCTCAAACGAGACATGATTTGTTGGAAATCTGCCTTAGTATAATTAAGGATAGTTGGATTGTCCGCATGTTCTGTGTTGTATGCTTCCAATTGTTTAGCTGAGGTTGTTCCTTGAACGACTTCAGTAGATTTTCCACCGATATCATCAAGAGACTTGATGCTAGTGTCGTCCTTCTTCACAACAAGAACGTTAGGGTTTTTAGCAGTTGGCGCTGCGTAGAGGTATTTCTCTGCACGTTCTTTGGTATAACTAAGGTTGTTAACGGCCATTTGGTAACGATCGCTATCAAGTCCTGGGAAAATCCCTGACCACTCTGTCTTTTCAAACTTGACAGTATACTTGTCTGAGTCTTTAAAGATAGCACGAACAAGTTCAATCTCGTAACCTGTCAATTCACCATTTTCTTCATAGATAAATGGTTTTGGTGATCCATTAGTTGCCACAACGATTTCTTTCTTACCAGATGTTGCTTCACCAGATGCAGCATCTTTCTTCTCACCACCTGAGCAAGCTGCTAATGCACCTGCAGCAACAAGCCCTAGGGCAGCAAGTGATGAATACTTAACGATTTTTTTCATGATATTTCCTCCAAAATAGAATACAATCTTATCTTAACAGAAAAAAAGGAATTACGCTATTATATGATTTCTATATTTGTGATAGGTTTTCTCTATGGCTGATTAAAAGACCAAACGTAAGACTGCTATCAAGACCACTCCAAAGATAACCGTCCCCACCAGATTGCGGTAGCGAAAGGCGACAAGGGCTGTCGGAAAGACTGCTAAAAAGTCTAACCACTTTATCTGCGGGAAACTTCCAACTTTTCCTGTCACCACACTTGAAAGAATCAAGGCAAAGATAATAGAAACTGGTAGAAATTTCAAAAAGCGCTCTACGATTGCTGGCAAACCCTTATACTTAGCAAGGATGAAAGGAATCATTCTTGGAATCCAAGTCACCAAACCAGAAAAGACGATTGCCATTAAAATATACTTACTGACCATCCAAGACCACCCCCATGGTACAACCTAGCAAGGTCGCAAACAGAACAGCTAATGACTGAGACACCACCGTCAAGAGCAAAAAGAAAGATACAGCTACAACTGCTAAAATTATGAAGAGATTGCGCAAAGGAATCCGTTTTTGCATAATCTGAAACTGGGAAGAAAAAATCCCGATAAACATACCCACTAGGGCAAAATCTAAGCCAAAAATTTCTGGATTTGGTAGAAGTCCACCTAGAGCAGTTCCGACTACAGTTCCAACAAACCAAGCTACATAGCTGTTAAGGTTGTTCCCGTGCATCCACATGGGGTTAACCTTATCCGTATGCACCAACTCGCCCATCAAAACGCCATAGGTCTCATCGGTCAAAAGACTGGACATGCCGATGTTTTGCCAAAGACTGGTATGGCAAAAATAGGTCGACGCATGCAAACTCAGCAAAAAGAGGCGCAAATTAATCAAAAAGACCGTCATGGCAATAGCAGCTACTGGAGCTTGAACTGCTATCAAGGCTATCATGGCAAACTGAGCACTCCCCGCATAAACAAAGAGACTCATCAAACCCATCTCGACAGGTGTTACGTAGGGCGCACCGATAATGCCACAGGCAAGACCGATGCTGACATACCCCAGAGCCGTTGGCATGGCTGCCTGCACACCTTCCCAAAATCCTTTTTCTTTCATAAATTCCTCACTAATCATTCCTTCAGCAACTGCTTTTCAAACAGTCACAGCAAACATTATTATAACATATTCGTAAAATAGAAAAAAGTCTGCTGATTGACAAGAACAGAAAAAGACTGGGAGGCCAGTCTTACGATGCAACTTATAAACTATTTTAGATTTAGTACCCAAATACCAATAAACTAACAACGATTAAAAATGTATTCCACAAGATATGAAGGGCTATTGGCCAATAAACTGAACGAGTATAACGAAATAGCATACAGAACAAGAGACCTGCTCCTGCATAAACGATGAAATCTGTTAACACCAAGCCATACTGTAAAACATGTATAAGACTAAAGAGTGTGGAGGAAACGGCGACATCAACATAATACTTTTTAAATTTGGACAATGCCGTCATTAGAAGCCCACGAAAAACTAACTCTTCAACGATAGGAGCAATGAGACTGCCATAAAGAATGCGCATTATAAAGTAGCTAGTTCCTGTCAAATTAGCAGCTTCTTTCATCATTTCGCTCCCATTTTGCGTGCTAGGAAAAATCAGAGTCGTTATATTTACCCACACAAACATCAGTATAAAGAAAAGAAAGAAGACACCCAGATAAGCCCAACGGAACTGGAAACGACCGCATTCTTTCCAACCTTGACTCTTTACAAGAACTACTGTAGCAGCAATCCCCTCAAGAACTATCAATAAAATTTGCAAGCCATAAAACCCAGAATCTGATAATTGGTTAACAAATTCTAACCTTGCTACAAAATTAAAAATTAAGTAATAGGTGGCTATGATCAAAACAGATGTCAAGTAAAATTTCGTTTCTTTCCTTTTCATCGCTGATCCTTTAAATTTTTAGTTATCCCATCTTCCAGCTAAACTTACCCAAATCCTTTTATCCAATCAAAAGCATCACGATTAGGACTTTTCCCTTTATTTATGATTCTTAAGATCCTCTAAAACAACAAGGGCAGAATTTGACCAATACCGTTATAGACTATATGCAGTCCAATAGGCCAATAAATTGACTTTGTTGCTCTAAATAAGACTGCCATTATTAGACCACCACCCATATATACGAAAAAGTCTGTCAAGACCCAACCATGACTACTGATATGCAGAATTCCAAATAAAGTAGCCGAACTGAGCACATCCAGTCCCCATTTCTTCCCTTTTTCCAAAGCGGTCATCACCAATCCACGATAGATCATCTCTTCAAAAATGGGACCTGCAATCACTGGATAGAAAAAATACATCAAAAATGCAGTAGGACCTGTAAAAGTAGGAAGATCCAGTTGATAAGAAATTTCATTTTGGGTGGACGGGAAAATAAAAAAGGTAACGAAATTCCAAACAAAAAAAGCTAGAAGAGCTAAAAAGAAATAGAAAAGATAGGACACTTTAAATTTTCTGCTATTGATTTGTTGCCATTTTCCTGACCAAATCATGGCAACAAGAGCAAGCAAAACCACAAGAAAATTCAACATCATATCCGAAAAATAATAGCCAAAATCAGATAGACCAGCAGCCAAGTCGCTGTGTAAAACCAGACGAATGACGAACTGGTCCGCAATGATAAGTAGAATGGCTACAAACAAGTAGTAGCGTGAGATTATCTTTTTCATATATCACCCTTCTAAAATCCAAACACCAATAAACTAACAATGAGCAAGAAGGTATTCCATGAAGCATGTAAAGCTATGGCCCAATAAATAGAGCGTGTATAGCGAAACATCATGCAAAATATCAAGCCCATTACAAAGTAGAGTATGAAATCTGTCGTTATCCAACCATGCTGTAAAACATGCATAGCACCAAATATGGCAGCAGAAACAAGAACATCAATATAGTAGTTTTTAAATTTAGACAAGCTTGTCATCAAAAAACCACGACTCACAATTTCTTCTGCTATAGGTGCGATAAGGCTACCGTAAAGTACACGCGTAATAAATCAAACTAGTGGCTACTTCGACTACTGTACTTCCATTTTGCGTACGAGGAAAGATACGAGTTGCTAGATTTACCCACACAAATAATAAGAAAAAAGAAAGAAAGAAAACACCTAGGTAAGACCAACGAAACTGGAAACGACCATACTCTTTCCAATGTTCACTTTTGACAAAAATAATTGTAGATACAGTTCCCAGAATAAGTACCAATAAAACCTGGAACACATAGTAGATCTCATCAGACAAAGCTACAGTAAAATCTAAGTCTGGTATGAGATTAAAAATGAGGTAATAGATCAAAAGCAACAAGCCAGTTGCTAGGTGAAATTTCATTTCTTTCATTTTCTTCATTTAATCAACTCCTATAGTATCCTACCTTCTACTACGCTTAAACAACTTAACTGATGGATCTACAGCCCAAGCAAAAGCACCACGACGAGGACTCATCCCTTGATTTATGATTCTCAAAATCCTCTAAAACAGCAACGGGAGTATATGTCCGATACCGTTATAGACTATATGCAGTCCAATAGGCCAATAAATAGACTTTGTCACTCTAAACAATAGTGCAAATATGATACCACCGCCCATATATACGAAAAAGTCTGTCAAGACCCAACCATAATTACTGATATGCAAGATTCCAAATAAAGCAGCAGAACCAAGCACATCCAGTCCCCATTTTTTCCCTTTTTCCAAAGCGGTCATCACCAATCCACGATAAATCATCTCTTCAAAAATGGGACCTGCAATCACAGGATAGAAAAAATACATCAAAAATGCCGTAGCGCCTGTAAAAGTCGGGACAGCGAGTTGGTAAGCAAGTCCATTTTGGGTAGGTGGGAATAGGAAAAATGTAACAAAATTCCAAATAAATAAAGCAAGAAAAGCTAAAAAAGAATAGAAAAGATAGGACCCTTTAAATTTTCTACTATTAATTTGTTGCCATTTTCCTGCCCCTACTATGAAAATAAAAACAAGCAGAACCACAAGAAAATTCAACATCATATCCGAAAAATAATAGCCAAATTTAGATAGACCAGCAGTAAAATCATTGTTTAAAACCAGACCACTGAAGTACTGGTAAACAATGACAAGTAGAATGGCTACAAAAAAGTAGTAGCGTGAGATGATCTTTTTCATTCTTTTTCTCCTATACTATGGAATGAAGACAGTATAACACGAAAAATTCTATATTTTAAAAAATCGCATATTTGACATTTTTTCTGATAGGAATTTCACATTTGCGATTTCTAACTAATCGATAAGTGCTTTGTATTGCTGTAAGCGTAGTTCAAAAAGGGCTGTTAATTGTGGATTTTCTAATATTTTCAGAGATTGGATAAAGTGTTCAATCTCTTTTTGATTGCTTCCCTTGGTTTGAAGGAAAACACTCATTTTCTTTAAAAATTGCCACAGTAATTTCTCAAAAACATCGTACGGACGAAGCATGCTCTCCAACTCGGCTTCAAAGATTGGGATGTAGGAGAAAAGTTTGCGCTCCATGAGCTCTGAGATGATATTGAGATAGCCACCTTTCAAATACAATCGATTGTGCACTAACTCTTTGAATTCCTTGGATTTTTCAAGTAAAGAGGTGGATAAAAAGATGAAATCTTGATTGCTCAAAAAAGGCATGGTATTGCAAAAGATATAGAGTTCAAACCAGGTCCAAGACTCGATAGCATAAAGGTAGGTAGTTAAAAACTCACGATCCTCCTCTGCTAGTGGGTAACTTTTATCCAGTGAATGGATAGCATTTTTAATCACGATGGCATTCAAACGACGATAGATCTGCGCCATCTGTTCTTGCTCGACTTCTTTCAACAATTGCTCTAAACCAGCTATATCTTGATGGGCAAAGCGATCCACAACCCTTCTACCAAATCGCATGTGTGGAGATTCTTGGTAGTTGTTGAGCTTGTGCCCAAACTCATCGAAGGTCATATTTATCCCTTGGATAGCTAGGATCAGCTTATCCGCAGACAGCATGGACTGCCCTAGTTCAAACTTGGATAACTGAGAGGCTGTTAGTCCAGCACAAGCCACATCTGACTGCTTGAGCTTTCTGGCCAAGCGCAATTCCTTGTAAAATTCTCCTAATTCCTGTTTTTCAATCATAGATAAACTCCCTTTATAAAATTCCCTTTACTATTCTATTCGTAAAAACTTTTTACTTTTTTAACATATTATAAAATATTTTAGCAAAAAAGCCAGCTTCAAGCTGACTTTTTATTCCATGGTATCAAAAGCAAGACTTGGTTTGGCGTTTAGCTCCAAGCCTGCGAAGTTTTCTTTGTTCCACTCGCTAACGCTAGCATAGGCAATCATTCCCGCATTGTCTCCGCAAAGACGCAGAGGTGGAATGATAACCTTGACGTCAGTGATTTCAGCTGCCAAGCGTTCTCTTAATCCTTTGTTAGCTGCTACACCACCAGCTACAACGAGGGTTTTAACAGGGTATTTCTCCAGAGCTTTCTTGGTTTTAGCCATGAGAATATCCATGACTGCAGCTTGGAAGGAGGCTGACAGGTCTTCCTTGGACAAGCTTTCTCCCTTTTGCTCGGCATTGTGGTGAAGATTGATAAAGGCAGATTTCAAACCTGAAAATGAAAACTCCAGGTTATCTTCCTTAATCATAGCACGAGGGAAGTCATAAATATCCTGCCCCTGATGAGCAAGTTCATCGATCTCGCGACCTGCTGGATAGGTCAAGCCCATGACACGACCGACCTTATCATAGGCCTCGCCAACCGCATCATCACGGGTTTCACCAACAATCTTGTAATCACCAGCCTCAGAAACATAGACCAACTCTGTATGTCCACCACTGACTAATAGAGCCAGTAAGGGGAATTCCAAAGACTCCACACTTTGAGCTGCCATGAGGTGGCCAGCCATGTGGTTAACGGGAATCAGCGGAAGTCCATGTGCCCAAGCAAAGGCCTTGGCAGCTGACAAACCAACAAGCAAGGCTCCGACCAAGCCTGGTCCATAAGTAACCGCAACAGCTGTTACATCTTCTTCTGTAATCCCTGCTTCTACCAGCGCCTCCTCGATACAGGCTGTAATGACCTCAACATGGTGACGACTAGCTACTTCTGGCACTACGCCACCAAAACGTTTGTGACTTTCAATTTGACTAGCAATGACATTGGATAAGAGCTCGTCATCGTTTTTCAGTACGGCGACACTGGTCTCATCACAGGATGTCTCAAATGCTAAAATATATCTATCCTTCATCTATTTCTCTCTTCATGATAATGGCATCCTCAACTGGATCATGGTAGTAGGACTTTCTCTCAGCGATGACTGCCATTCTTTCTTTCTTATAAAATGCCTGTGCTCGTTGATTTGACTTTCTGACTTCGAGGAAAATCTCCTTATCTGTCGGTAATTGAGCAAACAAGGCTGACGCGATTCCCTGACCTTGATAGGCTTTTTTGACAGCAATTTGCAGGACTTCTGCTTCAAATAGATTCTCCTGCACAGCTAGAAAGCCAATCACTTCTTCCCCATCATAAGCTAGAGCATACCAGGTCTGGTCTTGGGACAGGTCTGCTTGGATTTGTTCCAAAGTCCAAGGACTGACTGGATAAACATCTGCCATAACAGAATAGATGGATTGATCCAAGTCAGGTTGCTGTTGGATTCGTTTGATTTCTATCATAGGCGTTTGATGTAAGATTCTCCAGACTCGGTGTGATTCTTGAGCCAGTTTTCCTCAGCTTCTACACGCTTGAGGTAATTTGGCACAAAGTCATGCAAAGAGTCTGCTTCCTTATCCCAAGCCCAGAGGGCTAGATTCGCTGCATTTGGCAAGGTTTCCTGATAGTTAGCCTGTGGTAGTTGTTCTTGAATCTGCTCCACAAAGGCTCCCACTTCACCAACAAAAGTGACTTGTTCAGTATCTTTGACTTGCTCCAAAACTTCTGCAAAGGACAGATGCGCTTCTGGAAAGACTGGCTGGGCATTTTCATAAAATCCTGCATAAACATTGTTACGGCGTGCGTCCATCAAAGGGACAACCAAACCTGCTTTCTGGCTTGGTACCAGGGCTAAAAGACTTGACATGCCAACTAACTCGATATCCAGAGTATGAGCCAAGGTCTTGGCAGTTGCTACTGCGATTCGCAAGCCTGTGTAGCTACCTGGCCCCTCTGCCACTACGATTCGATCCAAATCCTTGGGTGTCAAATCCAAACTTGCCATCAAAAAATCGATGGCTGGCATAAGGGTAATACTGTGATTTTTCTTGATATTGATTGTCGTCTCGGCAAGAAGCTGCTTGTCCTCTAAAATAGCAAGAGAGAGAGCCTTGCTGGACGTATCAAAAGCTAATACTTTCATAACACATTCCTATCTTTTTGTCTGCTTACTATTATACTACAAAAGAAGGCACATGGGAATTTTCTTTGTTTTGTATCAAAAATCACAGTGAAAAGAAATCTTCAAAAACATTGCAACTTTTCCTTTTCGTTTCCGAATATAAAAGTGAACAAGAAAAAAGGAGGAAAGTTCAATGACAAATTTCGAAAATATTGACAATCAATTTGTATCGCTATCTGAAAATGAATTATCAGATATTGATGGTGGTCTCGCTCCCTTGGTTATCTTTGGTGTAGCAGTTTCTTGGAAAGCTGTTGCTGGCGGAACAGCACTTGTAGGCTCTGGCTTAGCAGCTGGTTATTTTTTAGGAGGTTAGTATGATTAAAGATTTAGACAAATATCATGAAATTTCTAATAAAGAATTGCAAGAAATCAAGGGTGGTTTTGGTGTAGGTGTTGGTATAGCTTTATTTATGGCAGCTTACACCATTGGAAAAGATCTCCGTAAAAAGTTTGGATAAGTCATGCTAGATAAAAGACACATTTTTAGAAGGATGAATTTTATTTTCTTCATCTCTTACAGTTTGATCAGTATTCTCAACGATTTAAGCATTACTACTATACCATTGCCAATTGATTTATCTGTTTGTATTGTTTTATTTTTATGCTTCAACTCTTTTTTTGAACAAAACAATCATAACTGTAAAAATAAGGATAGGGCCTGAAAATATAACCTCTGTTTGAGGAAAAATTGGACACCGAATTTGAGAAAAAGTTGAAAAATCCACCCTATCTTAATAGTTGGGGTGGATTTTTTTGTGTAGCTGAGTTCGTTATTTTTTTATAACCTACTTTAAAGATAGGCATTCGTTCAATCAGCAGATATAAATAAACAACTGAAGTTAAGTATTCAAACCAAAGTAAAATACAAACCAGACCACATAGGTTACAAGAAGGAGAAAAATGGAATACAGTGTTACAAAGAGAATTTTCCAGTGTACAGCTGTTTTTCTATGTTCCAGCCGAACAAACAGTAGATTGCCACCATAAACACAGGCAACAAAAACAGCAAATACCAAGAGACGAATCGCGATAGCTAGTTGAAACATAGAGAGCCTCCTTTCTCCAATTCTAAAGGCAAATATTTCAAAATCATCATCTAATGAAAAGGAGCAAATAGCCTCAATAGGAGCCCAAGCAGTTGTAGCAATATGTAGAATTTCCATCCAAATAGGTGAAACACAAAATCAAGCACAGCTAGTCCTCCTTAATCAAGAAAAACCTCTTTTCTAACTTTATTATAGCACTTGCATCTGAAGTCTTCAAATACTTATACAAGGCAAAATGAAACCCATTTCAAGCTCCTTACTTCCATGTTTCCTGCTTTTACTAATTCCCCTTTTTATGTTATAATTGAGATAATTGTAACGAATCAAGGTCAATAAAGACAAAAAATGAACTGGAATCAAACCAGCTTCAAACTGAGCATTTTTGAATATAGCTGACCTGAAAGCAGAAAGGAAACATATGATTTACAAAGTTTTTTATCAAGAAACAAAAGACCGTAGCCCACGTCGTGAAACAACACGCTCACTATACTTAGACATCGATGCTAGTTCAGAACTTGAAGGACGTATCGCTGCTCGCCAACTTGTCGAAGAAAATCGTCCAGAGTACAACATCGAGTATATCGAACTCTTGTCTGACAAATTGCTAGACTACGAAAAAGAAACTGGCGCATTCGAAATTACGGAGTTCTAATATGGCCTATACTCTTAAACCAGAAGAAGTTGGCGTTTTTGCCATTGGTGGTCTAGGAGAAATCGGAAAAAACACATATGGTATCGAATACCAAGACGAAATTATCATCGTTGATGCAGGGATTAAATTCCCTGAGGACGACCTACTTGGTATCGACTACGTTATCCCTGATTACTCTTATATTGTAGAAAATATCGACCGCGTCAAGGCTCTCTTGATTACACACGGACACGAGGACCATATCGGAGGGATTCCTTTCTTGCTCAAGCAAGCAAACATCCCTATCTATGCTGGTCCACTGGCCCTTGCCTTAATCCGTGGAAAACTCGAAGAGCATGGACTTTTGCGCAATGCTACACTTCACGAAATCAACCACAACACGGAGTTGACCTTTAAAAACCTTAAAGCAACTTTCTTTAGAACTACTCACTCTATCCCAGAACCATTGGGAATTGTCATCCATACCCCTCAAGGGAAAATCGTCTGTACAGGTGACTTCAAGTTTGACTTTACACCAGTTGGTGAACCTGCAGACTTACACCGTATGGCAGCCCTAGGTGAAGACGGAGTGCTTTGCCTACTCTCTGACTCGACCAATGCTGAAGTGCCAACCTTTACAAACTCTGAAAAGGTTGTCGGCCAGTCGATCATGAAGATTATCCAAGGTATCGAAGGACGTATCATCTTTGCATCCTTTGCCTCAAATATCTTCCGTCTCCAGCAAGCAACGGAAGCTGCTGTTAAGACCGGGCGTAAGATTGCTGTCTTTGGGCGCTCTATGGAAAAGGCCATTGTTAACGGGATTGAACTTGGTTACATCAAGGCTCCTAAGGGAACCTTCATCGAGCCAAATGAAATCAAAGACTATCCTGCGGGTGAGATTCTTATCCTCTGTACAGGAAGTCAGGGCGAACCTATGGCAGCCCTCTCTCGTATCGCTAACGGAACCCACCGTCAGGTGCAACTCCAACCCGGTGATACTGTCATCTTCTCATCTAGCCCAATTCCAGGAAACACCACTAGCGTCAACAAATTGATTAACATCATTTCAGAAGCTGGTGTTGAAGTTATCCATGGTAAGATTAACAACATCCATACATCTGGACACGGTGGCCAGCAAGAGCAAAAACTCATGCTCCGCCTCATTAAGCCAAAATACTTCATGCCTGTTCACGGTGAATACCGCATGCAGAAAGTCCACGCTGGACTTGCCGTAGATACTGGCGTAGAGAAGGACAATATCTTTATCATGAGTAATGGTGATGTGCTTGCCCTTACTGCAAACTCTGCCCGTATCGCAGGTCATTTCAATGCTCAGGATATCTACGTCGATGGCAATCGTATCGGCGAAATCGGTGCAGCTGTGCTTAAAGATCGTCGCGATCTATCTGAAGATGGTGTTGTACTGGCTGTCGCAACCGTTGACTTCAAGTCTCAGATGATTCTATCTGGACCAGATATTCTCAGCCGTGGATTTGTCTACATGAGAGAGTCTGGCGACTTGATTCGCCAAAGTCAACGTATCCTTTTCAATGCTATTCGTATCGCATTGAAAAACAAAGATGCCAGCGTCCAGTCTGTCAATGGCGCTATCGTAAACGCCATTCGACCATTCCTTTACGAAAATACTGAACGTGAACCAATCATCATTCCGATGATTCTCACACCAGATGAAGAATAAGAAAAAATAGCTCTTTGTCAACTGTAGTGGGTTGATGAAAAGTTATAACCTGGAGAGGACCAACTTGGTTCTCTCCTTTTTGATATTCAAAGCAATGAGGATTCTAGTTTTAAAGTTTTCAAAGTTCCGGAAGCCAAAAGCATTGCGCTTGATGACCTTAATGAGGTTATTAGTAGCCTCTAGTTTCGCGTTTGAGTAGGGCAGTTCCAGTGAGTTCATGATTTTGTCCTTGTCTTTCAAAAAGGTCTTAAAAACAGTTTGAAAAATAGGATTTACACAAGAAATCGTTTCTTCAATCAGTTCAAAGAAATGGTCTGTTTGTTTCTCTTGGAAATGAAATAGTAATAGTTGATAGAGTTCATAGTGCTCTCTAAGTTCTTGAGAGTATTCAAGGAGCTTTTCGAGAATCTCATTATTGGTCAAGTATGAGCGAAAAGTAGGGCGATAAAAACGTTTATTACTAAGTTTACGGCTATCCTGTTGAATGAGTTTCCAGTAACGTTTTAGTGCCTTATATCCATGCGATTTGCGATCAAAACGATTCATGACTTGGATACGAAGACGATTCATAGCTCGACTGAGATGTTGGACAATGTGAAAGCGGTCGAGAACGATTTTAGCGTTAGGAAAAAGTTTTTTGGCACAATCATAGTAGGGACTAAACATATCCATGGTAATGACTTTCACGCGACTTCTCACCTTTCCAGAATAACGAAGAAAATGATTGCGAATGGTCACTTGAGTCCGCCCATCCAGGATAGCTACGATCTTTCTGGAATCAAAATCCTGTGCAATGAAGCTCATCTTACCTTTCTTGAAGCTGTATTCATCCCAAGACATGTGAGTTGGAAGGAAAGATAAATCTGTCTTGAATTTGAATTCTTTCAATTTACGAATGACTGTCGAAGTAGAGACAGATAGACTTTCTGCGATAGCCGTCATAGGGACTTTCTCGATTAATTTTTGAGTGATTTTCTAGTTGACGATGGTCGCGATTTGGTGATTCTTTTTGACTAAGGAAGTCTCTGCAACAGCTATTTTCCCGCAGACTTTACAACGGAAACGGCGTTTTCTCAATCGAATGAGAGTCTTGTATCCTGCACATTCGAGGTAGGGAATTTTAGATTCTTTTTGAAAGTCATATTTAGCCATTTGTTCTTGACAGTTGTGACATTTAGGGGCAGGATAATCGAGTTTAGCGATGACTTCTTTATGCGTTCCAGCATCAAGATAATCTAAGATTATGATGTTCTTGTCTTTAATTCCGAGCAAGTTTGTGATAAAATTTAATTGTTCCATAAGATTCTTTCTAATGATGGTTTGGTCACTTTTCATTATAGGTCTTATGGGACTTTTTTTCTACAACAAAATAGGCTCCATAATTCCTATGGTGGTGCTACCCACTACAGAAATTATAGAGCCGAAAAAATTCTCTGAAATCCTATGACTTCAGAGAATTTTTTTATTTAACAACAAGCTCGTAACGAGTTTTGCTGGTGAAAGTTTCACCTGCTTTGAGGATGACTTGATCTTTAAGATTGCTATGAATAGCATCTGGTAAAGCTTGTGCTTCTAGAGCAATTCCATTGTGCTGAATCATTGGCTGACCAGCGATGATGACACTCTCGTCCACAAAGTTTGCTGTGTAGACCACAAAGCAAGGAGCCTCTGTCTTGAAGAGCAAGAAGCGACCTGAACCTTGGTCATAGAGGAATCCAGCATTGTCATGTCCTGCAGGAAGCGCAAATGGATGGTCCAAACCAGATACGAGTTGGATTTGCTCATCTTCTTCTGCAAAGATATCCTTCAACAAGGCACCATTATAGATATGTTTGACCACATCACGATTAGCATCTGGGGTTTTAGCTGGAACACCATCAGGAGCAATTGGATAAATCCCCTCTGTATTCAATTGGAATACATGGCGGTCAACTGTCTGCGTGAAATCACCAGATAAGTTAAAGTAGCTATGGTTAGTTGGATTGATCAAGGTATCCTGGTCTGTCGTTACCTTGTAACTAACTTCGTAGGCACCACTTTCTTCCAAGTTGTAGCTAATCCAGATCTTAAGATTTCCAGGGAAACCTCCTGTCCCGTCTGCTCTTTCTGTGTAAAGAGTCAAACCATGATCATTCACTTCGACTAGCTCAAACAAGCTAGAATCCCAACCAGTTGAACCACTGTGGTTACAGTTGCTAGCATTGTTGACTTCGAGTTCATAGGTCTTCCCATTGAGTTCAAATGTCGCACCTGCGATACGACCTGCTACTGGACCTACACTTGCTCCATGTTTAGGGCTATTTCCCACATAGCTTTCGAAATCGTCAAAACCTAGGACAACATTGGCAAAATTTCCAGCCTTATCTGGAGTTACATAGCGTAAAATTGTTGCTCCATAAGTCATGATTTCCAGTTGGTATCCTGCCTCCGTTTCAAAACGGTAAGCAAGGACAGCCTTGCCATCAACTTTCCCAAATACACGTTCTGTGTATGCTTTCATCCTTCTCTCCTTTTTCTATTTCAATTAAGTAAACAAACCATAGAAAGCGCATTCACTCTCTATGGTTTTATTTTATGATTTACAGACACCTTTGTCAAGAAACCATAAATATTTTCTTAACAAAAGTCGTTTCTTCTATTTCTGATCTATGCTTCTACACGTTCAGTCCATGAAGTAGCTGTTGTTTGAAGTACTTTATTGAGTTCATCAATGTTTTCAAAACCAGTTGTACGAAGCCATTCGCGAGCTGCTGCTTCTCCATCTTTGATGTAAGCTTCTACAGATCCAGCCCATGTTGCACGTCCACAAAGAACACCATTGAAGTTTGCGCCTGATTCATGGGCAAAGACAAGTGTTTCTTGGAAGAGTTTAGCAGATACACCTGCACTCAAGTAGATATATGGCAAGTTAGTTGCTTCATCTTGAGCTTTGAAGAAAGCTGCTGCTTCTTCACGTGTATGAACGATTTCACCATCGCCAAATCCTTCAACGTATTTCACGTTAACTGGAACTTCCACTTTCAAGACATCGATGTTGAAACGTGGATCTGAGAAGACTTTCATAGCGCCGATAACCTTGTGTGGTTTTACTTTAGCGTATTCAGCAGAACCTGCGTCAGCAATTTTTTCATCGTAAGCCAAGATTTCAAGGAAAAATGGAATATCTTCAGCCACACACTCAGAACCAATACGTTCAATGTAGGCTTGTTTTTGTTGGTTGAGTTCGTCAGAGCTATCTACGTCATAGTAAAGCAAGAACTTAACAGCATCTGCACCTTGTTCCTTGATACGTTTTGCAGACCAAACATCCAAGCAGTCTGGCAAACGTTTTGTACTTGTTGTGTCGTAACCTGTTTTTTCATAAGCAAGGAGAAGACCTGCTTTTTCATCAAGAGCTTTAGTCGCTGGAAGTCCATACTCAGGGTCAAGAAGCATTGATGAAGCGTATTTTGTCAATTCATCCGCTACCAATACTTTGAGTTCTTCCATTTGAGCTACTGTTGGCTCTTCTGTTTGGTATTGAGCCATAAGGCGTTTCAAAGCACCACGCTGGTCAAAGGCGAGAGCTGAGATGATACCATTCTCATCAGAGAGTTTTTGCATACAAGCAAGTTTATTTGGGCTTAATGTTAATTTACTCATAGATTCTTCCTTATTTTTCAAATTCGTGGATAATGACACCTTGAACGACACGGTTAACTGTACCTGTAGGTGATGGTGTATCTGGTCTGTTACCAACTTTAAGTGAAGTCAAGAGAGCAAATAACTGACCATAAACGATGTAAGGGAAGACACGGTAAACATCATTCAGAACTCCACCGCATCCAAGTGCTACTTCCTTCACATTTTCAAGTCCAAAGGCTTGATCACTCAAGAGAACAACACGTCGAGCAATTTGGTCGCCTGCAACTTCACGAACCAAGTCCAAGTCATACTTACGAGTATAGTCTGTTGTCGTACCAAAGACCAAAACGACTGTATCTTCGTTGATCAGAGATTTTGGACCGTGACGGAAGCCAACTGGGCTTTCATACATAGTCGCAACCTGACCAGCAGTCAATTCCAAAATTTTAAGCTGGGCTTCGTGAGCCAGTCCGAAGAATGGGCCCGCACCTAGATAAATCACTCGGTTAAAATCTAGGTCAACCAACTCTTTGACATCTGCCACATTGTCAAGAACTTTGCGAGCTAAACTAGATAACACGTCGAAACGTTCAGCTTTAACAGCAAAGTCTGTCGGATCAAATACCAAGAGCGCTGTCAACATCATTGAAGTGAAGCTTGAAGTCATAGCAAAGCCAGCATCGTTAGAAGCAGCTGGTTGTAGCAACAAGAGGTTGCGGTCATCACCATGCGCTTGAAGAGCCAATTTCCCTTCAGCCGCACATGTGATAGTTACTTGATAAAGTTCATCAACCAAGGCCTTAGCCAAGTCAACTGTTGCCACACTCTCAGGTGAGTTCCCGCTACGCGCGAATGATACCAAAACAGTCGCTACATCTTTTTTCAAATAAGTTTGTGGGTTTGCTACGATATCAGTTGTCGCAATAGCATTAAAATTCCATTTACGTTCATCATAAACTTCCTTGAAGTAAGGAACGAGAGTATCACCTACATAAGCAGAAGTTCCAGCACCAGTCAGGATAACCTTGATGTAGTCATGTTTGTCAGCAATTCCTTGCAAGAAGGCTGCAATTTCATCACGTCGTGCTTGATAAGCTTCAAAAGCTTCTTTCCAAACGTCTGGTTGTTGGTAAATTTCGCGAGTTGTGATTTCTGCCCCCAACTCAAGCAATTCTTCTTTTGTATAATCTAGCATTGAGTTCCTCTAATCTATTATTATATTGTTTTTTTATTTAAAATATGGGAATGGGAGTAAGCCCCATTCCCATTTATATTCTATGAAATATGTTCTAACAGTATTTCTGTTATTACACCTTATTCATCTTCATCGTCATCGTCGAAGCCAGCCAATAAATCATTAACTTTGACAATGCTTTCTGAAGCACGATTTTTATAATCTGCATCAGCGCCAGTTAGGCTCGCATTGATAAATTCAATCACCATTGGAAGATTCATTCCTGCATAAAGTTCGATGTCGCGACCTTCCATAATCAGACGGCTCACCACGTTACATGGTGTTCCACCAAGGAGGTCCGCAAAGACTAGGAAATCATCCAAACCTTCGACAGCAGCTTCAAATTTCGCAGTGAAATCTTCTGGTCCATCTTCTGGAAGAAGAGCTACTGCATGAATGTTGTCTTGTGGACCCATAATCATCTCTGTGCTACCTTTAAGTTCTTCACAGAAACGACCGTGACTCACTAAAATCAATGATTTAGTCATAAATTATGCGCCCATTCCAAGTACAAATTTACCGATGAATGAAAGTCCAACTGCAAGAGCAATGATGATACCGATTGCTTTAGTTGAGTTCATACCTTTCTTACCAAGCAACCAGAAGATAAAGGCTGTGAAGATTGCTGGAAGCAAGCGTGGGAAGATTGAGTTCAAGATATCTTGGAAGTCAATCATTTTCTCACCGATTGGCAATTTGTATGAAATTTCAAAGTTGATCATTGTTGCTACAAGAGCACCCATCATGAACACACCAAGTACAGATGCAGCTTCAATCAAAGCTGTCAAAGTGCTTTGCATGTTGTTGATAAGGTTAACCCCTTCTTTGTATGCAAATTCCAATTGTTTCCAACGGAAGATGTCATACGCTACTGCAACTGCGATCCAAAGGAAGATACCCCAAGGTTGACCAGCGATAGCCATTGTTGCAGCGATAGATCCCATGATAGCAGGTACAAGTGAACCAAAGATAGTATCTCCAAGAGGAGCGAATGGTCCCATCAAACCTGTCTTGATACCGTTAACCGCATCTTTTGAGTCAACGCCATCTTTTTCTTCCATGGCAAGGTCAAAACCAGCGATGATTGTGTGGAAGAATGGTGAAGTGTTGAAGAATTGAGTATGAACTTTCATCATTTCTTTCAACTCAGGAGTTCCATCTCCATACATTTTACGCAATTGTGGCAAGATCATGTAAAGGTAACCTGATGCTTGCATACGTTCGTAGTTCCATCCCAATTGGAAAGTGAACAAGCTACGTTTGTTAATTTGATTAAAATCTTCTTTTGTTAATTTGTAATTAGAATTCGTCATCTTCAATTTCCCCACTTTCTGATGGTGTAGAAGGTGCTGCTACAGCAACTTTTTGGCTGTTCTTGAAGTGAACAACTGCAAGGAAGATACCTACGATAGAGACACCGATCATAGACAAACCTTTGAAGTTGTTGGCAAAGCCAATTTTTTCAGCAACGTCAGCAGGAAGAGTGCCAATGAGACCAGCAACTGCTCCACCAAGACCTGTTACGTATGAGTAAAGTACAGTCAACATAGCTGTCAAACCGAATCCCATAGCAAGGTAGTGAAGGTTACGTTTAACTGGAAGGTAACGAAGCAAGATAGCGAATCCAAGACCTGGAAGCATACGACCTGCAAGAGTCAAACCGTCTGCAACCCATTGGAATTCTTTAACAAAGTTTACAACTGCTTGTACGAATTCTCCACCGAAAGCTAGGGCGAAGAATACTGGAAGGGCACGAGAAGCAGCCCATGGAAGCGCACCAAGAAGGTAGTTACGTTCGATTCCTTTGTAGTCAAAGCGTTCGATCGCAGCATCAATACGGTGTGCGAAGAATGTAGTAGTCATACGACCAAGTACGTCGAAGTAAGTTAAAAGTGCCGCTACTGGTACAGCGATTGTAGTAATCGCAAGGTCAGTTTCAATACCTTGTGAAACTGAGAAAGCAGTCGCAAGAACCGCACCAGAAGTTGCGTCGATACGAGAAGCACCACCGAAGGTACCTACCCCAAGGACAAACAACTGCAAGCTACCACCGATAAACAAACCAGTTGTCAAATCTCCCATGACTAAACCAGTAATGAAACCAGCGAATACAGGGGAACCTGCAGAAGAAACGATCGTCAACTCATCACAGATTTGATAAGCTGAGTACAAAGTGAGAAGTAAAATTTGCCACCATTGTATCATAACAATGACCTCCTAAAAATTTTTTCCTATTTTAATAAGCTCAAAAAGTCTGAAACTGGATCATTTGGAACCATTTGAGCAGTAAGTTTAACACCTTTTTCCGCCAATTTGTGGAAATCTTCCACGTCTTTATCTACAACGTTGATAGAACGTGTAATCGCACGTGTTTCTGGTGTTTGAGACATGTTGCCGACATTGACAGTTTCAAGTGGCACACCTGCTTCTACCAAACCGAGGAAACGGTCAGGCTTGCGTGCTACAATCAAAAGACGTTGGCTATCGTATTTACCAGCAAGGATATTGGCTGCAGCTTTTTCAACTGGCAAAATGCTAAGTTTTACACCTGGTGGTGTTGCAAGTTTCAATCCGCTCTTTTCAACATCGTTGTTAACAACTTCATTGTCAACGACCATGATACGTGAAACATTAAGTTTAGCAGACCAAAGGTTTGCTACTTGTCCGTGGATCAAACGTCCATCGATACGGCATCCTACAATTGTCATAAATTTTCCCCCTTTATATGTTTTAGTGTAGGTTTACGAGTTAAGTGTATGTGATCTTTATACTCCCCTTCAGTTTCAAAGATAATGATGCGGTTAGCACCTTCCTTGAGATAGCTGTGCGGAATATAAAGCGATAAGGTTGGACCAACATTCCAGAAACGTCCTAGATTACGGCCATTGACATAGGCAATCCCTTTACCAAACTCAGATAAGTCTAAGTAGGTATCCTTTGGCACCTCAACTTCAAAGTCATAGGCGTAAAAGGCAGGTTGCCCTTCTGTCCATCCTTTTGAGAAATCAATCTTTTCAGGATTATCTAGTGGAAGCGGATAGTGTTCCCAGTTCAGCATAAAGTGTAGGTCTTTGCAGACACCTGTACGAATCCCTTTTCGTTGTGTATCTGCTAGGAATTTATGCCCGTAATTGACACGCCCCATATTTTCAATAAGGATGTCAAATCTAGAGAGCGCTTTCTTTTTTCCTTGATAGAAGATATCTTCTCCAATTTCAGTCTGGTACTGAGTTGCGACCCATTTCCCATCTACAAATAGCTGAGCTCTATCGCGTCCATCAATGATACGGATGCGTTCTTCTTCTGCATCCCAACAAGCTTCTGTACGATAGAGTAGGTAGCCATAGCTTTGTCCCAACTCTTCCATTTTCTTAGGATAGAGACTTTTCGTTGGACTTGCTAGGCTATCCAAGGTCTCAAAGAGAGAAACTTTCTCAACCAGTGGAATGTTTTCAACTTCCATGCTCTCTTTGTAAAGCGGTTCTAATTGTGAATACTCAGGATAGTAAGTCGCCATCATTTCCTTAACTGCCATGTATTTAGCAGTTGGATTCCCAGCTTCATTAAGGAGAGCGTCATAATCATAAGATGTTACTTGTGGTAAATCGATGGTTCCTCGAGCTGAACAACCATTCATAAAACCAAAGTTGGTTCCACCGTGGAACATGTAAAGGTTGATAGAGCCTTGCTCTAGTACCTCATGTACGGCTTCTGCTAACTCCTCTGGCTCACGCGTGATGACTGGTTCTTTCCATCGGTTAAACCATCCATCCCAGAATTCCATACACATGAGTGGCCATTTCTTGTCATGCTCATCAAAGAACTCTTGCATTTGCGAGAAGTTAAAGTTAGCTTTTGAACCAAAGTTCCCTGTCACAAAGAGATCATCTTTAATCAAGGTACCAGCTTTCAGAGTTGCTCGCCATGGACCATCAGATGTAAAGAGCGGACAAGTCACTGAACGTTCTTCCATCAATCGGCGAATCTCACGCAAGTAGGTCTTGTCCTCACCGTATGAACCGTACTCATTTTCAACCTGCATCATGAGGATGTTACCACCATTGTCCAACAATCTTGAAACAAGACGCGGAAGTAAATGATCGTAGTAACGTCCTACCATTTCAACAAAGGCTGGATCAGAGGAGCGGATTCGCATGTCTTTAGTTAAAAGCCATGCTGGTAAACCACCAAATTCCCACTCTGCACAGATAAAGGGAGATGGTCGAACAATAGCATACAAGCCTAAGTCCTGAGCTGTCTGAAGAAATTTTTCAATATTAAGATTGCCTTCAAAATTGAAGTTTCCTTCAGTTGGCTCATGCAAATTCCAAGCGACGTAAGTTTCAACAGTGTTGAAGCCTAAAGCCTTGAGATTGTACAATGAATGATACCAGTCTTCTTCAGGAATTCTAAAATAATGAATGGCACCAGATAAAATTTTGAATGGTTTCCCATCTAGGTAAAAATCATCCTCAATTTTAAACCTTGTCATTTTACCACCCCATACTTTTTTCGTTTGCGCTTTCATTTGTTGTTATATTAAATGATAAACTAATGAATCCATCTTGTCAATAGATTTTTCGAAAATTATTTAAAATTTTTCTTTTTTTTACTGAATTGTTTTCTAAAATTCTTGTAAAAAATTTTTTTCTTAAATATTTTCGATCTAGATAGCATAAATGTATGAGTTTTTAACCGTAAATAATATGTAAGTCAATCGCTTAGAATATTATTTTATTTTTTTTACATTATTTACTATCATTTTCAAACTATTTATGGTAAAATCGAAGATGGAGAAGGAAAATATGAGGTGAAAATATGGCAATTCCAAAATATCAATATATCAAAGATGAATTGAAAAACAAAATCATTTCAGGTCAATTTGCAAGTGGCGACAAATTCTACACTGAAGCAGAATTGATTTCAATGTATGACGTAAGTTCAATCACTGTTGTTCGCGCCTTAAACGACCTTGCTAAAGACGGTTATATTGTCCGCCAACAAGGAAAAGGAACCTTTGTGGCTCGCGCTCGCAAGCACAAACTCGTAGAATTTTCTGATGTAGAAATTTTTGAAACCAAGGACGATAAAGTCACTGTTCTTTCTATTGAACGCGGTAACGATCTTAACTACTTAGAAAAATTGGGATTGCGTGGCGATCAATTTTATTACAAAATCGAACGTATCCGTGAATCTAACGGTGTTACTTATATCTACCACACATCTTATATCCCTGAACAATACATCAATGCAAACTATCCAAATCTTGAATACTATAGTTCTATCTATAATCGTTTCAAATTGGACTACCACATTCACATGAATGACGAGCATTTTGAAGAAATCAATGAAATTGTATTTCCAACTCCAGAACATGCTGCTTCTATCCTAGGAATCGACTCTCAGTTCCCAACTGTTCTCCAAACCAAGACAACTAAACTTGAGTCAACTGGCCAAGTATTGGAATACATTGAAACTTACAAACGTTCTGATTTCTATAAGATTAAATTTATCTCATGTGGTCGCGATCACTAAACATTAAAAAGTCTGAGACAATCGTTTCAGGCTTTTCTGTTTTTCATTATAGCACGCTAGCTTTTAGTAGGAAATATCAAATGACTTTAAACTATAATTTGGAGAAATTTTACTAAAAACAGAGTAAAAATTGAAAATTAGTTCAAATTAAATAACTTCTTATATTTTTTATAGGTATTTTATTAAAATACTTGACTTTACTAGTTTCAGATAATACAATGGAATCAGTTTGTGAAAACGCTACCAAAATAATAAATTAGGAGGTTATTTAATGAAACCAGAAAATAAACAGCGTTTCTCTATTCGTAAATACGCAATCGGAGCAGCTTCTGTCTTGATCGGCTTTGCCTTTCATGCGCAAGCTGTTGCCGCTGATGGAGTCGTACCTACTACAACAGAGAATCAACCTACTATCCAAGCCGCAGGAGAATCGTCTCCACAGGCCAGCGAAGAAAAACTTGAAACTAGTCCTACACCAGAAGCCGTAGCTCCTGCAGCTCAAGTGACACCTGTAACAAACACTGAAGCACCAAAAGTTGAAGCTACTCCTGCACCTATTGTAGAAAAAACTGTTACAACCGAAGAAACTCCAGCAAAACCAGAAGTAACTGAAGAAGCTAAGCAGCCAGAACCAGAAAAGGCAGAAAACAAAGAAGTTGCTAAAGTTGAAGCTCCTGTAGTCGCTACAGAGAAAGAAGCTCAAGTCAATGAAAAACTAGCTAAAAAGAAAATCGTTTCAATCGATGCAGGGCGTAAATACTTCTCTCCTGAACAACTGAAAGAAATCATCGACAAAGCCAAACACTATGGCTATACTGATCTTCATCTCCTAGTCGGAAATGACGGCTTGCGCTTTATGCTTGATGATATGTCTCTAACTGTAGGGGACAAGACTTATGCAAGCGATGATGTCAAACGTGCTGTTGAAAACGGAACAAATGCCTACTACAACGATCCAAACGGCAATCATCTAACTGAAAGCCAAATGACCGACTTGATTAACTATGCCAAGGATAAAGGTATTGGACTTATCCCATCTGTTAACAGTCCTGGTCACATGGATGCTATCCTCAATGCCATGAAAGAACTGGGTATTGAAAAGCCTAACTTTAACTATTTTGGTAAAGAATCAGCACGTACTGTCGACCTTGACAATGAAAAAGCAGTTGCCTTCACAAAAGCTTTGATTGATAAGTATGCAGGCTACTTTGCTGGTAAGTCTGAAATCTTCAACATCGGTTTGGATGAGTACGCTAACGATGCTACGGATGCTAAAGGATGGAGCGTTCTTCAAGCCTATAAATGGTATCCAGAAGATGGATTCCCAGACAAGGGCTATGACAAATTCATCGCCTATGCTAATGACCTAGCTCGTATCGTCAAATCTCACGGTCTAAAACCAATGGCCTTCAACGACGGTATCTACTATAATAGCGATACAAGTTTTGGTACCTTTGACAAGGACATCATCGTATCTATGTGGACTGGTGGCTGGGGCGGTTACGATGTCGCTTCTTCTAAACTACTAGCTGAAAAAGGACACGAAATCCTCAATACTAACGATGCTTGGTACTACGTTCTCGGCCGTAATGCCGACGGACAAGGTTGGTACAACCTTGATCAAGGATTGAACGGTATTAAGAGCACACCGATTACTTCTGTACCAAAAACAGAAGGAGCTGATGTTCCTATTATCGGTGGTATGGTAGCGGCTTGGGCTGATACTCCATCTGCTCGCTACTCTCCGTCTCGTCTCTTCAAACTCATGCGTCAATTTGCAAACTCAAATGCTGAATACTTCGCTGCTGATTACGAGTCTGCTGAACAAGCTCTGAAAGAAGTTCCAACAGACCTTACTCGCTACACAGAAGAAAGTATTGCAGCCGTTAAAGAAGCTGAAAAAGCCATCCGTGCTCTCGATAGCAACCTCAGCCGTGCTCAACAAGATACTATTGATCAAGCGATCGCAAAACTCCAAGAAGCTGTTAGCAACTTGACCTTTACTCCAGAAGCTCAAAAAGAAGAAGACGCTAAACGCGAAGTTGAAAAACTAGCTAAGAACAAGGTTATCTCTATCGATGCTGGTCGTAAATACTTCACGCTAGACCAACTTAAACGTATCGTTGACAAGGCTAGTGAGCTCGGCTACTCTGACCTCCACTTGCTCCTTGGAAATGATGGACTTCGCTTCCTACTTGATGATATGAGTATCTCAGCAAACGGCAAGACTTATGCAAGCGACGATGTGAAAAAGGCCATCATAGAAGGAACAAAATCTTACTACGACGATCCTAATGGAACTACTTTGAACCAAGCTGAAATCACTGAGCTTATCCAGTATGCTAAGGACAAAGGACTTGGACTCATCCCAGCTATCAATAGCCCAGGTCACATGGATGCTATGCTTGTCGCTATGGAAAAATTAGGCATCGCAAACCCTCAAGCCAACTTTGACAAGGTTTCAAAAACAACTATGGACCTTGAAAACGAAGAAGCAATGAACTTTACAAAAGCCCTTATCGGTAAATACATGGACTTCTTTGCAGGCAAGACTAAGATCTTTAACTATGGTACAGATGAGTATGCTAATGACGCTACCAATGCTCAAGGTTGGTACTATCTCAAGTGGTATGGTCTCTACGGCAAATTTGCTGAATACGCTAATAGCCTAGCTGCCATGGCTAAAGAAAAAGGCTTGCAACCAATGGCCTTTAACGATGGCTTCTACTACGAAGACAAGGATGATGTTGAGTTTGATAAAGACGTTATCATCTCTTACTGGTCTAAAGGATGGTGGGGTTACAACCTTGCGTCTCCTCAATATCTAGCAAGCAAAGGTTATAAATTCCTTAACACAAATGGAGATTGGTACTACATTCTCGGTCAAAAACCAGAAGATGGCGGTGGCTTCCTTAAGAAAGCTATTGAAAATACTGAAAAAACTCCATTTAACCAACTAGCATCAACTAAATATCCTGAAGTTGACCTACCTACTGTTGGTAGTATGTTAGCTATCTGGGCAGATAGACCAAGCGCAGAATACAAGGAAGAAGAAATCTTTGAACTCATGACTGCCTTTGCAGATCACAACAAAGACTACTTCCGTGCTGACTACAAAGCACTACGCGAAGAACTTGCTCAAATCCCTGAAAACTTAGAAGGATACAGTACAGAAAGTCTCGACGCTCTCAAAGCTGCTAAAGACGCTCTTAACTACAACCTCAATCGTAACAAACAAGCTGAATTGGACACACTTGTAGCCAATCTCAAAGCTGCTAGACTTGGTCTCAAACCAGCTGCCACTCACTCAGGAAGCCTCGATGAGAGTGAAACTGCTGCTACAGTTGAAAATCGACCAGAGCTTCTAGTTAAGACCGAAGAAATTCCGTTTGAGATTGTTAAGAAAGAAAATCCTAACCTTCCAGCAGGACAAGAGAAAGTCATCACTGAAGGTGTCAAAGGTGAACGGACTATCTATCTTTCAGTTGTAACTGAAAATGGCAAGCAAACAGAAACAGTTCTTGAAAGACAAGTAACGAAAGAAGCTATCAATCAAGTTGTCGAAGTTGGAACATTAACAACACATGTAGGAGACGAAAAAGGTCAAGCTCCTGTTGTAAATAAACCTCGTGTAGTCATCGAAGATGAAGAAATTCCATTTACAACAATCACTCGCGAGACTCCTTCACTACCTAAGGGACAAACTCGTCTAGTAACTGCAGGTGTCAACGGTCGTCGTAGCCATTTCTACTCTGTGACTACTGCTGCTGATGGATCTGAAGTTAAAACATTGGTTACTAGTGTTGTCGCTCAAGAACCAGTCGCTCAAGTGATCGAAGTTGGCAACCCTGTCACTCACGTCGGCGATGAACATGGTCAAGCAGCTATCGCTGAAGAAAAACCAAAACTAGAAATTCCAAATGAACCAGCTCCAGCATCTGTTCCTGTTGAGGAAAACAAAGCTCTTCCTCAAGGCCCAGCTCCTGTAGCAAAAGAAAATAAACTTCCTGAAACAGGAAGCCAAGGTTCAGAATGGTTGATTGCTACAGGTCTCATGGCTGCTCTCACAGCATATGGACTTAGCAAGAAAAAAGATTAAGCACAAATAAAAAGCGAGATACACTCTCGCTTTTTTGTTTTATGATTAGTCACCCAAACCGATGCGTTCGAAGATGTCATCCACCCGTTTGGTGTAATATGTTGGATTGAAGATTTCATCGATTTCTTCTTGAGTGAGACGTGATGTTACTTCTGGATCGGCTTCCAAAAGTGGCTTGAAGTCTACTTGGTTGTCCCATGATTGAGCAGTCTTTGGTTGAACAAGGTCGTAAGCTTGCTCACGCGTCATGCCTTTTTCAATCAAAGTAAGCATCGCACGTTGGCTGAAGATCAAACCAAATGTAGAGTTCATATTGCGGATCATGTTTTCTGGGAAGACAGTCAAGTTCTTAACGATGTTTCCGAAACGGTTGAGCATGTAGTCAATCAAAATGGTTGTATCTGGTGCGATGATGCGCTCTGCTGATGAGTGAGAGATATCACGTTCGTGCCAGAGTGATACATTTTCATAAGCTGTTACCATGTGACCACGGATCACACGCGCAAGACCTGTCATGTTTTCAGAACCGATAGGGTTACGTTTGTGCGGCATTGCTGAAGACCCTTTTTGACCCTTTGCAAAGAACTCTTCTACTTCACGTTGTTCTGATTTTTGAAGACCACGAATTTCAGTTGCCATACGCTCGATAGAAGTTGCGATGCTAGCAAGAACTGCAAAATACTCAGCGTGAAGGTCACGAGGAAGGACCTGTGTAGAGATTTCTTGAGCACGGATACCCAATTTGTCGCAGACGTATTGCTCTACAAATGGTGGGATGTTGGCAAAATTACCAACCGCACCAGAAATCTTACCAGCTTCCACACCAGTAGCCGCATGCTCGAAACGCTCGATGTTGCGTTTCATTTCGCTATACCAAGTCGCTAATTTGAGACCAAAAGTTGTAGGCTCAGCATGCACACCATGGGTACGCCCCATCATGATAGTGAACTTGTGTTCTTTGGCTTTGTCAGCGATGATGTTAAGGAAGTTTTCAAGATCCTTGCGGATGATGTCGTTGGCTTGTTTGTAGAGGTAACCATAGGCAGTGTCCACCACGTCAGTAGAAGTCAAACCATAGTGAACCCACTTACGCTCTTCACCAAGAGTCTCAGAAACCGCACGCGTGAAAGCCACCACATCGTGACGAGTTTGCTGCTCGATTTCCAAAATACGGTCGATGTCAAAGTCCGCTTTTTCACGAATCAAAGCCACATCTTCCTTAGGGATTTCCCCCAACTCAGCCCATGCTTCGTCAGCCAAGATTTCCACCTCAAGCCAAGCACGGTATTTATTTTCTTCAGTCCAAATGTTCGCCATCTCAGGGCGAGAGTAACGTTCGATCATGTTGTTTCTCCTTTAATCTTCAATATTCATGTAATTTTTTATTTTATACTATGACGCTTCAAATTTAAAAACTAAGGTTCTTTAGGCTATGTTTTAATTTCTTCCAAAAGCCTTTGATTTCTTCATCTTCATCAATATAAAGACTACTTTTTAAAACAATAATTACAAATCTCCTATCATAGGTAAAAGCTTGAACAGTGAGGTAATATCCTAACAAAACAAAAATAATAACTAATAGCATCTGACCGATAAAGCTATTTTCTATCCCATTTTCATTACCCGACCAGAAAAATTTTAAAAGTTCTTCTTTAGTGATAATGTCTTTAAGAAAAGTAATATATGTCGTGCTAACAAAAATCGAAATAGTGGCCAAAATACCACAACTCCAATTTGCAAAACTGGCTATCTTTTTTAATGAAGACTCTATGTCATTAATTAACATTATTGTAGAATTTTCATCTAACACGTTTTCATTTTTAATGTATATTGCTAAATTTTTTATATTAATTCTCTCAAAAAGAATTATCAATCGGTAAAACACTCCCAAAAGTACCAAAAAAAGAAGTACTACTATATTATTTTCATTCAGTTCACCGTTTAGAATTAAAAAAAGTAAAGCCAAAATTCCATACAACAATATATACTTGAAGAATTTATTTGTAATAGAATCAATTAAGCTTATCTTATCTCTCAAAAATTTTTTTACTTCAAAATATTTTACCGGCATTTTATTCCTTTCTGGACTCTTACATATCATACGTGACTTCACTAAGCAAAGTCACGTGTTCCATATTGCGATTGTACTTCACTTCTAGTTTACCATATAAGTGTAGGTAAGTACTTGTTCTTTTTTTCTATTTTATAAAAAGACAAGTACCTTCATCCTGAACTCAGTTCCTAGGAAACTTTCTCTTTCATCAGATTTCTCTTTGACTTTCTTACATTTACTCCTACTAATCTTAAATTTTGTGTTTCAAAACGATAGATTTATTCATCATCTTCTTCACTATTTGGGTCATTGAGAGGGGTTGGTAAATCTAAATGCCCAATAGTATCAGATATAGCTTGAATAGACTTCAATATCCCAGTATCTATTTTAGGTACTTGAATATTATGGAACACTTCCATCATAGATTTGATCGCATTATTAAAATCAAGATTGTTAGCATAAAACCTATCCATTGCTGGTCTTATCGCTTCTGATACTGTTTTTGATAAAGATGATAAGCTAGCCAGAAACTCCTGATCAAAAATATCATTTGTAAGTTTTCTAGTTGCTTCAAAATCCCATCTCGCAAGCATGTTATATTGAACCTTTTTTAATTCTTCGATTACATCTGATAATAACGAATCTATTTTTTTATAACGTTTATAGGTTAGCATGTGAAAATGCATAACGTCATTTCTGTAGTCTTTAATACTATTGTAGCTGTTTTTGAGCACATCTGCTCTCTCATTATCGGTGAATGGTACAAAATGCTTTTCCCATATAGTGATTGGGAGGGCTTTTTTTATCATCTGTTTCAGATGATATTCGCTTTTGTCTTGAAAATTTTTAAAATGATTAGTTAGGTTGTTAACTGGATTTATATTTATTTCAAATATCAATGAATGGAGTTCAGCTATTTGCAGTCTTTCAATATGCTCTATTGTATGAATTTTTGATAAATCTAATTTATCATTAGTCTGTTTCTTAACAATCCTTACAATATTCTCGTCCTCTAGTGGAGACAAAGCTAATACAAAAATTTTTCGTAATAACGATTCATATGTTTGAAACTTAGGATAAAGCCTATTCGAAAAATACATAGACAAACTATTAGATAGAATTGAATATTTCAAATGATTTTTTCCTAAAAATTCTCTAAATTTTGAAAGAAACTCACCAAATTTTTCTGCCGACTTCAATTTATAATTACTATATTCATACCTAAGTGAAATTTCGACTATCCCACTTCTAAATTGTTGGGTATTTATTGTAAATTCATCATTTTCGTAAAAACACTTATAGTCAATCGAACACTCCGCTAAGTTCTTATCACCAACTGCACCTTGCTTACTAGAAGTAATACTAATTATCTCTGAACTAAGAAATAATTCATCAAGTTTGACAATGCTTATATTTTTAGTTAATAACTCCACCTCAAATTTCATATTTCTCCTAAAAATCAATCCCTTTCCCAAACTCCTCCACCTCATCCGGCACATCACTAAACAAAGTCACATGTCCCATCTTGCGATTGTGCTTCGCTTCTATTTTACCATATAAGTGGAGGTGGGCGCTTGGATTTTCTGTGACATATGTTTCAGCAGCCTCGACGTGTTGGCCGAGAACATTGAGCATAACAGCTGGCGCATGAAGGTTAATCGCTGGAAGTGGTGCTCCCAGAACACCCAGAATATGAGTGTCAAACTGAGAAAAGTCGCAGGCTTCAATCGAGTAGTGGCCTGAGTTGTGTGGGCGTGGTGCAATTTCATTGACAATGATGTCGTCAGCAGTCGCAAACATTTCCACACATAGCGTTCCAGAAAGGTTCAGTTGTTCAGCGATTCGTACTGCCATAGCTTTGGCTTTGTTTGCTAGACTTTCAGAAATGCGAGCAGGCACAATAGTTTTTGAAAGAATGTTGTTACGATGGATATTCTCCTGAATAGGGAAGACTGTCACATCCTTGCCATTTCCTGACACGATGACAGAAATCTCAAGGTCAAAGTTGACAAATTCTTCCAAGACACAGTCTGCTGAATCAGCTAGTGCATAGGCTTCTTCCAAGTCTGCTTCTGAACGAATAACCTTTTGTCCATGACCATCGTAACCACCAGTCGCCGTCTTGAGAACATAGTTTTTCGACAAGTCGATATCTTCCAAGTCTTGGCTATATTTCACAACCTTGTAAGGAGCCACAGTGACTTGAGCCTTGTTAGAAAGAAAGTCCTTCTCAAAGATTCGATTTTGAGAAATGCGGAGCAAGTCCGTTCCTTGAGGAAGCTGACCATCCTTGATGACAGCGTCCAAACCATCGGCGTCGACATTTTCAAATTCATAGGTAAGAACATCACAGCGCTCCGCCAATTGACGGAGGGCATCCACATTATTATAAGGAGCCACGATAATCTCCGCCACGCGAGAGGCCGGACAATCCGCCGCAGGATCCAGCGCGATAACCTTATGCCCCATATAGATAGCAGAAATGGCCATCATCTGACCAAGCTGACCACCACCGATGATTCCGATTGTTTTAGATGAGCTCATTTGTAGACTCCTCTGCGATTTTTCCTTGTTCTTCAGCAAAATTAGCAAGTGCTGTCGCAATAGCCTGGTCCTCTACTGAGAGGAGACGGAGGGCAAAGAGAGCAGCGTTGGTCGCACCTGCTTCACCTATAGCCATAGTTGCGACTGGTACGCCTCCCGGCATCTGAACGATAGAGTAGAGAGAATCCACACCGCTAAGCGCACGTGATTTGACGGGCACACCAATGACTGGAAGGGTTGTTTTTGCAGCAACCATCCCTGGCAAGTGGGCAGCGCCACCCGCACCAGCGATGATGACTTTAATGCCACGACTACGTGCTTCTTCCGCATGTTTGAACATGAGGTCTGGTGTACGGTGTGCGGAAACAACTTTCTTTTCGTAGGCTACACCGAAGCGGTCTAGGACTTCTGCTGTTTTTTGCATGGTTGCCCAGTCGGATTTTGAGCCCATGATGATGGAAATTACTGGTTTCATAGTTAATAATATCCTTTTCTTTTTTGATAATGGTCTTAGGTGGTGGGGACGGAAGCAAACCTTCGGTTTCATTCCTAAACTTTGAGCCTAAGGTCTCAAAGTTTCCCCCGACCAGAACATTCACTGTTCTGTCCTTTCACCACGGCGACCATTATCCTATTCTAGCTCGCTTTCGCTCGCCAATGACAACTATAATATCTGTTAATCTTTGATTGCTTTACTACCAATGTCATTTCGGTAGAACAACCCTTCTGTGTTTTGTTTGTTAAGTTCGCTGTAGATGGTATTTTGGGCTTCTTTGACGGTATCTGCTGTGGTGACCAGCATGTAGACACGTCCGCCGTTTGAAAGAAGGTCTTGTCCATTTTCAGCAAATTTGGCACCGGCATAGTAAGTGATAACATTGCCCTCTGTCTTGGCTGGAAGCTTGACACCCTTCTCATAAGCGAGTGGGTATCCGTTTGAGGCTACAACCACGCCCAGTGTCACACCCTTGTCCGTCCAAGTGATCGCTGGCTCTTTGCCATCCAAAATGTCAGTGATGTTTTCTGCAAAGTCAGAAGTCAAACGAGGCAAGATAATTTGTGTTTCAGGATCGCCAAAACGAGAGTTGAACTCTATGACTTTAGAGCCATCAGCTGTCAAGATAAGCCCCGCGTAAAGGACACCAAGATACGGACGCCCTTCTTTGATCATGCCTTCAAGAACTGGATTGACAATAGTGTCAACCGCCGTGTCAACCACGCTCTGTGGCAAGTGAGGAACTGGCGCATAGGCACCCATCCCACCAGTGTTAGGACCTTTGTCGCCATCGTAGGCACGTTTGTGGTCCTGAGCAGTTGGCATAATGTAGAACTTGTCCCCATTGACAAAGGCAAAGAGAGAGAACTCTTCCCCATCAAGGAATTCTTCGATAACCACACGCGCACCTGAGTCACCGAATTTATTGTCCAAAAGCATCTCTTGAGTAGCTTCGACGGCTTGCTCAACCGTCTCCGCAACAACGACACCTTTCCCAAGGGCCAAACCGTCTGCCTTGACGACGATTGGAGCGCCTTTTTCTTCGATGTAAGCCTTAGCTTCCTCGAAATCTGAAAAGGTGCCATAGGTTGCTGTCGGAACGTCGTATTTGACCATGATTTCCTTAGCAAAATCCTTAGACCACTCCAGCTCAGCTGCAGCTTTAGTCGGACCAAAAGCTTTGAGACCAGCTGCATTGAAATCATCTACAATACCTGCCGCAAGGGCATCATCTGGACCGATAAAAGTCCAAGCAATGTCATTTGCTTTTGCGAAGTCAATCAGCTTAGAATGTTCGGAAATAGAGATATTTACCAAATCCAAACCATCTAAGGTCATCCCGTCATTTCCAGGTGCCACGAAAACTTTCTCAACGTCTTTAGACTCTAATAACTTCTTGGCAATCGCATGCTCACGACCACCTGAGCCAACAACCAACAGTTTCATCTCTCAACCTCTTTTGCGAATTATTTACTATCATTATACCACAAACGTTCGTTTTAATCTTGTTTCGTTTAGCTTTTTAATCAAAAAAAGGAAAGAAACTGTTTTCTTCCCTTTTATTTTCTTAATGTCTAAAATGTCTCACACCTGTGAAGATCATAGTCAAGCCATGTTTATCAGCCGCTTCGATTGACTCTTGGTCACGGACTGATCCACCCGGTTGGATGATAGCTTTAATACCTGCTTTGGCGATTTCTTCCACGTTATCTGCAAATGGGAAGAAAGCATCTGAAGCAAGAACAGCACCGTCAAGACGGTCTTTAGCTTGGTCAATAGCAATACGGACTGAAGCCACACGGTTGGTTTGACCTGGGCCAACACCAAGTGTCATGTGGTCATTAGTCACGATGATACCATTTGATTTGACGTACTTGATAGCTTTCCAAGCAAACTCAAGAGCTGTCGCTTCTGTCTCAGTTGGTTGACGTTTGGTCACCACTTGCCAGTCAGCTGGACTTTCTTTGACCACGTCTTGGTTTTGAACGAGGAGACCACCAACAACACCAGTGTATTCTGCTTCTGCTTCACTGGCATCTTGAGCATCGAATGGCAAAGCTAGGATGCGCAAGTTTTTCTTCTTAGTTGTCAAGATTTCAAGCGCTTCGTCAGAATAGCTTGGCGCAATGATGATTTCAAGGAAAACACCATGCATCTTCTTAGCTGTCGCAGCGTCAACTTCACGGTTAAGAACGACGATTCCACCGAAGATTGACACTGGGTCAGACTCATAAGCGTAATCCCAAGCTGTTTCGATATCATCAGCTTGACCAATCCCACATGGGTTCATGTGTTTGAGAGCCACAACTGTTGGACGGTCTTTGAAGTCACGGATGATACGGATAGCAGCATCAGCATCACGGATATTGTTGAATGACAATTCTTTGCCGTTAAGTTGTTTAGCTGAAGCAATTGAGTAAGCTGTTGGCAAACCTTTTTGATAGAAGTCTGCGTCTTGTTGAGGGTTCTCACCGTAACGCATTGGTTGCTTAAGGTCATAAGTCAAAGTAAGTTTTTCAGGTTTTGTTTCACCCACTTGAGCTGTGAAGTATTCTGCAATCAAGGCATCATAAGCCGCTGTGTGACGGAATACTTTAGCTGCCAAACGTTGGCGAGTTTCGTAAGAGGTTTCGCCGTTTGCTGCCAATTCGTCAAGCACAACAGCATAATCAGCTGGGTCTACCACAACTGTTACGCTAGCATGGTTTTTAGCTGCTGAACGAAGCATTGATGGCCCACCGATATCGATATTTTCAACCGCATCCGCGTAAGTTACGTCTGGTTTGAGGATTGTTTCCTTAAATGGGTAAAGATTTACTACAACAAGGTCAATCAATTCGATATTATTATCCTTAGCAGCCTCTAGGTGACTATCAAGGTCACGACGAGCGAGGAGGCCTCCGTGGATATTTGGGTGGAGAGTCTTCACACGACCGTCCATCATTTCTGGGAAACCAGTCACATCATCGATGGCAATGGTATCTACCCCAGCATTGTCAAGGGCAACCTTGGTCCCACCTGTCGAGATGATATCCCAACCGAGTTTTTTGAGTTCTTGGGCAAATTCAACGATGCCCGCTTTGTCTGAAACACTAATTAGTGCACGTTTAGTCATTTGTTCTCCTTTTCCAAAACCATATATTTAACTTCATATAAAATATCTATTAGATACACTTCTTTTGAAGCTTTACCCCATATGGGGTATTTTATAATATTTTTTATTCCACTATCTATGAAATTAATCAACCATACTATTATAGCTACGATTAAAATTAAACCCAAAAATGTTTCAACAGGAATAGCTGTCTCATCTGCAACAAATAATTTATTTAAAGCCAAAGTGATAAAAGCCGTTACCAAAATTATACCAACTATGCCTACTGACTTTACTAAACTTTCATACTTCTTAATTTTATTATCCTGTTTATCTGTCAAATCAGCTATTAACAACTTCACAGCATAACTAGCTTTTTCCCCATACACAAGAATCAATTCATACTTTATTTCTCTACATAGCTCTTCAAATTTATTAGGTTTTCCATCTGAAATTTTATCAAATTTTCGACTGAGATAAATAAAGCCCCCAAAAGAAAGTACAGTAAAAATAAGAGAAACTATTTTAACACACAAATCACCAAAATTCCAGAACCAAAGTACACAACTTGTCAACATTAAAATAATAAATACAATTAAGCTAATTAGAAATAAATTTCTAATTTTTATTACTTTAGGGTAAAATTGTTTTTCATACTCATTAAAAAAATCTTCAAATTCTTTAACTTTATCTAGTAAAGTCTTAATAGCTTTATTATTCAAAATTTACTTTCTCCTTAATTTCAAACTATCCAAGACTTCTGGATAAAGTTTGTACTCTGTTTCGTGGATGCGAGTTTCGAAAGTATCAAGGGTATCCCCTTCAAGGCGTGGCACACGGACCTGTTTGATGACCTTACCGGTATCAACACCAGAGTCCACCCAATGAATAGTCACGCCAGACTGGTCCACACCCGCATTCCAAGCATCCTCAATACCATGAGCTCCTGGGAATTCAGGGAGATAAGCCGGATGAATATTGATGATACGGCCTTCATAAGCTGCTAGCAAGGTGGGGCCGACGATTTTCATATAGCCTGCGAGACAAACCAAGTCAATCTGGTGTTCATCCAAGAGCTCAACAATGGCTCCTTCGTAGTCCGCCTTGTTCTCAAACTCTTTGAGTTCGAAGGCATAAGATAAAACCCCTAGCTTTTCGGCACGTTCTAAGACATAGGCATCCCGGTGATCTGAAAAGACAAATTCTACTGGAAATTGTTCCGCAATCACCTGAAAGTTTGAGCCGTTACCAGAGGCAAAAACAGCAATCCTTTTAGTCATTATTTAATCACCACACTTGCATCTGTCTTCTTCACAATACGACCGATTTCATAAACTGGTTCGTCAAGAAGTTCTTTGACACGTTCAACATTTTCTGGTTTTACCGCAAGCATGAGACCAATACCCATGTTGAAGATTTCAAACATTTCTTCATGTTTGATTTGGCCATATTTTTCAAGAGCTTTGAAAATTGGAAGAACTGGGACTTTGCTTTCGTCAATTTCAGCAGCCAAGTCATCTGCGAACATACGTGGCACATTTTCGATGAAACCACCACCTGTGATGTGAGCGATTCCGTTGACCAATTCTTCTTTGATGAGTGGCAAAGCTGCTTTGACATAGATACGAGTTGGCTCCAAAAGAACGTCTTTAAGTTTCTTCCCTTCCAATTCTGGGAGGACTTCTTCACCTGTGTAATCAGCAAAGACACGACGAACAAGTGAGTAACCATTTGAGTGGATACCGCTTGAAGCAAGCCCAAGAATCACATCCCCTTCAGCTACTTTTGAACCGTCGATGATTTGAGATTTTTCTGCAACACCGACTGCAAAACCAGCCAAGTCATAGTCGTCTTCACCATACATACCAGGCATTTCAGCTGTTTCCCCACCGATGAGGGCTGCACCAGCTTGCACACAACCTTCAGCCACACCAGCAACGACTTGTTCTAGTTTAGCTGGTTCATTTTTCCCAGTTGCGATGTAGTCCAAGAAGTAGAGAGGCTCTGCACCTGCAGCGATGATATCATTGACACACATAGCTACACAGTCTTGTCCGATGGTATCGTGTTTGTCATACTTGATAGCCAGCATTAACTTAGTACCAACACCATCTGTACCTGAGATCAAAACTGGCTCTTTGACACCTGTTTTTGAAAGGTCAAACATCCCACCGAAACCACCAAGAGCTCCCATGACACCCGCACGCTCTGTACGTGCCACGTGTTTTTTGATGCGTTCAACAACTTCATAACCCGCTTCAACATCTACACCCGATTGGGCATAAGCATTTTTATTTGTCATTTGTTTTTTCCTTTTCCTTTCCTTCAATGGGATTTTTTATTCGTAAAAACTTGTTTTTTCTCCTAAACTTCTACGATATTCTTCTTCATAATCATAGAGAGGAGTTGGATAGTTCCCATCAAAGTAAGCCACACAGAGACCGCCATTTGGTGCATCTGTTTCAATCCCAATAGAGTCAATCAAGCCATCAATAGAAAGATAAGTCAGACTATCCGCACCAATGATTTGGCAAGTTTCCTCGACGGTATGATTAGCCGCAATCAACTCCTGACGTGTCTGGATATCAATCCCGTAGAAACACGGATAGGCAAGAGCAGGACTACCAATGGCAACGTGCACTTCTGATGCCCCCGCTTCTTTCAAGAGTTGGACAATACGACGAGATGTTGTTCCACGTACAATCGAGTCATCAATCATGACCACACGTTTGCCTTTCACGACACCAGAAACGGCAGACAGCTTCATTCGAACTCCTTGCTCGCGCAATTCTTGAGTCGGCTGGATAAAGGTCCGTTGTGTATATTGGTTCTTGATAAGACCCATTTCATTTGGTAGCCCAGACTCTTCCGCAAAGCCCATAGCTGCACTGAGTGAGGAGTTTGGCACACCGACCACAATGTCAGCTTCATGCTTGAACTCACGTGCTAATTGAGCTCCCATTCGCTTACGAGCCGTATGGACATTGACACCATGGATATTGGAGTCAGGACGGGCAAAGTAGATATACTCCATGGAACAGATCGCCAACTGAGTATCGTTTGTATAGCTGTCATACTGGATGCCATTATCATCAATGATGACAATCTCGCCTGGTTTCACATCGCGAATCCACTCAGCACCGATTACTTCAAAGGCACAGGTCTCAGATGAAACCACTACTGCTCCATTGGCCATTTTCCCGATTGACAGAGGACGGAAGCCGTTTGGATCAAGGGCTGCTATTAACTTATCTTCAAACATCAAGAGATAAGCGAAACCACCTTTAACCAGACTGAGCGCTTCCTTGATTTTACCCATCAGATTTGGATTGTGGCTACGGCGAATCAAGTGAGCCAAGATTTCTGAATCAGAGGTTGAACTGAAGATTGCCCCTCTTTGTTCTAATTCTTGCTTGAGCGATTCTGCATTGGTCAAATTCCCGTTATGAGCCAAACCAAACTGCATATCGTGAAAGCGGAAGAGGAAAGGTTGGATATTATCTACAGAAGCTTCTCCCGCAGTCGCATAACGCACATGTCCAATCGCTCCGGTTCCTGTCAATTTATCTAAATTAGCAGGATTTTTGAAGACTTCTGATAAAAGTCCCATATCACGATGACGCTTCAATTTCCCTTGGTCATTGGAGAGGATTCCTGCCCCCTCCTGACCACGGTGCTGAAGACTATGAAGTCCAAAATAGGTCATTTTGGCAGCATCTGGGTGGCCCCAGATACCAAAAACACCACATTCTTCATTAAGAGATTTTACTTCGTATGTCATTTTATATACCTAATTTTTATTTCTGTATCATTCCTTAGCGATACTACAGCGGAATGATACGGTAGAAGCTCGTTTCACTCGCAACAACAAATCATTTGCAATTATCGCAAGTTACATCTACTTGATTTTACATTCACTGATGGTTATCTATTAAAAAAACTGCAAAGCTTATTTCCCAGTAAAGTATTTAACCGCTGATGCAAAGAGATGTTGATCTTTATTTCCTGGAATATTTTGGAAGAGACCGTCTTCGAAACGTTCTGAATGCCCCATCTTACCAATAATTTGACCGTTCTTGCTTGTGATACCTTCGATCGCATTGACAGAACCATTTGGATTGTATTTTGAATCCATGCTTGGTTTACCTTCGAAGTCAACATATTGGGTAAAGATTTGACCATTGTCACGAAGCTCTGCAAATTCTTCAGCTGTCACGACAAATTTACCTTCACCATGTGATACTGGGATGGCATGGATATCACCAACCTCAACTCCGGCAAGCCATGGTGAGTTGGTATTGGCAATACGTGTTTCAACCATCTTCGCCACGTGCTGGTTGGCATCATTGTAGAAGAGGGTTGGACTCGTACTGCTTGCATCTTCAAAGTTACCATATGGAAGAAGACCTGATTTAACAAGGGCTTGGAATCCGTTACAGATACCAATGATTAAACCACCACGTTCGATGAAACTATCAATGGCTACACGTACTTTTTCATTGAGCAAGATGTTAACGATAAATTTAGCAGATCCGTCTGGTTCATCGGCTGCTGAGAAGCCACCTGCAAAGAAGATAATGTTAGCTTTTTCGATATTGTCAACCATAGTGTCAACAGACTTGACAATCGCTTCTTCATTCAGTGTTACAAATGGTACCAAATTGACTTTTGCACCTTCTTTTTCAAAGGCCTTAGCTGAATCGTACTCAGAGTTCGTACCTGGGAATACTGGTATGTAAACCACTGGAGTCTCAACTGTTTCTTTAGCTTTGATCACAGCATCAGATGCCACAGCAGGTACTTCTTCCAACTCAGTTGCTTGTGCAAATTCCGTTGGGTAAACCTCTTCCAATTTACCTTGGAAGGCACTGTCAAGCTTGTGTCCATCAAGCGTTACATCATTGACAGAAAGTGTAAAGTCAGCTACTGTTCGTCCAATCTTGGCAACACCTGCAATGTCTTCAGGCGATGTGAAGACGAATCCACCCAATTGAGCTGTCAAGCTAGTGTCAAGGTCTGCTAATTCGACGTTTGCACCAATATGGTTACCAAATGTTGCAAGGGCAAGAGCTTCAACCACACCACCATATTTGACAGCTGATGCAGATGTGACTTTATGGTCAGCTTGAATTGCTTCAAATTGAGCAAAGTTAGACTTGATAAGATCAAAATCAATTTCTTGTGCCAAAGATTGACCTGGAATATAGTAAATATTTTCACCAACAGCCTTAAATTCTGGAGATAGGACCTTACGGCTATCTGCTGTTGTCACACCAAAAGCAACCAAGGTTGGTGGTACTGTCAATTCTTCAAAGGTACCAGACATAGAGTCTTTACCACCGATAGATGGCAAACCAAGTTGAATCTGAGCTTCAATGGATCCAAGGAGAGCAGCCACTGGTTGACCAAAACGCTCTGCTTGTTTATCCATTCGCTCGAAGTATTCTTGATAAGAGAAACGAGCCTTAGACCATTTTGCACCAGCAGCAACCAAACGAGCAGTTGCTTCGATGACCGCATAAGCCGCACCATGGTATGGAGACCATTCTGCTACATAAGGGTTGAATCCTTGCGCCATGACAGAAGCAGTTGTTGTCACACCATGTTGAACTGGCAATTTCTGTACAGAAGCTTCCGTTGGTGTGATTTGGTAGCGACCACCGAGTGGATGATTAACTGTTGAACGACCAACTGAGCTATCAAAGATGGTTTGTAAACCTTTTTGACTGGCATGGTTAAGGTCAGCCAAGACTTCAAAAGTATCAGCTTCAAGGGTTTCAGCAGATGTTTGACGTTCTTCTGGAAGCTTGACATCCTTGTCAACCACCTTAGCATCTACAACCACACGTACACCGTTTGTATCAAGGAAACGACGTTCCAAATCAACAATGGTTTCACCATTCCAGTGCATGACAAGGTTTGGTTTCTCAGTCACCGTCGCAACGACAACAGCAACAATATTTTCTTTGTTACATGCAGCAATGAAGGCATTTACATCTTCTGGACGAACCACTACAGCCATCCGTTCTTGAGATTCAGAGATGGCAATTTCTGTGCCGTTCAAACCTTGGTATTTCAATGGCACTTTGTCTAGATCAATTTCAAGACCATCTGCCAATTCACCGATAGCCACACAGACACCACCAGCACCAAAGTCATTTGATTTCTTGATTAGACGTGTCACTTCTCCATTACGGAAAAGACGTTGAATCTTACGTTCTTCGATGGCATTCCCTTTTTGAACTTCAGCACCAGCTGTTTCAACAGATTCAACCGTTTGAACTTTAGAAGAACCTGTCGCACCACCGACACCGTCACGTCCAGTCTTACCACCAAGCAAGATAATCACATCACCTGCTTCAGGTTTTTCACGGACAACATTTTCCTTAGGAGCCGCACCGACAACTGCACCTAGCTCCATACGCTTAGCGACGAAACCTGGGTGGAAGTATTCACGAACATAAGTTGTTGCAAGACCAATTTGGTTACCGTATGAAGAATAACCGTGAGCCGCTGTTTTAGAAATCACCTGTTGTGGCAATTTACCAGCGCGAGTTTCTGAAATTGGAGCTGTGATATCACCAGCACCTGAGATACGCATGGCTTGATAAACGTATGAACGTCCTGACAATGGGTCACGAATGGCACCACCGATACAAGTAGCTGCCCCACCAAATGGTTCAATTTCAGTTGGGTGGTTATGAGTTTCGTTTTTGAACATGAGGAGCCATGGTTCTTTGACACCATTAACATCCACTTCAATTTCAACAGAGCAGGCATTGATTTCATCAGACACTTCCATGTCGTCCAAACGACCATTGGCACGCTCATAGCGACCAAAAATAGTCGCCATATCCATCAAGGTTTGAGGTTTTTCTGTGCGTCCCAACTCATCACGCATGGCAATATACTTGTCATAAGTCGCTTGCAATTGTTTTTCAAATTTAGAAGCTGAGAAGTCGATGTTTTTCAACTCAGTCTCGAAAGTGGTGTGACGGCAGTGGTCAGACCAGTAAGTATCCAAAACCTTAAGCTCAGTCTCAGTTGGTACACGTCCAATAGACTTGAAGTAATCTTGGATGAAGAGAAGGTCATCCACTTCCATTGCCAAGCCTTGCTCAGCCTTATACTTAGCAAAATCTTCTGCCGTATAAGTTTCAAAGAAATCCAAGCTTGGAATGGTCTTGTCAGACTCAGAGAAATCCTGTTTCGCAATGCCAACAGTAATATCTTTGAAACGAGAATCCACTGGGTTCAAGAGGTAGTTTTTGACAGCTTCCAACTCATTCGCATCAATATCCTTGTTAACCAAGTAAAGTTGCGCTGTGTTCACTGTTACATCATTTGAACTACCAAGCAACAGCAAAGCTTCTTGTGAGGATGCTGCACGTTGGTCAAATTGACCTGGCAAACTTTCGATAGCAAAGAAAGCATACTTCTCAAGATCAGCCTTAACCGCAGCCTCATCCAAAACAGTATCGGTCACTTGCTCAGAGAAGATGTGTTTTTCTGCACGCGCAAACAAATCCTCTGCTAAATTAAAGACATCGTAAACCTGAACGATTCGAAGATCATTCAACGTTTTCAACTGAAGATTATGCTGCAATTCTTTTACTAAAGAGTCCGATTTCACACGAAAATCAGCTTTTTTCTCAACGAAAATACGTTTATCCATTTTATTTCCTTTATTTCTATTCAAATAGGTTATCGAAGACGAAGGTTTTACCTTTCAAACAAGTTACTTCAAGCCCTGCAATTTCTCTAATACAACCTTATATACATCCGTTAAACTGCCTAAATCTCTACGGAAAACATCCTTATCCATATGGTGCCCTTCCGCATCCCAAAGACGGCAGTTGTCTGGTGAAAATTCATCTGCCAAGATAATCTTACCGTCCTTATCAAAACCAAATTCCAATTTAAAGTCAATCAAACGCAGACCAATTTGTGCAAACCAATCTTTCAACAATTCATTGATATGACGTGTTTCTTCCTTGATATAAGCAATTTGCTCATCATTGGCAATATCCAAGAACTTCACATGCTCATCATTGATGAATGGATCATCCAAATCATCGTTCTTGTAGTAAAATTCAACGATTGGAGTTTCCAAATCCAAACCTTCTTCAACGCCAAAACGTTTTGAGAAAGAACCTGCAGTCACGTTACGAAGAACAACCTCCAAAGGAATGATTGTCACTTTCTTGTTGAGTTGTTCTGTGTCAGAAATACGTTCGATAAAGTGTGTCGCCACACCAGCAGCATTCAATTTTTCAAAAATAAGAGACGAAATCTGATTATTCAGCACACCTTTACCCTCAATGGTCTCTTTGCGAGCTCCATTCAGCATGGTTGCCTGGTCCTTGTAGACCGACTTAATCACATTTTCGTCTTCTGTAATATAGATATCTTTAGCTTTTCCCGTATAAATAAGTTTACTGGACATTTTCTTGTTCGCCTTTCGTATTACTTTACATCATTCTAACACAACAGACACTAAAAATCAAATATTTCACGAACTATATTTGATATCATATCTGAAAAAGTACAGAAAAATCGCAAATGATTTTTCATTTGCGATTTTCTAAGATTGATTTGAGTTAAAATGAGAACTTTATTCTTGTTTCAAAAAACGATCAAGATAGTAGCGTAAAAAACTCTTCCTACCTGTAATCATAGTCAAACGACCTTCAAGTCCATAACGAAGTTTTTCTGCTTGTTCAGCATTCAAATCCGTCTCTGCCTCTAATTTAAAGAAATTGCCCTTTTCTGTCTGAGTCGCACTGGTATCGATATTCGTAATCTTGGAGGTCAATACTAGCTGCTTATTGGCATCCGTTACCGTTGTAAATCGTACCTCATTTCCATGCTTGAGACCAGCCACTTCCTTAGAACTGATATAAGCTGTTAGTTTTGCTTTTCTCTCTATAGCCAACTGCGGAAAAAGGTGAGCGAGGATAGTTCCTTCTGGAATGATGGTAGATCGACTATGCTCAGGATTCAAATGTAGAACACCATCTTCTGTTGCTGTAATTTTCCCCTTGTCTAAAAGATTTCCTTGAATCTTTTTCCCTGACTCCGCTTCAAGAATTTTCTGATCCAAGAGCGTTAATTCCTGGCCTACCTTGGCTAGTTGCTGAGATTTTAATGACTCCAACTGACTTCCCAAGCCAGATGCATAAGCTTGCTGGGCTCCTGAACCTGCATACTGTACTCGATAACCTGCAAGAGTTGACTCCAACTGAGTGATTTGAGCATCTAGCTGAGATAAGGCCTGCTGTTTGGTTTCCGATCCTTGCTCCTTTGTCGACTGATAAATAGAATAAGCTGGATGATCACTCTCTAAGTGTCCATCACCCTGAATAGCAGACTTGGCTTGCTGATATTCTTTAATTTTGGACTGGGTTTCACCGATGAGATTGCCTAACTCTGCCTGACTACCACTAGCTGCTGCATTTTGAGATGATATACTAGCATTTTGTTGCTCAACCTGACTTCGCAGACTAGCAGCTTGATTTAGATAATCTAAAAAACTATGCTGATAGCCAAATTTATCTGCTTCAGGAAATTGATCACTTCCTGCTTGAAGGCTTGCTTTTAAATACTCCAGTTGAACCTTCTGATCCTTGAGCATTTCCAACTGACTAGCATAATTTTCTGCCTGAACTGCTTCTGCTCCCTCTTGGTATTGAACGAGAAGATCCCCTTGCTTGACAAACTTATTTTCAGCCAAATGATTCGCCACAATCTTACTATTACTACTAGACTGAATGGTGGCAATGATACGAGCAGGTTCTACCGTAGCTCCAGCTGTCAAGCTTATCTCCTTTTGTGCAAAGATTGAAAAAACGATCAGGAACAAAAACAAGATAAAACTTGGAAAAATCACATAACTAGAAAAATTATGGTAACGACGATTGTAAAACTCAGCACTTTCTAAAAATTCTGATTGCATCTTTTCTCCTCTCTAACTATTCACCAAGTGGGCATAGAAACCACCCTGAGCCAGTAATTCCATATGTGTACCCTCTTCGACAATCTTTCCCTGATCCAAAACGACAACCTTCTCTGTCCGCTCAGCAATGGTTAAGCGGTGGGCGATGAAGATCAAGGTCTTATCCAAAGCCATCAGATTATCGACAATTCGCTTCTCGGTCAAAATATCCAGACTGCTGGTCGCCTCATCCAAGATCAAGGCAGGCGCATCGGTCAAGAGAGCACGCGCCAGAGCGATTCTCTGACGTTGCCCACCTGAAATCCCTGCTCCATCCGAAGTCAATTCTGTCTGGTAATTCAGTGGCATGCGCTCAATATCCTCCCGAATCTCTGCCAACTCCACTGCTCTCAAGATATCCTCCTGGGTCGTCCCCTCCTTAGCTCCAAGGAGAAGATTCTCCAAAATCGTCCCATTGAAAACATAGGGCTGCTGAGGCAGGTAGTTGATATACTGGCGCAGAGCCTTTTTATCAATCTGATTGAGATTGACGCCACCCAGACTAATCTCCCCCTGACTTGGATCGTAAAAATTAACCATCATCTTAGCCAAGGTCGTCTTACCCGATCCTGAAATTCCCACAAAAGCCACTTTAGAGCCTTGTGGAATAGTCAGATTGATGTCCAACAAGACATCTCGACCATAACCATATTTGTAGTGAACCTGCTTGAAAGTCATATCTCCTTCTAGCAAGCTCAAATCTGAGACTGTTTTCTTTTCCTCAAACTCAGATGCAACCAGATAAACTTCATTGAGACGGTTATTGGCAACCTGCGCTGTCTGAAGCTTGGTTTGCAGATTGATGATATTCTCCAAAGGATTTGTAAAATAAACAAGCAAGGTATTATAGGTGATCAACTGGCCCAAACTCATCCTATTATCCATGACTAGGAGAGCCCCCATCCAGAGAATTCCAACATTGAGCAAGAGCTGGGCAAGCTTTTTCAGAGCCTTTTGCTGACTTTCTGCCCGACTATAGGCAAAAGATTTTTTCAGATAATCCACAAATTCCTTGTCAATCTTTTGATAACGGGAGCTTTCACTAGTCAAGGATTTTATCGTCTCAATGCCATTGATATCCTCAATGATAGAAGAAGACAGAACCGCATTAGCTTCCATGGTATCCCGATTCATCTTTTCAAATGGCTTCATAAAAGCAAAGATAATCACTGTGTAGATAGGAAGAGCTAGTAAACTCATGAAAAAAAGATTGCTATTCTGCGAAAATAGAACTACTGAAATAATCAAGACAGTAGATACATCCAAAAAAATTGACAGAATAGTCGAAGCCAGCGCATCAATGATACTATTTGCATCCGTGAAACGAGACACGATTTCCCCTGTCCGTCGTGTCGCAAAAAAGGACATGGGCAAATGAAACACGTGCTTGATATAAGACAAAATCACATCAATCGACAAGCGTTGCCCCAAAACAAGTAAAAGATATTCCTGGGCATAAGATAAGATTTGCTGAAGAACATAAACGATGACTAGCCCTATTGAGATAATGCCCAAGGTTGAACGCATCTGATCTGGTACATAAGTATCAATGATAGACTGCAGATAATAAGAACCCACAATGTTAATCAAGGTCACTAAGAAGGTCGCCAAAACGATATTAACAATCAAACCTTGCTGTTTCACTAATATAGGGATAAAAGAGAGCAGACCATTTTTTTGTTCCTTATGAGGCTTATAAGTCGGAGATGGTGCCATAAAAATAGTGATTCCTGTCCACTCCTTGGCAAAGCGTTCACGAGAAATCTTGGTCAGCTTAACACTAGGATCTGGATCAGCGATATGAATGTTGTTCTTGTCCTGCCCAGTCACCACATAATAATGGAGCAATTTCCCTTCCTTAAGCACATGAGCCACAAAAGGAAAGGTTACATCCGGCAAATCAAACAAGGTCATGTCCGCCTTTATTGCTCGCGTCTCAAAACCAATTTCCTCTGCAACCTTGACTAAGCCTAAAGCCGTAGTCCCATCCATGGTCGTCTTGGCCAACTCTCGCAAGTGAGCCAGAGAATAATAACTACCATAATAACCAAAGACCATGGCTAATGAAGCCACACCGCAGTCCATCTGGTCTACCTGAGGACGATAATGCCGTTTACTAAATTTCATATTCTACTCCTTTTCCTAACAATCTCCAAAGAAAACTTTGTAAGATTATTTTATCTAAACAAAGAAGCAAAAAGAAAATTATTTCTAAAAAAACAATAACTGCACCTGAACAGCACTTTTTCCTAAATAAAAATAGGTAGAACAAACGTCCTACCTAGAAAATATAATGATTAATATTTCTTACCTTTTTCAATTTTTTGACAATCATATACAAAACTATAACTGAAAACAAGGGTGGTACAAGATAGCTTTTTTCACTCATTGACACCTTAAAGCCTAGACTAGCAAGTACTTTAAAAAGCAAAAGATTCATCAGAAACAAGAAAAGGAATGTTAGAAAGATTTTTAAAGTCTTATTCATTTCCATCCTGATTATCTTCTTTACCTCTTATTTTCTGGATAGCATGATATTTTACCGCTATGTAAATGATTAAAAAAAGTAGGGGATAAGAGAATAAATCTGAAATTTCCATGAAATTTACACTATACTTTCCTAGCAATAGTTTATAGTCTATTAAAACTTGCATGATAGAAAGTACAATACGTACTAGTAGAAGCAGCCCTAATAATATCACTTCTTTTTTAAACATACGAATATCTTTCTAACTAAAATTAAACTACAGTTCATCAGCTTAATACCCCAACATTCCCCAAGATTGCCCTAATACTGGAGTCACAAAGTTCAAATTCATTTTATCAACCTTTATCACATTTTTCTTCACTTCTATAAAGTAAAATAAATGCCATCCCAAATAGTGAAATCGTAGGTATATCAAAATATTCAAACCATGTAGGTAGATTTATTTTGTTTACATCAGCGACTATTCTAACAATGATATAAACCATCGAACTGCAGCATACAGTAAACTCTAGCCAAGCTTTTTGTAACACTTGAACGACTCTCATCTCAAACTCCAATATGATGGTCCATCAATTTTCAATCTTACTTCCTCTTATTTGATACTTGTACCCTACATAAAACAGACCAAACAGAATTGGATAGTTTTCTGGATAAAACAAGGTATTGATCGGTTTTTTCAAAATCAAATACGTTGCGATATAGATAATGACTGACACGATAAAATAACCTTCAGCAAATCCTAATAAAAATGTTTTCATAGCAGACTCCTGTTTACCTGATAAGAAAGGCAGAAAAATTCCGCCATTTACATACACAAAATCCTTTTCATTCAGATTCATCATTTATAGTTTTGATTATTTTTTGACAAATCCTTGCAAAAAATCCCAAAATAGCCTGAAGCAATCAATCCAACTAAATACCATTTCCAATCAAAGTATAATAAAGAACCTGTACGAATTACATGGAGCACGAGATTGAGACCTATTGCTACTAAAGGAACTATAGTGGCTAGTTTAGGTAACAATGTATTGAGATCAGTGTTGCGATTCATAATTGATTTCCTTTTACGATTTGCCACAAATTTTTAAATTAACGCCTACTTCCCAGATGACGCCCATACATATAGGTAACGACTCCTAAAACACCCCAGGCTACTGCTGTAGAAGTAGTAACAACGATGCCTCCTTCAGTAACAGACAAATCTGCATCTGTCATGATTTCAAATTTTTCAGATAGTTTCTTCATCTTTCATATACTCCTTTTTAAATAATACTAGCTAATCCAATAGCTACTCCAGACAAAAGTCCTACTATTCCTGAAGTCGATATAATAATAGCCGCAAATTCGTTTGAAAAATTCATTGATTTCTCCATTCTTTTTTAGTTCTTATGTCATTGATAGTAACTAAAATATGATTATTCAATAGCATTTGCCACACACTAATAATAGTTCTCTTTAAACCCTGTCTTTACCTGAATCCAAATAACTCATCATCAAAATTAGCATCGGAACAAATAATTCTGTTTGGAAATATTTTTCAACATTAAAGGTGATTACATTTAAATCCCCCAATACGCAAAATATTCCAAAAATAATTAAAATTGCTCCCATTACATTTTTTAGATTTTTCATACAAGTCCACTTTTATCCAAATTTACGTTTTAAATCTTGACCAATTAATCGACCACCAAGGAAAATTGCTACTCCTGCACCAACCATGGCTATGGTAATTGATCCACCTTCTGTATTCATCAATTCTTCTTCTGTCAATTCTGTCCATTTATTTAAATTCATTTTTTCTCTCCTTATTATTACATAAAATAGCCCCAAGCAATACCACCAATTAGTAAGAGACCTCCTACAACTACAGCGGAAACTGCTCCCCCATCCACTTCCATTAGTTCTTCTTCTGTAAGAGCTACAAAGTTCTGTTCCATTTTGTCAAAGTTTGTCATTTGTTTTCTCCTTTATTTTTATATTTGTGATTTCTAACTTTTAAACCATTTTAAAAGCCAAATTGGATAAATAACTGAAATAATCATTTCTAATCTCCTTCCTCTTCTTCTCACTTATCTATTCGAGAAATCATTTTAAAATGAGTAAATAAACTTAATTTATTTAAAATACAATTTGATAAACCATGGAAGTAAAATTGGTAAATACATTGATCAGACTCCTTTCCTTTTCTTCTTACTTATCTATTCGATAAAATAATTTTAAAATAAACAGCTAAGTCAAATTTATTTTAAAAACCACTTGATCAACCATGGATAAAGACCTGTCACATACATCAGTAATCCTCCTTTTTCTTCTCACCTCTTTATTCGTAAACTCGACTATAAAACTTCAAAATCTTATCTTTTTTCGAGAAATAAAAAAACAACATGACTTGCATGTTGCTTTATGTTAGATTTTATCTTTAATGGCTTGTAATACATCTGCCACACTTTGGAGGTGATCGATTTCTTCATCACTAATTTCGATTCCAAATTCATCCTCAATGGTTAGTACGAATTCCATCAAATCTACCGAATCAGCATCTAAATCATCCTTCAAACTCAAGGCTTCTGTTACTACGAAGTCTTCCCCTTGACGTTCTTGGATAATGGTCACGACACGGTCAAAAATTTCTTTATCTGTCATATATATTATTCTCCTGAAAATTCACGCGCAGTTTGAGCAACTACGTCTGTTTCTAGCATAGTACGAATCTGACGAATCGTACTGTATACAGCCTTGGCATCACTTGAGCCATGAGTCTTAACAACCGGCGCCTTAACACCAAACAAGACTGCACCCCCAACATCTGAATAGTTGAGTTGCTTTTTCAAACCTCTAAGACTATCCTTAAGAAGAAGAGCACCTAATTTAGCTCGCAAACCGCCACCTGTAATAGCATTTTTAAGCAAGCCCATGATCCCCATGGCTGTTCCTTCGATGGATTTTAGCACAGCGTTTCCCGTGAAACCGTCTGCCACGACAACATCTGCAACACCCTCCATCAAGTCACGCGCTTCCACATTACCAATAAAATTCAAACTCTCATCAGCTGCTAGCAAGTCATAAGTTTCCTTGCGGAGTGGATCTCCCTTACTGCTCTCTGTCCCGTTATTAAGCAAACCAACTCGTGGTTTTGCAATTCCACGAACATTTTTAGCATAGAAAGAACCTAAGATGGCGTATTGATGTAAGTGATGGGCTGTGTTTTCTGCATTGGCACCGAGGTCCAGCATATCAAAACCTTTCCCATCAACTGTTGGTAAGGTTGACATAAGCCCTGGACGATCGATATTCTTGATGCGACCTACGATGAAAAATCCTGCCGCAAGCAAAGCACCTGTATTTCCTGCAGAGAGCACGGCATCAGCCTCACCATCTTTGACAGCCTTAGCAGCCAATACCATACTGGCATTTTTCTTCTTACGAATGGCTTTTGTCGGTTCATCATCCGAATCAATTTTTTCATCTGTATGGATAATGCTGACGCGTTCTGTAGCTGTTAGATATTGCTTGATTTTGCTTTCGTCTCCGTAAAGTTGAATCTCAATATCTAAAAAGTCAGCAAGGGCTTGATTAACACCCTCAACGATGGCTTGAGGTGCGTAATCGCCACCCATTGCATCTACTGCGATTTTTTTCATTTGTCTTCCTCTTTTAGTAATTGTCCCCAATCAGCTAGGGAATCAATAAATTTCTTTGATTTTAGGTGAATTCCGACGTACTCTTCATAAATTTGATCCATGAACTGACGCAATTCTTGCTTGATTTCAGACTTGAGCGAAATAGTCTCTAAAGTCTCAAAGTTAATAGCTTGAAATTGATTGAGCAGATAGGGAATGTTTGGATTCAGATGACAACGTTTCTCATCCTCATGATAATGCTCAGGACATAAGCAAGCGCCATATTTGAAAGAAAAATCAAAGGCCTGACCCACCCGATGGCAAAAAACACACTCATTAAAGTTAAGACTGATCCCAAAACGTGTCAAAATCTGAATTTCAAAAATATTGGTCAAAACTTGATAATCCAGGCCCTCTTCCATCAACTCTAAAGTCTTTTGTAGAAAAGCAAACAAGGGAGCATCCTGTTGATTGTCCTGCAAACTAGCATCTGCCAGAGCTGCCACATAGGTCGCATAGGCCATGACAAAGAGATCACTATTGATTTTTGGAAAGGTCATCACCTCATGGTAGTCTTCAATATAACTAAGCCCATCATCATTGATTCGCAAAAGAAAACGAGCCAGCACCAAAGGTTGAATAACTGGAGCCAGTTTGGATTGACCGGCATGTTTGACAAAAAACATGCGCTTACCGACCTGCTCTGTAAAAATCTTGACTAGCTTGTCATCCTCACGAAAATTACGATTGTAGAGCACCAACCCCTGACTCGTAATAGACTGAATCATGCTTCTCTCATGTACTCCTCAAGACGTTTCATAGCCTCTCTGATGGTTTCCATACTAGCCGCATAAGACAAGCGCACATAACCTTCTCCATATTGACCAAAAGCTGCACCAGGGATAAAGGCAACAGCCTTCTTCTGAGCAAAATCCTTCAGAAAAGCAAAGGAATCTTGATTGTAGCCTGTTGGAATCTTAGCAAAGATATAAAAAGCACCATCTGGTTTGATAATCTCAAAACCAAGGTCAGTCATCTTCTCGATAATGTAGTCCCGACGTTGGATATACTCCTTCTTCATCGGCTCTGCATCGTTCTTACCAGCCGTCAAAGCTTCCACCGCAGCATGTTGCGCCATGGTGTTTGCGGCAGTGACCAAGTACTGATGACTCTTGATGAGTTGAGCTGTGAAGTTTGCTGGAGCAAAGATAAAACCTAAACGCCAACCTGTCATAGCATGGGATTTGGATAGACCGTTAATGATAATGGCCTGATCTCTCAGCATTGTTCCCAAAGAGACATGATTTTCCCCTGTATAAGTTAATTCTGAGTAGACCTCATCACAGACAACGAAAACCTCATACTTACGTAAAACGTCTGCCAAAGCTTCCAACTGTTCGCGACTATAGGTAATTCCTGTAGGATTGGCTGGATAGTTGAGAATAACTGCCTTGAGCTTATCACCTTGCTCGATAATAGCTTTCTCTAGCATTTCAGGAGTTAAGACAAAACCGTTCTCAGTCGTATCAATCTCGACAATCTCTGCGCCAACTAGATTGACAATTGGTTCATAACCAGGATAGGCAGGAGCTGGCAAGAGAACCTTGTCACCCTCTTCTAAAATAGCTGTCAAAGTAGCTGATAGAGCCTCTGTCGCACCAATTGTGACCAATATTTCATTTTCAGGATTATAGTCTAGCTGGTATTTTTCTCTTACAAAATCACTAGCTGCCTGGCGCAAGGTCAACAAACCACTCATCCCTGTATAGTAGGATTGATTTTGGTCAATGGCTCGCTTAGCCGCCTCCTTGACATGGTCTGGAGTTGTGAAGTCAGGCTCTCCCAATGTCAGACGTAGAACCCCAGGAATCTCTGAAATAGCCTGGTCAAACTGACGAATCAAGGAAACTTGAATCTTATCTAATTGTTTATTAAATCGCTTGGTTAAGTCCATAGATACCCTCCTTGCTTAAAGAACATATGTCTATTATACTACAAAAGCTCTCTGACCGCAAAATCACACTAGCATAAGCAACTGATGTATGTTCATTTAAATTTATTACAACACTATGTTTTTAGAATACTCAATGAAAATCTCATGAAACTAAGAATCGAGGTTAAAGCATAACTAAAGTTAGGTAAGCCGAAGATGACAACGTATTAGGAGATTTTCGACGAGTATTGAGAAGTTGCGTAAGGAAATAAATCGGATAGGGGTCAATATAAATCAGATCACAAAAAAAGTAAACGAAGATAATCAGGCTAGTCTAAATGAATTTAGTCAGATTCTTGAATTGTAGAAACATTTGAAAGATACAGTCAGACAATTTATTCAAAAACAAGAAAATCAAACAAAGGTACAGGACAGTTGGTTGTAATAAGAATTATTGTTGATATTCTCTCTTATTTATCCTAAATTTATAACTAAGGATAAGATGATGTCGGGCGACTGGTAACAGTTTGCTTAAATGTTACTGATAATTCAGCTTCAGGTTCGGCACTACCTTCAGCTTTAGGCTGTAAAGAACCCGCTCCACCACTGGTCCTATTCGTTTCACTCTTGGAGTATATTCAAGAGTTTTTTTCTTGCAAAAAAAGTTCAAAAAATATATACTGGCTATACACGATATAGAACGGAGATATACCATGACTACATCACTTGTTAAGCAATATAATTTTAAAATCAATGAGTTAGCAATGGAACAAGCTAGAGCCATTATCAAGGAAAAAGGAATGACCATGACGGATGCTATTACTCTTTTTATAGAGCAGATTGTCCTCGAACAGGACTTGCCAATCAAGACTGCAGAAGATTTACACCGTGAACAGTTGATTGAGGAATTACAAGCTCAATCCGAACGAGCCTTAAGAGAATATGAAGCAGGAAAAGGGACTTCCCTAGACAGTATGAGGGCAAGCTATGGCTTATAAAGTAATTATTTCTGATGAAGTGAGCCAAGCTATTGACAGTATTCATGATTACATCACTACTGTTCTTTTATCACCTCAGTCTGCTAAAAATACTGTGGGTAAAATTTTAGATGGCTTAAAAAGTTTAGAAGTCTTTCCTGAGGCTGGTTTTGACGCCGATGAAAAAATTGGTGTAAAGATTAATAGTAAGTACCCTACACGAGGAAAAATTATCGGTCAGTATGTCTTACTCTACTTCATCGACCAAAAACGAAACACTGTTTTTTTATCTCACCTATTCCACATAAAAAGCGACTATGTCACTTTGCTACAAAATGGTAATAAAAAAAGCTCAACTGATTGAGACATCTTTCTTTATTTTATAAGCTCCGAAACCTTAATTTTTGGTACCGTCTTGGTTTAACAATACGCTGTATATATAATATTTTACAGCTACTTTTTCTTTAGAAACGTTGATTTAATAAGGATTTAAATATTACAGAGTATACCTTTGTAAAATACGGTTTTGCTAATCTTCGTTACAACTATTCTAGCACCATTATTGATTACTAGATCGGTAATGTCATTTCTGAGTGGATAGTCAGAAAGTGGCTAGACAAGCGCGACAAAAAATATAACCTGAGTTTAGTTTTAATATGACTAGACAAACAGAAATACCAGAGGTGGAGCTCTGGTATTTCTGTTTTTGCCAAGACTTCGTTACAGTTCTTGTACAGCTATTATCACATAAATTTGAGAAACTTGTCAAATAATTATTAAACTTTACTTTCTCTTTACTTTTCTGACAGATAAGATTATAATAAGGAGTATTTATTTTCGGAGGTTTTTATGTCATTTCTATCAAAAAATTGGGCTGGACTTTTGGTCTGTCTTATCATATCTATCATTTCTTGGATTTTAGGAGGCTTCTTGCCTGTTGTCGGGGCACCTGTCTTTGCCATCTTTATTGGCATGATTCTCCACCCATTTCTCACTTCCTATAAACAACTAGATGCTGGTTTGACTTACAGCTCCAAGAAATTGCTTCAGTATGCAGTTATCTTGCTTGGGTTTGGACTCAATATCTCTCAAGTTTTCGCAGTTGGAAAATCTTCCCTCCCAGTCATCCTCTCAACTATTTCAATTGCTTTGATTATAGCCTATCTCTTCCAGCGCTTTTTTGACCTAGATACAAAGCTAGCTACCTTGATAGGAGTTGGGTCTTCAATCTGTGGAGGTTCCGCCATTGCAGCGACTGCTCCTGTCATCCATGCCAAGGAAAAAGAAGTCGCACAAGCCATTTCTGTCATCTTTTTCTTCAATGTCTTGGCAGCTCTTATCTTCCCAACTCTAGGTTCTTGGCTCCATCTTTCCAACGAAGGTTTTGCTCTCTTTGCAGGTACTGCGGTCAATGATACTTCCTCTGTAACAGCCACTGCCAGCGCCTGGGATAGTCTTTACCAGTCCAATACTCTCGAAGCTGCCACCATTGTCAAATTGACCCGTACCCTAGCTATTATCCCTATCACTCTCTTCCTCTCTTACTGGCAAAGTCGTCAACAAGGAAACAACCAAGGGATAAAACTTAAAAAAATCTTCCCTGTTTTCATTCTCTACTTTATCCTAGCTTCTCTGCTAACGACCATCCTTACTTCCTTCGGTGTCAGCAGTCACTTCTTTGCTCCTCTCAAGCAACTCTCCAAATTTCTCATCATCATGGCCATGAGCGCTATCGGCCTCAAAACCAATCTCATTGCTATGATTAAGTCCAGCGGTAAATCCATTCTGCTTGGAGCTCTCTGCTGGATTGCCATCATCCTGACTAGTCTCGGTATGCAAACGCTCATCGGTATTTTCTAATACTCTTCGAAAATCAAATTCAAACCACGTCAACGTCGCCTTGCCGTACTCAAGTACAGCCTGCGGCTAGTTTCCTAGTTTGCTCTTTAATTTTCATTGAGTATAACACAAAAGGTAGCCCGCAAGCTACCTTTTTATTGTTCAAGAATTAAGCGTGTATGTTCTCTCTTGATGCAACGATTCATCACGATATCATCGCAACCTCCAGCACGCAAGATTTCTTCCGCTTCTAGACTTTCAAGTCCTAGTTGCGCCCAGAAAATCTTAGCATCTGCCTTGAGAAAATCACGAGCTACATCAGGCAGAAATTCACTACGACGATAGACATTGACGATATCTACAGGGAAAGGAATCTCAGCTAGACTAGCATAAGCCTTTTCTCCCAAGATTTCCCCACCTGCAGCCTTAGGGTTTACTGGAATGATTTTATAGCCACGAGCCTGCATTTCCTTTGTCACTCGATTGCTCGTTGTTTCTTCACGGTCAGACAAGCCCACTACTGCTAGAGTTTTACTGCTTGCTAGATACTGACGGATCACGCCATCACTTGGATTGATAAATTCTTGAGTCATAAAAATCCTCCTTTTTCATCAGTATAGCATATTTTGAAAGGGTTTGCAGAAAATTACTATAAAAACAAAAATCAAAAAATCCTCCCAAAATTAAACTATTTCATTTAATTTGAGGAGGATTCATAAAAATTTTATTTAAAGATTATTCTCTTGTTGGTTTATACTGAAGGCTTTCTCCATGTTGTTTGACAAAGTCACTCATCTCTGAGTCAGGAATTTGTCGAAGGTAGAGATTGGCACGAATCGTATCATCTTCTTCACGACAAGTAGAAAGAACAAGATATTTATCCTTAGCTGATACCTTAACATTTGGTTTCTTAACCTCTGCAGTATCATAAATAATATTTAGCTGTTTCTCAAAATCCGCATCATCATCAAAAGAAGTACGGTAAAAAGCTGTTTCTTCTGGCACAATAATCATGGCAACAGCTTCATAATAATACTTTCTCTCTGGAGTTTCAATGACTACATAAGGATGTGCATCAAAATATTCTTGGCGACTGAAGTAATTCACATCTTTAAACATACGATGGTCAGGCACTTTACTACCACGAGCGTGACCAAATAACCAAGTCAATCGATCGCTAAAGTCCTTCTTGTTATCGGCGTCCATAAAGACTGCCCCCATTAAAGGCTCGTTAACGCCATCAAAGCGCTTATCTAAATAAGTCGCATTATCCGTTGTTTGAACGACTGGTTCATCCAACTGTGTACCAGGAATATATACATAACCAACCGTTTCAGAGTTGGTTGCAAGCAAACCTTTAAATTTATTTGCGAGATATTCCTTTTCTTCTGCGCTAGCAGTATAGGCTTGTTTTGGAGCTTCCTGAGTAACCTTTGCATCATTTAGCTTATCTCCACTTGGAGCTAGAAAGCTCTTATAGATAAAGAAGCCTCCCAAAGCAACGATAGCTACTGCAACGATTGAAGCAATTATTTTAGTAATTGGTGATTTCTTTGTCGTAGAACGTCTACTCATCTTTTCCTCCCTCATTTTTTACCAAAAAAATCACTGAAACCAAGTTTCAGTGATTGGCTACTTTTTAAATAAAATTATTTAGCAGCGTGTGTTTTTGGAAGAGCTTTTTGACCTGCTTTAGCATTTGCGCCTGCTTTTTTAGCAGCTGCGTCTGCTTTTTTAGCTTGGTCTACAGCACCTGGTTTACCATCTTCTGGTTTAGTTGCATCTTGGTCAGCTGCTGGATCAGTTGTAGCTTGACCAGATAGACCATGTTCTTTCAAATAGCGAGCATTTTTTTGCTCTGGAGTTTCATTCAAGATGTAGTAGTTGCCTTCTTCTTTCTTAGCTGTATTCCATTTCTTTTGTAGGCTTTGAATAGCTTCATTACGAACACGTGCAACTTCTGCATCATATTTAGATTGAGCTGCTGCTACTGCATCACGGTAAGGTTTCAACAACTCATCACGGTTGTGTGCAAAGTTTTCTGGTGCATTTTCTGCTGTTGCCAATGCTGCTTTAGCTGCATCCAATTCAGCTTTATTAGCATTGATATCTTCTGAGTGAGCTGCGATATATTCGTTAACTCGTTGTGCAGTTACAAATTCAGTTTGTGAATTGTAAGCATCGCCTACTCCACCACCTGTTACTGGTTGGTCATATGCACCTGGAGTGTTAGCTCCACCGTTAATATCTGCAAAAGCTGGAGCTGCTGCTGAGAATACTGCAAGAGCTACTACTGATGACAATAAAACTTTTTTCATTGTTTTATCTCCTCTTTAAGTTTAATTTTAATTATAAGGATAATCCTTATTAACTCAAATTATATCACATATATTTAAGTTGTCAAGCTATTTCTTAAAGTATTTTTAAAATTCCTGGTAAAAAACGAGTAAAATTTATTATATTCTTAAAAAACAAGCAATATTCTCGAAAGATTAAGGAAAAAAATGGACTAAAAAACGAACAATTAGTGAAATTTTCACATTTTTCTGATCTAATTAAGAAAACTCCCAACAAGGTCTATCACTTTGTTAGGAGTTTTGTCTGATCCAACGAATTCGTTAGATTTTTTTCTCAATACTAAATAATGGAGATAGAGGACGTTTTTCATGGATACGGATGATCGCATCTGCCAAGAGATGAGCGATAGAGATTTGCTCAATCTTATCAATCAAACGTTCTTCTGGTAGGTAGATAGTATCCAAAACAACTAATTTTTTAATCGCTGATTTTTGGATATTATCCATAGCAGGCCCTGAAAGAACTGGGTGCGTACAGCTTGCGTAAACTTCGACAGCACCAGCTTCTGCAAGAGCATCCGCCGCATGGCAAATAGTTCCAGCTGTATCGATCATATCGTCAATCAAGATACAAGTTTTACCTTCAACCTTACCAATGATGTTCATCACTTCACTGGTATTCATCTTGTCTACGCTACGACGTTTGTCGATAATGGCAATTGGAGTTTTCAAAAACTCTGCTAATTTACGAGCACGAGTCACCCCACCATGGTCTGGGCTGACAACCACATAGTCAGAACCAACCATGCCACGACGCTCAAAGTAGTCTGCAATCAAAGGAGCACCCATCAAGTGATCAACAGGAATATCAAAGAATCCCTGAATCTGTGCAGCGTGCAAGTCAATCGTCAACAAACGATCCACTCCAGCCACTTCTAGCATATTTGCTACAAGTTTTGAAGTGATTGGCTCACGCGCTCTCGCCTTTCTATCCTGACGTGCATAGCCATAGTAAGGCATAACAACGTTGACAGATTCTGCACTGGCACGTTTCAAAGCATCTACCATAATCAAAATTTCTAGCAGATTGTCATTTACAGGTGAGCTAGTTGATTGTAGGATAAAGACATGTTTCCCACGGATCGATTCTTCGATATTAACTTGAATTTCTCCATCTGAAAATTGACGTACAGTCGATTTTCCCAACTCTATCCCAATCTCTTGCGCCACACGCTCTGCCAATTCTCTATTTGAAGAAAGGGCAAACAGCTTTAAATCAGAAAAAGACATGATTTCCTCCAGTATTTATGTATCACTTGTGTTTTTTCACAACATTTTTCCAACTACCATTGTAGCGCTTTTTTCTTGATTTTTCAATAAAAAATAAGACAAGAATGGACATTTATCCCCTTGTCTTGTGCTCATTTATATTCCTTATATTCAAGCTGAAATGTGACAACTTAGACATTCTATCTCATAGGAAGATAGGAATTCACAAAGGAAAAGTTAGTATACCTCTCTCATACTGCCTGTATCCACATCGTAAACAGCCCCTGAAATAACCACATCATCTGGAATCAATGGGCATTCTCGAAGTAACTGCATATCCTCACGAACACTCTCCTCAACGTCTTGAAAAGGGAGAAAATCTTGGCCCGAGACATCAACCCCTAATTCAGTTTTTAAATGTTCTTGAAACTCTTCGTTTTGAAATGTCTGAGCACCACAGTCTGTATGATGAAGAACCACAATCTCTCTTGTTCCCATTTGTTGCTGAGAAATCACGAGTGAGCGAATCATATCGTCTGTCACTCGACCGCCCGCATTCCGTAAAATGTGAGCATCTCCAAGTGCTAACCCCAAAGCTTGTGCAACGTGCAGACGTGAGTCCATACAAGTCACAATGGCTACTCTTGTTTTCGGCTTGATTGGCAGATTCAACTGCCCATGCAGGGCAACATAAGCCTGGTTGGCTTGCATAAACTGTTCAAAATACGACACGATTTCCCCCTTAAAAATTTGATAATCAAACATTTCTCCTATCTTATCATTTTTAAGAGTATTTGTCAGCTGTCAACCTCCTTATTAAAAAACCAGGACAGAGACATCCAGCTTCTAGCTTGGGTTTCTGCCCTAGTTTTTTTATTATTATGAACCTTTTTGGATATACTTGTTAAGAGAGCCTGCAAAGCTTTGAAGATTGAGACTTTGTACATAGACCTCACCGGTACCTCGGAAGGTATTCACCACTCCTTCGCCTGTACCAATAGACTGCCAGAAGCCATTTTCTAAGTGGATATGATAGTCCAAAGATTGACTCCAAGCTACCACATGGGCATTGTCGATAGTTATTTCTTGGTTTTGTAGCTCAATTTTCTTAATAGAGCCAAAAGCATTGGCCAAAAGAGTTCCCTGGCCTTGGGTAGTCATCACAAAGAGACCACCTTGACCTCCGAAAAGTGCTTTCCCAATAGATTGGTGCTCCATTGTATAAAAAGCCGTCCCATCAAGAGCCAGAAAAGCCCCATCATTCAATCGATACTGCTTTTCACCTAGTTCAAGAGCAATCACTTGACCAGGAGTATCTGGTGCTAAAGCAAGATGTCCGTTGTCAGACTCTGCAATAGCTTGAGTAATGAAGGTACTTTCACCAGAAACCATAGAACGTCCTACAGCTTTGACAAAACGCCCCAAACCAGAACCACTCGCATTAAGTTGGGTATTGAGGCTGACATTAGGTGTGTGGTAAACCATGCTACCGCGCTGGATAAAGACTGTTTCTCCTTGGTTGAGCGATAACTCTACCAAAGGAAATTGCATTTGACTATCCATAGAAAATTTCATCAGAAATTCCTCCTTGTTTTTAATAAATATTGGCTATAAAGTGTTTAGCAATCTAAAACTGAGTAAGACTATTAGGAAAATACTTTTTTCAAGACTTCTCCGATAGTCGTCACTCCAATCACCTGAATTTCCTTAGGTGGCTTAATACCTGTCAAGGAATTCTTAGGTACATAGATTTTTGTAAATCCAAGTTTAGCAGCTTCATTGATGCGTTGCTCGATACGATTTACACGCCGAATTTCTCCAGTCAAACCTAATTCTCCTACAAAACATTCCTGAGGATTGGTTGGCTTGTCCTTATAACTCGAAGCTATAGCAACCGCAACTGCCAAATCAATAGCAGGCTCATCCAATTTGACACCACCAGCAGATTTGAGATAAGCATCCTGATTTTGGAGAAGCAAACCTGCCCGTTTCTCCAAAACAGCCATAATCAAGCTAGCACGATTGAAATCAAGGCCTGTTGTAGTCCTCTTGGCATTTCCAAACATAGTTGGTGTTACCAAGGCCTGCACTTCTGCTAAAATCGGACGCGTCCCTTCCATGGTCACCACGATGGACGAACCCGTTGCTCCATCTAAACGTTCTTCTAGGAAAACTTGACTAGGATTGAGCACCTCAACCAAGCCACCTGATTGCATCTCAAAAATCCCAATTTCATTTGTCGAGCCAAAACGGTTTTTGACTGCTCTCAAGATTCGGAAGGTATGGTGGCGCTCCCCTTCAAAGTAAAGCACCGTATCCACCATATGCTCCAACATCCGAGGCCCAGCCAAGGTTCCTTCCTTGGTCACATGCCCGACAATAAAGATGGCAATGTTATTAGTCTTAGCCAACTGCATGAGTTCTGCAGTCACCTCACGCACCTGAGACACAGATCCTTGCACTCCTGAAATCTCAGGAGACATGATGGTCTGGATAGAGTCGATGATGAGGAAGTCTGGTTGGATGCGCTCCACCTCTGCGCGAACACTCTGCATATTGGTCTCTGCATAGAGATAAAATTCGCTATCAATATCACCTAAACGCTCTGCTCGTAGCTTGATTTGCTGAGCAGACTCCTCCCCACTGACATAGAGAACTGTCCCCACTTGAGACAGCTGGGTTGAGACTTGTAAGAGCAGGGTTGATTTCCCAATCCCAGGATCCCCACCTATAAGGACAAGACTTCCTGGTACCACACCTCCACCAAGAACTCGGTTGAACTCCTCCATCTCAGTCTTGGTTCGATTGACATTGACGGAGGTCACTTCAGCCAGTTTCATAGGTTTAGTTTTCTCACCTGTCAAGGACACACGCGCATTCTTGACCTCTGTAACCTCAACTTCCTCAACAAAAGAAGACCAAGACCCACAGTTTGGACAACGTCCTAGATATTTAGGGGAATTATACCCACAATTTTGACATATAAATGTCGCTTTTTTCTTTGCGATGATTCTAATCCTTTCATTTTAAAATCTCTTATTAATTTTCCAAATCAGTAACTATTTCTTTTCAGAACAATCAGTCCACCATCATCCGCATGGACATAATACTCCCCATCAGAACTAAATCCAAAAATATAGGGTAAATAACCTTTATAAATTTGAGTCCTAGTTTCTTTATTCTCTTCCCAATAAATGGTTAAAATCGGATATTCTTCAGATTGGTCTTTATCCATTGTCACTCGGATGTCTTTACCATTATACAAAGGAAGGATTCCACCATATTGTCCAGCGATAGGGATAGGAGAGTCATAACCATCACACATAGCTACTAACTCTATCTCATCGTAATCCCCATCTATTGGAGTGACTTGACCTTTTTCACTATCGATGATGGACATATATTCTGAAGAAATGCAAAGGATTTTTTGATAGTCTACTGGAAGAAAAGCCAAGTAAAGAAAACCTCCAATACTAATCTCATACACCTTCTTATACCCTTGACAATTTTCTGCGGTAAAAGCTTGAAAATCCTTATAGCTCATTTCATTGTGCTTCTTTCTATATCTCTATCTCACACTCAATCACTTGGCAAAAATCAATCTTCTCATTTGGCACAAACTGGCGCATGAGCATTCCGTGAGTTACAATGATAATAGTTTTATAATTTTTATATTTTTCCAAAGCTCTTAAAAAACGATGACGCATCTCTAGATCAGTTTCATAGCGATAAGGAGAATCTTCAGATAAACCTCCTTGATGTTTTAGATAATATTCATGAGCTACCAATACACTAGTTAAATCAGAGTTAGTGCCATCTAAGTCTGGACGCCACTCATGAAAAAACGGCTCCACAAATAAGTCCAATCCTGTTTCAACTGCTATATAATGTGCTGTTTCTAAAGCCCTCGTCACAGACGATGAAATAATAATCTCTGCCTTTCCAAAACATGCAGTTTTAGCAACTTCTTTTGCCAGACTGCGACCTTTTCCTGTCAATGGTGCTAAATCACGACCAAAACCACTATAGAGTTGCGGATTTTCAAGTTTATCAAGCATACTATAATCTGGCTCCCCATGACGTACAAAGATAATCTTCATCTTATTGCCCAGTTGACCCAAATCCACCAGTCCGAACGCCATCTGCCGCATCGCCATCCGCAATCAAAAATGGAGCAAAAACAGCCTGAACCACACGTTCCCCAACTTCAAGAATCACTTCTTGGTCAGTAATGTTTTTCATCTGTGCAAAGATATGTCCTTCATTTCCTGGGTTACCATAATAATCTCCATCAATGACACCCACAGAGTTAATCAAAACCAAACCCTTCTTACGAGGGTTTGAAGAACGATCATAGAGGTAGAGAACCTCAGTCGGTTGCATATAGGCCTTAACCCCTGTTGGAACAAGGACAATCTCTCCTGGAGCAATAACTGTACGTTCTGCAACTTTTAGATCGTAACCAGCTGCATGTGCTGTCTCACGCTTGGGTAGCAAATTTTCATCTGTAAAACTAGAAACTAATTCAAAACCACGAATTTTCATATTTTCCCTCTTTTTAAATCTTATATTCTAGGCTATTTTATCTTATTTATTCGAAAAAAGCACGAAAAATCTTCTATATAAAATAAAGAAAAGTGTCCTATCAAAAAGCAAACAATAAAATCATACAAAAAATTTAAAGATATTTAAAATGTCACTTATTTTCCCTTTTATTAACAAACTCATTCCTTTTTAGCCATACTTAAACTATTTTCTTTAAAGCACGAAAAAAGAGCACACAATTCACTTCGCTTAGGGCTGCTGGATTCCTCCCCTGACCCGCTTCACGCAGAACTGTTGCTCCATTAGTTATTATACCACATTCCCAAAGATTTTAAAAGAGAAATTATTTTTTCCGTCGATTTCTAAAAAATTCCTGCATAATGCTAGCACAGTCACTCTCTAAAATCCCCGTCTCAACATCCACACGATGATTAAGACGCTCGTCTGTCAAAATATCATACAGACTTCCAGCTGCACCAAATTTCTGATTTTTAGCCCCATAGACTACCTTTGGGATACGGGCAAGCCCAATCGCCCCGCTGCACATCACACAAGGCTCAATGGTCACAAAAAGTGTGCAGTCCAACAAACGCCAGCTCTCTTCCCTCAGATTCGCATTCTCGATGGCCATAATCTCTGCATGCATAACCGCACGTTGCAACTCCTCGCGGGCATTGTGGCCCCGACCAATGATTTCTCCATCCTTGACAATTACGCAACCTATTGGGATTTCATCATGCTCTAAAGCAATCTCCGCCTCCTTTAAGGCCTCTCTCATAAATGCTTTTTTTTCTTCAACTGTATAATCCATAGCTTCTCTCTTTTCTCGCCTATCAATTCTATCATTATAGCATGTTTTCCTAGACAAAAAAAGAGCTCTGTAATATTTGCAGTAACTAACTTTTCTATAGATAGTAATCTATCTCTGGATTGTAGAAATAAAGTTTTAAAAAGAGTATAATAGTAGCAAAATTTAGAGAAACACTAGAAATCATGAACTGAGAGTAATGGGGACAACTGATACAGAATGTCCAGATCTGTCGGAAGATTTTTAACTATAAGTCTCCAAGAGATGATTATCCTGAGATTTAAATAATAAACAAGATGAAAGAGTAAATAATGAAATTAGAGTTTTTACAGGATGAACCAAAACTTACCTTGATGTTTCCATATAAAGATACATTTAATAGAGTAGGAGGGCCATCCATAATATCTTTATCTGTTATGATTCTCTGGATTCTAAAGTACCTGATGGCTTATAATACTGATTTTGCAGACAAGATTGTTATGGCGGTAGCGCTGATTTATGTGCCCCTCCTTATATGGTTTTTGGGCTATTCTCTCTTCATAAATGGAGTAAAATTAGAAGTTTATAAAAACAATATTGTCCAGTATTATACCTATAGCAATAGAGGCCACAGCGTATTACATTATCAATTTAAACTTCAAGATATTGAACAACTAACCATTAAAAGGCGTCCCTTTAACTGTGTAAAGTTAAGCATAAAAATTAGAAATCCTATTTTTTTAGAAGGACATGAAAAAAAACTAAATAAGCTAGTCAGAGTCAGTATCATCACAGACAAACTAAAAGCAGATGCTTTTATGCACGAAATGAAGCAATTTCAAAGTGATAAATCAGATAATCAAGTAAGCTGATTCAGAAAAAATTCAAGTTTGTCTAACTTACAAATTCTCAAGAAAATAGTTCACTGAAGAGGCTGGGATCAGAAATCCCAACCTCATTTTTTCTTAGTTATGCGCCTTTGATGTGATGGCAAATTAAACGATTTGTTGGTATTTGAGAATTCAAAAAGCTTCTTTTACCGAAACTTCTTTTCTCCAACTAATCTACCAAAAGGTTGAAAACTCGTAGATCTGGGGCTACCAAATCGAAACTTAATCTAAAAACTTAATGCCCAATGTTTTTTCTTCATATGATACTTTCAAGAAGACACCCAGATAGGACTTAAAAAATGACAAAAAAAGCCACCGAATGCGGTGACTTTATAGGGAGATTATTATGAAAAAGAAAAGTTTAGGATATTTGTTACAACAAGTTAGGAGGTCTTCTTGTAACTGTTTATAGTGTAGCTGAACTATCTTAAACAAATCTTAAAAAATCTCTTATGACCAAACACTTTCTAAAATATTTGTTTGTTCACGACCAGGACCTACTGAGAAAGTAGAGATACGAACGCCAACCAATTCGCTAACACGACGAACATAGTTACGTGCATTTTCAGGAAGATCTTCCAAAGTACGTACTCCAGTGATATCTTCTGACCAACCTGGCAATTCTTCGTAGATAGGTTTACAACGTTTCAATTGTTCAAGACTAGCTGGATAGTAGTCAATGCGTTGACCGTCAAGATCATAAGCAACACAGATTTTAACTGTATCCAAACCACTCAAAACATCGATAGAGTTCAAAGATAAATTTGTAATGCCAGAAACACGGCGACTATGACGCATCACAACTGAGTCAAACCAACCTACACGACGTGGACGACCTGTTGTAGTACCATACTCATGACCTACTTCACGAATACGTTCTCCCACTTCATCAAACAATTCAGTTGGGAATGGACCATCACCAACACGACTTGTGTAAGCTTTACATACACCTACAACCTTGTCAATCTTGCTTGGACCAACACCTGAACCGATCGTCACACCACCAGCAACAGGGTTTGAAGAAGTAACAAACGGATAAGTTCCTTGGTCAATATCTAACATGACCCCTTGTGCACCTTCAAAAAGAACACGTTTGCCATTATCAAGTGCATCATTCAAGATAACAGAAGTATCTGTTACATATTGCTTGATTTGTTGGCCATACTCATAATATTCTTCAAAAATATCATCAAATGAAATAGGTTCGCTATCATACAATTTTACAAATTGACGATTTTTCTCAGCAAGATTGCGTTCTAAACGTTCACGGAAAATCTCTTTATCCAAAAGATCTGCAATACGGATTCCAACACGAGCAGCCTTATCCATATAAGCTGGTCCGATACCCTTGATAGTAGTACCAATTTTATTTTCACCCTTAGCTTCTTCTTGCAAACGGTCTAATTCGATGTGGTACGGCAAAATAACATGCGCACGATCAGAAATACGTAGATTATCTGTTGTAACACCTTCATCATGAAGATAGCTCAACTCTTTCACAAGTGACTTAGGATTTACAACCATCCCATTCCCAATGACAGAAATTTTTTCAGGGAAGAAAATTCCAGAAGGAATCAAGTGCAACTTAAATTTCTTTCCATCAATCACAATTGTGTGACCAGCATTATCACCACCTTGGTAACGTGCAATCACTTCTGCATTAGCTGAGAGGAAGTCTGTAATCTTCCCTTTACCTTCATCACCCCACTGGGTACCTACAACAACAACTGAAGTCATAATCTTGTCTGAGCCCTTAGGCTCTTCCTTTCTCACATACATGGCAGGAATCTCACCTGCAATTATATCTTACAATTTATTATAATAAAGATTCTCAATTTTTTCAAGACCAAAGACCAGAAACATTAGGGAATTAGAGAAAATTAGAAAATTAATATTAAAAAAATATTGTAAATTTATATTATGAAAAGAGAAAACTATAAAATCGTTCGGAAATATGAAAATTATAAATTATCCCCCAACACAGTCATTTGAAATTAATAGCTGTTCAATGTACAAACGGTAGCAAGATCTATAGTGGTAAGAAAATAAAGGATGCATAATATCAAGATTGTACCGAACTAAATAATAGAGTAAAAATCGAAGATGAAAAACTTCCCATTCTAAATCATTATCTACTAAATAACTATATTCTTTTTCAATAACATCATAAAAATCAAGATATTGTTCATAAATCTGTTCAATCATTTTATTTAACTCCATTTCTATTGATAAAATGAGTATAACAAAAAAATAGAAGAACCTGGGAAGATACTTCTATCATGTACTATTGTGAATAGTAAAATTAATAACAGTTAAAGAAAATTGACAGAACAGATATATAATAATACATTTCAAAATAAAAAAGAGCTATAGGAAAAATTATTGTAGAAAATATGGGAGCTAACTTAATTGAAAAAGAAACATAAGAACTAAAAAACAACCCCACACAATCCATTAAAGAATTACTTATAAGACCTATTAAAAAGACTTAAAATAAAACACTCAAATCTAACAAACTTATAAAAAATATTAAATATTAATAAAGAGCTAAATAAAAAAAGGATCAAGATGACCCCTGAAAGATAAATAAAAAAACGTTCCTTAGAACGTTTACTTACTCCGCCAGTAGGACTCGAACCTACGACATCATGATTAACAGTCATGCGCTACTACCAACTGAGCTATGGCGGATTAAAGCTAAGCGACTTCCTTATCTCACAGGGGGCAACCCCCAACTACTTCCGGCGTTCTAGGGCTTAACTTCTGTGTTCGGCATGGGTACAGGTGTATCTCCTAGGCTATCGTCACTTAACTTTGAGTAATACCTACTCAAAATTGAATATCTTTCAAATTTCACTTAAAATAATCACGCTTCGTATTCTCAGTTACTTTGGATAAGTCCTCGAGCTATTAGTATTAGTCCGCTACATGTGTCGCCACACTTCCACTTCTAACCTATCTACCTGATCATCTCTCAGGGCTCTTACTGATATAAAAT
>NZ_JAQFJI010000029.1:0-1512 GCF_030440055.1 Streptococcus sp. SO4
CAATGTCATTAAGTTAGTAATCTAACTATTTGAATAGGAGATAGGATTGAGATCATCAAAGTGATTCTCTATCCTATCTTCTATTTTTTTTGCATAACAAATAAAGGTTTTTTCACCCTATTTTTTGAGATTTATGTTACTCTATAGATGAAATCAATTACCGATTGGGCCTTTATTTTTCTTGGATATTTTCGATTCGGTCGAATAATAGATAACTGTTTCTTGAGGTAGTTTTTCAACTGGAGAGAAGAAAGGGAACCGTTAAAAAACAAACGGCAGGCATAAGTCGCATCTGAGAAACACACTTTATATCTTTGTTTTTTGTGACTACTGTCGATGGCAACTTGCGAGGTTACCCAACGACAAAAGTTAAAATTTGTAAATCGGGCAAAGATTTCTTGGAGAATCCCTTCCTTCTTTTTGGCATGAAAATTGACCAAGCCAATACTGTATTTCAGGTCACGAAAACTAGTCTCTATGCCCCATCTGCTGGCGTAGAGATTTTTTAATTGTTGGACTGAATAGTCTGTATTTGTCACCAAAGTTTCGTATTTTCCTTCTTCCGCTTCTAAACGCACCAAACGAAAAGGAAGTTGGTATAGTTCAACAGGGTCATGTTTTTGACTTGTTTCTGGAAGAAAATCAAAAGTAGAATTGTGTGGAATAAAATGATAGTCATTGGGGAAATCACGATAAAGTTTTTTGAGCTGATTGGTTTGCTTTCGTGATAATTTTAGAGAAAAGTTTTGATCAAAACACTCTGTATTTGGCAAGTTGAAGGAGGAACGCATGGATTGTTTTCCATCTCGAATTCGGATGATATAAAGCCATCCTTTTTCTTGAAAATGAGCCATGAGATTGTAACTTTCATAGCCTCTATCCATGATAACAAGAGCTTTCTCGAAAGGGAGAAGCCTTCATCATCTGAATCAGAGCTAAGCGCTCATGTTGCGTATGTTTGTCTTGAATAGAAACATCTCTATACACTCCAGTCGTCAAGTCGTATAGGGCATTTATGTGTATGAGATTATAGGATTTAACATCCGTTTGGGTTTGGATAGAGGTTTCTGTATCCATGGGATTTCGAGGAATACAGATATCACTCCCATCTGCAGCGAATATCGGAAGATTGGTGTTAAGTGGAATAGGTGCTGTAAATTCTTTAAATAAGGTATAGAAAGCCTCAGGTTTTATCTGATAGCGTCTTTGAACAAAGGCTGAATTTGAAACTGTCAGTCTAGCATCTAGTAATTCTTTTGACAGTGATTTTCCTCCCATTCCCAGAATGGTACGAATCATGGTTTCTAGTGATAACCTTCTTTTACGAGTAAAGGCCTGTTCATCTTGTTTGACGAGCTCAACTTTTTGACCAAGGATACTCTGAATACTCTTATTCAAGTGGGCTTTTATCTGTTTTATCATAGGAAGTACCTCCTTAACTATCAGTTTAGCACATAAAAAAAGAAACCCAAATACAGAATTGTATTTGAATTTCTTAACTTAATGACATTG
>NZ_JAQFJI010000030.1:0-1496 GCF_030440055.1 Streptococcus sp. SO4
GATTTCTTATACGAAAACTCAAAAGAGCGCAAAAAGACTCCCCTTGTGATATAATGAAGGTGAAAAAATTGTATTAGGCTACTGGCTCGTCTCTAGTAGCCTTTTTTGTAGCACAAACTCCTGATAAGTGAGATTTTCTTTCAAAAGGATATAAGCTATTTTAAGAAGTTGATGTGCGAGTGCAATAGTTGCTTTTTGCGGTCCTCTCCTACTTTGAATTTGGTAATAACGCTCTGCTAGTGGACTTCCTTTTTGTCTTTTTGCCGCAAAAACTGCTTGACAGAGACACCTTTTTAAATAGGAATTGCCATGTCTGATTTTTGTGCTCCTCTTTTTACCGGCACTTTCATTATTTCCAGGACACAAACCAGCCCAGGAAGCGAGATGTCCAGCTGTTGGAAACTGGCTCATGTCTACCCCAATTTCCGCTATGATCACAGAGGCTGTAATAAGATCCATACCAGGAATAGAATCTAGGATTTCCACTGGTCTCTCATAGAGATTTAGATAGCCGTTTATACGCTCTTCCAAACAATCGATTTGTTTTTGATAAAAATCGTAAATCTCTAAGGACTGACCTAACATAAAACGATGATGAGCCGAAAAGTACCCATCAAGTGCCTCAAGGAGTTGGGGAACTTTTCTTTTCAAACTGGTATAAACAGATTGATGGATCATTCTTGGGGTAAGGGGCGTCTCATCAATAAGCAGCTGCAGTAAGTTTCGACCAGAAGCACCCATGATATCTTCTATGTAGGTTGTCAGCTTAATACCTCCTGATTGGAGGATTTTATGGATCCGATTGGTCTCACGATTACGGCTCTCTACATAGTGTTTCCGTTGTCGTGTTATCTCTCTCAATTCTTGAATGGTTTCATCAGGAACGAAACTGCGAGGGAGCAGGCCGATTCGTGTTAATTGGGCAATCCAGTGAGCATCTTTCTTATCTGTTTTTTGACCTGGAATAGCTTTCATATGAGCAGGCTGTGCTAGGATGAGTTCAAAGTCATCACAGAGTTCATGCCAGACAGGTCTCCAGTAAACTCCTGTGCTTTCCATGCCGACGGCTTCTACATGAAATTGAGTGAGAAAATCATGACAGGCTTTTAATCCTTTTGTCGTTGTATCAAACTGAGCCATTTCACGCTTTGGACGAGTAGAAGTGAGCGGCCCATGTAGAATACAAACCACAACAGTAGCTTGATGGACATCAATACCTGCACAAGATTGATAGAGAACATCCATTGTGATTCCCTCCATTTATAAAGTCAGAGAGCTTGTCTACCGATAACGTTGTCGTATTTTTATACTCATGCTCAAGGCGATATTTTGGGGTACTCGTCGGTAGAGTGGATTAGTTTGTCCCGCGAAAGTGATATTCAAGAAATTATCAACCACAAAGCCCTCACTTAGATTATACTTCTAAATGAGGGCTCTTGTCTTTATTTTCGTGTTTCTGTGGGTGACGGCTATGTCGTCATGGCTGTCTGTCCCAC
>NZ_JAQFJI010000031.1:0-1450 GCF_030440055.1 Streptococcus sp. SO4
TAGACTCCTACCTATCCTGTACATGTGGTACAGACACTCAATATCAAACTGCAGTAAAGCTCCATGGGGTCTTTCCGTCCTGTCGCGGGTAACCTGCATCTTCACAGGTACTAAAATTTCACCGAGTCTCTCGTTGAGACAGTGCCCAAATCATTACGCCTTTCGTGCGGGTCGGAACTTACCCGACAAGGAATTTCGCTACCTTAGGACCGTTATAGTTACGGCCGCCGTTTACTGGGGCTTCAATTCATACCTTCGCTTACGCTAAGCACTCCTCTTAACCTTCCAGCACCGGGCAGGCGTCACCCCCTATACATCATCTTACGATTTAGCAGAGAGCTGTGTTTTTGATAAACAGTTGCTTGGGCCTATTCACTGCGGCTGACTTAAAGTCAGCACCCCTTCTCCCGAAGTTACGGGGTCATTTTGCCGAGTTCCTTAACGAGAGTTCTCTCGCTCACCTGAGGCTACTCGCCTCGACTACCTGTGTCGGTTTGCGGTACGGGTAGAGTATGTTTAAACGCTAGAAGCTTTTCTTGGCAGTGTGACGTCACTAACTTCGCTACTAAACTTCGCTCCCCATCACAGCTCAATGTTATAGAATTAAGCATTTAACTCAATTCACACCTCACTGCTTAGACAGACTCTTCCAATCGTCTGCTTTAGTTAGCCTACTGCGTCCCTCCATCACTACATACTCTAGTACAGGAATATCAACCTGTTGTCCATCGGATACACCTTTCGGTCTCTCCTTAGGTCCCGACTAACCCAGGGCGGACGAGCCTTCCCCTGGAAACCTTAGTCTTACGGTGGACAGGATTCTCACCTGTCTTTCGCTACTCATACCGGCATTCTCACTTCTATGCGTTCCAGCACTCCTCACGGTACACCTTCTTCACACATAGAACGCTCTCCTACCATACCTATAAAGGTATCCACAGCTTCGGTAAATTGTTTTAGCCCCGGTACATTTTCGGCGCAGGGTCACTCGACTAGTGAGCTATTACGCACTCTTTGAATGAATAGCTGCTTCTAAGCTAACATCCTAGTTGTCTGTGCAACCCCACATCCTTTTCCACTTAACAATTATTTTGGGACCTTAGCTGGTGGTCTGGGCTGTTTCCCTTTCGACTACGGATCTTAGCACTCGCAGTCTGACTGCCGACCATAATTCATTGGCATTCGGAGTTTATCTGAGATTGGTAATCCGGGATGGACCCCTCACCCAAACAGTGCTCTACCTCCAAGAATCTCTAATGTCGACGCTAGCCCTAAAGCTATTTCGGAGAGAACCAGCTATCTCCAAGTTCGTTTGGAATTTCTCCGCTACCCACAAGTCATCCAAGCACTTTTCAACGTGCCCTGGTTCGGTCCTCCAGTGCGTCTTACCGCACCTTCAACCTGCTCATGGGTAGGTCACATGGTTTCGGGTCTACGACATGATACTAAT
>NZ_JAQFJI010000032.1:0-1114 GCF_030440055.1 Streptococcus sp. SO4
TTAGCTTTTTCAGAATCTGTAAGAGCTGATGGATTTACAACTGGGGTTACAGCTGGACTATTAACGCCATTTGAGTCAGCTTCTTTTACTGTCTTCTCTGGAGTTAAGGTTGCTGTTGTACCATCTGGATATGTAACTGTTGTTGTACCGTCTTCACCAACTTTAACATCTGTTACGGTTGGGTTAGATTTCTTAACTTCTTCTGCTACCTTAGCTTTTTCAGAATCTGTAAGAGCTGATGGGTTTACAACTGGGATTACAACTGGATCCTTAAGTTCTTTATCAACTGATCTCTTAACAGTTTTATTTGATGGGAGAACAGCTGTTGTACCACCTGGATATGTAACTGTTGTTGTACCGTCTTCACCAACTTTAACATCTGTTACAGTTGGGTTAGATTTCTTAACTTCTTCTGCTACCTTAGCTTTTTCAGCGTCAGTCAAGTTACTTGGATCTGTAACTGGGGTTACAGCTGGATCCTTAAGTTCTTTATCAGCTTCTTTCACTGTTTGCGCTGGTGTCAAGGTTGCTTTTGAACCATCTGAGAAGATTACTGTTGCTGTACCATCTTCACCAACTTTAACATCTGTTGCTGTTGGGTTAGATTTCTTAACTTCTTCTGCTACTTTAGCTTTTTCAGCATCTGTTAGAGCTGATGGGTTCACGACTGGGGTTACAGCTGGGGTCTTAACGCCATTTGAATCAGCTTCTTTAACTGTTTGCGCTGGTGTCAAGGTTGCTTTTGAACCATCTGGGAAGATTACTGTTGCTGTACCATCTTCACCAACTTTAACATCTGTTGCTGTTGGGTTAGATTTCTTAACTTCTTCTGCTACTTTAGCTTTTTCAGCATCTGTAAGAGATGATGGGTTCACTACTGGAGTTACAGCTGGGGTCTTAACGCCATTTGAATCAGCTTCTTTAACTGTTTGCGCCGGTGTTAAGGTTGCTTTTGAACCGTCTGGGAAGATTACTGTTGCTGTTCCCTCTTCACCAACTTTAACATCTGTTGCTGTTGGGTTAGCCTTCTTAACTTCTTCAGCTACTTTTGCTTTTTCGGCATCTGTAAGGGCTGATGGGTTCGCTACTGGAGTTACAGCTGGGGTCTTAACGC
>NZ_JAQFJI010000033.1:0-1083 GCF_030440055.1 Streptococcus sp. SO4
CCTTCAAAGGTTACTGTTTGTTTGGTTGGTTTTGTCACATCATTTACGATTGGAACGTAGATGATTGGAGTATCATCACCTGGGTTTGTTGGAAGATTTGGTAGCTCCTTACCTGGTTCTACTGGTTTATCTGTATCTGGTTTCGTCGGATCGTTTGGATCTGGCAAGTATGGTTTGTAGCCTGGGACATTTGGTACAATTGGTTTACTTGGCTTAGTTGGATCTGTCGGATCATTCGGATACTTCACATTTGGCGTTGATGGGAATTTTGGATCGTCAGATTTTGGCACCAAGCTTCCAAGTGGTTTGTAGATAACATGATCTGTCACTTCTGGTTGATCTGGAGTTACAACTTTAGATCCAGCTTCTGCCCTATCTGAATAGAATCCTTCTACAACTGGAACAATAACCTTACCGTATGTATGGCTTGGTTGATCCCATGTAATTGTTCCATCTGCCTGTTTTTGTTTACCAGTGAATGTGAAGTCAGTTTGAACATTAGGAGTTGGAGTATCTACACCCGCACCTTCAAAGGTTACCGTTTGTTTGGTTGGTTTTGTGACCTTATCCACGATTGGCACGTAGATGATTGGAGTATCATCACCTGGGTTTGTTGGAAGATTTGGTAGCTCCTTACCTGGTTCTACTGGTTTATCTGTATCTGGTTTCGTCGGATCGTTTGGATCTGGCAAGTATGGTTTGTAGCCTGGGACATTTGGTACAATTGGTTTACTTGGCTTAGTTGGATCTGTCGGATCATTCGGATACTTCACATTTGGCGTTGATGGGAATTTTGGATCGTCAGATTTTGGCACCAAGCTTCCAAGTGGTTTGTAGATAACATGATCTGTTACTTTTGGTTGATCTGGAGTTACAACTTTAGATCCAGCTTCTGCCTTATCTGAATAGAATCCTTCTACAACTGGAACAATAACCTTACCGTATGTATGGCTTGGTTGATCCCATGTAATTGTTCCATCTGCCTGTTTTTGCTTACCAGTGAATGTGAAGTCAGTTTGAACATTAGGAATTGGAGTATCTACACCCGCACCTTCAAAGGTTACTGTTTGTTTGGTTGGTTTT
>NZ_JAQFJI010000035.1:0-1010 GCF_030440055.1 Streptococcus sp. SO4
TTGGAATAAGGTAATTGAAGGGCGTTGACAATCTTTTCTTTAACCTTGAGGAAGGTTTTCAAGACAGTCTGAAAAAGAGGATGAACCTGCTTTAGATTTTCCTCAATAAGTCCGAAAAATTTGTCAGGCTCTTTATTCTGAAAGTGAAAAAGCAAGAGCTGATAGAGATTATAGTGGTGTTTCAAGTCTTCGGAATAGCTCAAAAGCTTGTCTAGAATTTCTTTATTCGTTAAGTGCATGCGAAAAGTAGGGCGATAAAATCGTTTATCGCTGAGTTTACGACTATCTTGTTGGATTAGTTTCCAATAGCGCTTGATGGCCTTGTATTTATGAGATTTTCGATCAAATTGATTCATGATTTGGACACGAACCCGACTCATAGCTCGGCTAAGATGTTGAACAATGTGAAAACGATCTAGAACGATTTTAGCACATGGAAAAAGCTGTTTAGCTAAGGCATAGTAAGGACTAAACATATCCATAGTAATGATTTTCACTCGACATCGGACCGCTCTATCATATTTAAGAAAGTGATTTCGGATGACTGCTTGTGTTCTTCCTTCAAGAAGGGTGATGATATTGAGCTTGTCAAAATCTTGTGCAATAAAGCTCATCTTTCCCTTGGTAAAGGCGTACTCGTCCCAAGACATAATCTCGGGAAGACGAGAAAAATCATGCTTAAAGTGAAAGTCATTGAGCTTACGAATGACAGTTGAAGTTGAAATGGATAGCTGATGTGCAATATCAGTCATAGAAGTCTTTTCAATCAACTTTTGAGCAATCTTTTGGTTGATAATACGAGGAATTTGATGATTCTTCTTAACGATAGAGGTTTCAGCGACTATCATTTTCGAGCAATGATAGCACTTAAAACGACGCTTTCTAAGAAGAATTCTGGTAGGCATACCAGTCGTTTCGAGGTAAGGAATTTTCGACGGTTTTTGAAAATCATATTTCTTCATTTGACATCCGCACTCAGGGCAAGACGGGGCGTCATAGTCCAGTTTAGC
>NZ_JAQFJI010000003.1:0-177851 GCF_030440055.1 Streptococcus sp. SO4
GTAATAGTTGCTTTACCAGTGTTATCAGCTGTAGCTTCACCAATCTTGTGGCCATCTTTATCGTAGAGGGCTACTGTAGATCCTGGTTCTGCTGTCACTTCAACTGGTGTCTTAGTGCCGGCTTTACCTGTAAGATCAGTATCGACAACTGGTTTGCTTGGTTTCGCTGGAGCTTTAGTTACAAAATCTAATAATGGTTTTTTATCTGTAGAACCGTCAGTGTATGTTACTACAAGATTTCCAGCGTTATCTTTTTCTACTGATTTAATCTTAGTCTTAGCATCTTCAGCATCTACAGTTTTACCTTTTTTGTCTGCAAAGTTGGCATCATCATTAGTTTTAGCATACTCAATTTGCAGTTTTTCTTTGATTTTATCTAACTCAGCGTCTGTTACTTTCGTTGGATCTGCTACTTCAACTTTATCAGCTGGGGCTGGAGTTGCAATATCGTACTTATCTGTTTGAGATTTAACGATGAATTGAACATATCCTGGAGTCTGAGTTGCATTTGGATTTTTATCTAATGCATTAAAATCTGTATTTGATGGTGCATTATCATTGTCATTAGCAACAACAAAGCTTGTCCATCTGTTTGGAGCTTTAAGTGTTGTAACACCTGTCATCTTGATAGTAGCTGTAGAACCTGATACAGTACCATCACCATGAGTGACTGCTGAATTCTCGATTTTTCCAGTTGTAAAGCCGTAATTTGCCGTATTATCTGTTCCAATACCACCAGGACCACGTACATACATATCTTTAACAGCAGTATTGTCTGATGCTTTAAATGTTAGATCAGTGTTTTCACCTGTATAAACATAGATTTGTTTATTAGCTTGATTTGAGTATGGAAGTTCAACTGTTGGTGCTACGTTTACAAATTCTGACAATGGTTTCTTATCTTGAGAACCATCTGCATATGTTACTACAAGATTTCCATTGTCATCTTTTGTGACTGATTGAATCTTATTAGTTTTATCAGCTGGTGTACCTTTTTTGTCTGCTAAGTTCGCATCATCGTTGTTTTTAGAGTACTCAAGTTGTACTTTCTCTTTGATTTTAGCTAGCTCAGCTTCGGTTACGTTAGCTGGATCTGCTACAGTAACTTTTTCGGTCGGAGTAGCAACATCATATTTTTGATTTTGTGGCTTAAGCACGACACGGAATGCACCTGGGTCAGTTGCAGTTGAGCCACCTGTGGCTTTATTTTCAATAAGGGCACCATCAGTATCAGTCGCAGTGGCATAACGCCAGCCTAAAACCAAACCAGCTGGATTTTCTCCCTTAGTTGCTGCAGTTAGTCTATCTTGTGTCAAACCATCTGTCGCTGCTGGTGTACCTCTATAAGTAATAACTGCTGGTGCATCTGCTGTTGCTGGTGTTTCACTAGAGATAACATTTGCTTTAAATCCATATTGAGTGTTGATGGTATCTGCTTCGCCAGCAACAGAACCAAAGTCCTTGTTACCTCCTTGTTTTACAGTAGCACTTGCAATTTTTCCGCTATCATCTTTGAACTTGATATCGAATGAGTTTTCTTCCCCACCATATACATAAACTTCTTTAGTATCTTTATTAGAGTAAGGAATCTCTACTGTTGGAGCTACATTTACAAATTCTGATAATGGTTTTTTATCTATAGAGCCATCTGTATAAGTTACAACCAGATTTCCATTGTCATCTTTTGTGACTGATTGAATCTTATTAGTTTTATCAGCTGGTGTACCTTTTTTGTCTGCTAAGTTCGCATCATCGTTGTTTTGAGAGTACTCAAGTTGTACTTTTTCTTTGATTTTAGCTAGCTCAGCTTCTGTTACGTTAGCTGGATCTGCTACGGTAACTTTTTCGGTTGGAGTAGCAATATCATATTTTTGATTTTGTGGCTTAAGCACGACACGGAATGCACCTGGGTCAGTTGCAGTTGAGCCACCTGTGGCTTTATTCTCAATAAGGGCACCATCTGTATCAGTTGCAGTGGCATAACGCCATCCTAAAACCAAACCAGCTGGATTTTCTCCTTTAGTTGCCGCAGTTAGTCTATCTTGTGTCAAACCATCTGTCGCTGCTGGTGTACCTCTATAAGTAATGACTGCTGGTGCATCTGCTGTTGCTGGTGTTTCAGTGGAGATAACATTTGCTTTAAATCCATATTGAGTATTGATGGTATCTGCTTCACCAGTAACAGGATCAAAGTCTCTGTTACCTCCTTGTTTTACAGTAGCGCTTGCAATCTTTCCGCTATCATCTTTGAATTTGATATCGAATGAGTTTTCTTCTCCACCATATACATAAACTTCTTTAGTATCTTTATCTGAGTAAGGAATCTCTACTGTTGGTGCTACTACTGGAGCTGCTGGAGTTGTAGCTGTAACTGGATCACTTGCTACTGATGTTTGACCATCTTTAGTAGCTTTAGCTGTTACATTACCTGCTGGAATGTCAACTGTTGGTGTGATTGTTGCTTTACCATTGTTATCAGCTGTTGCTTCACCAATCTTGTTGTTGTCTTTATCGAACAACTCAACTGTAGTTCCTGGATCAGCTGTAACTTCAACTGATGTCTTAGTACCTGCTTTACCTGTTAGATCTGTGTTCACAACTGGTTTGGCTGGTGCTTCTGTATCTGCTGCTGGTGTAACTAAGTATGCAGCAGCAATCTTATCTGTAGATTTATCAGCATAAGTAATGACAAGGTTTCCTTTTTCGTCAACACTATATGTTGCACTTGATGGTAAAGATTTATTTGCAGCCTTAACAGCATCAATAATCTTTTCTTTTTCTGCTCCACTAACGTTGTTAGGATCTGCAACATCTACTTTTGTACCTGCAACTGGTTCATACTTCTTAGCTGACTCAAGAACAGTAACTTTAAGAGAGCGTGTTACAGTGACGTTTTTCTTACTCTTAACAGCGAAAGTAACAACAGTATCACCTGCTGCTTGTGTCTCAGCAACAGTACCCTGATATGCAGCATCACGTTGTCTATAGGTACTTGAACCAGCCGTCGTCAAGAAAGCACCTACTGGAAGGACGCCCGAAACAGCTGTTGGATTTCCAGGAACCCAGAATTTTTCGATAGCTGTAGCGGCAGCTGTAACACCAACGTTAACTGGATCTCCTGGGTAGACTGTGATGTGTGAATTGTTAACGCGAAGTTGAGTGTTATCACTACCTCTTGAAATACCACCACCTTCATTAGTCAATGGTGTTTTCGTAACCGTAATCGGTGCACTCTTAGCTGACTCTGTTCCACCTGCTGGTGTCGAAGTAGCTGTAATTTCTCCTTCTGGAAGGCTGTTTGTTGGAGTGATTGTAGCGACACCTTGGTCGTTAGCCACAGCTTCACCAATCACAACGCCATCTTTATTGTAAAGTTTGACAGTTGAACCTGCTGGTGCTTTAACTGTCACATCAGCTGGTGTACTTGCTTTACCTGCCAAGTTTGAAGTAATTTCTGGTGCTGGTGTTGCTTCCTCTTGAACTTCAAATGTAATCGTCACTTCTTGTGGAGCTTGGTTATAATGAGCTGGGTAAGTAACCACTACGGTTTTAGTATAAGTACCAGCTTGTGTAGCAGTAGGAGCTTGACCGTCTTTCCATGCAAATGTTGTTGCACCACGATAGTTATTTGGAAATTCTGGAGTTCCAGCTTTATTGGTTACATAAGTAGCTGGATCAGCATCAAAACTTCCACCAACTTTAGCAGTGTACTTTTCTTTGACTGCAACTGCTTGGAATTTTGAACTTGCATTATCAATAAAGTTATCCGCATAACCAGCCATAATATTAGTTTTTCCACCAACACCTGCTGTCCCTTGTAATCCTGCAGTGTAGTCTAAAGGCTTAGACTTATCTAAAATTGGTGTATCAAAAGTAATAGTCCAACTTGGGTTCTTAAATATTCCACCTGCTACATCAGCCGTCAACATATACAGTGCTTGTGAACGTTCTGATGCTTGTTGCGCTGCTGCCGCTTCATTTCCCTTAATGGCTGGATTACCGATTTTTTTATATAAATCTGTTAATTCCTTAGTCATTTTAGAACCGGTATAAACATTCATTTTACCAGCTCCACCCATAGGATAGGTTCCATCATTATCTTTCCAATAACGACGATCACTCATGGTGTTTCCATTTTTATCCGTTTGCAACACTCTCCAGTTAGTCGGAGCCCCCACAGAATCCTTTGGAACAGTAAAATAAGAATAACCACTAGTCTGGTTTCCCACGCGGCCACCATTTACAACAACTGTCCAGTGGATTGTATTTTTGGCATTATCCACTTCATAAGTCGCCTTGACAAAGCCTTCAGGATTTGGTTTGTTAGAATAGTCAAGGTTTTGAGCACCTTCAGATGATCGTGTTGCTGTTGCTCGCGCTGCACGATTAGTACGTGGTTTAGCTACTAAAGAGCCATCCTTGATAGTTTGAGCTGCTGTCAAGTTTGCTCTTGAACCATCTGCAAAAGTCACAACTGCTGATCCGTCTGCTTGGACTTGAACATCAGTCGCTGTAGGGTTTGCCGCCTTAACAGCTGCTACAACTTTTGCTTTTTCTTCATCAGTAAGTGCTGATGGATCGTATACCACAGTCACTTCTGGAGCTTGGATGCTGTCTGCTTCCTTAGCTTTTTCAACTTTATCAGTTGTTGCTACTGCTTCGTCCTTAGAATTTTCAGTAGTTGTTGCTGGTTTTTCAGCTTTTTCCTCAGCCACTACTGTAGCTGGAGCTACTGGTGTTGATGGAACTACTTCGGCAGCTGGTGCTCCATAAGTACCATCTTCTCCACCTGTAGTTGACTTAGTTGCTTCCGTAGTAGAACCTGCTTCTGGCTTAGTTTCTACTGTGTCTGCTTTGACTGATGGAGCTACCAATGCTGCCCCAACCGCAAAGACAAGCGAACAACCAAACAAGAAATGTTTTCCTTTTTTGATCATTCGCCAGTTCTTCTGTTCTGCATTTTTACGATTAAAATACATGACATATCTCCTTTTTATAAATAAAAGCATGTTTTTTACATACAATTATATTATATAACGTCTTTGACAAATAGTCAAATAAAGTTTCTTAATTTTTTTAAGATATTTTTGGTGTATTGTTTACATATTTCTTCTATATACCTATTAATCTTTCGATTGTTCTTGTTGACATTATGCTAAACTTGCTACTCATCACAACGGTATAAAAACGAATTTTGTAAATCTTGAAACAGGATTCCACTAGTAGAGTCTTCAATCGGCATTGATGTAAAGAAGATATTTTTTTATAGTAGTTTTTTATGATGCAAGGATAATTTGTTCCTAAGCAATAATTTTTATGAATATTTTAAAGGAACATATCACATCAATTCTTAAAAGCAAATCCAAATGCAGTATTGTTTCTCTACATTGATAGTAGATAGTAATCTGTCTATAAATTCTTAGATCAAAATATCATAGTGCTTAGTCTATGTTACAAGACTTACATACCGCTAATCATATTGCAACTTAGGAACTCTTTCGAGTACTTTAAAACTACCTACTACGATTTTCAGAAGTTTAAAATTTATGACAAAGTTTTCATTGATAACATGACAAATAGTTACAATCGCAAAATAATAGCCCTGCTCCTTTTGAAAATAAGGAACAAGGCTATTGCTTAATCTTTTATGATCTACTTTTTACAGGAATGACTTCTGTTTTCACGATGTTAACTCTTTTTATTGGTCCAACTTTCCTCCACCATAGGAAGGAGATTTTTTAATACCTCTGGAACACCTTCCAGAGAAACATATCTAAACTTACCATCATCGGATTTAAAAACCCAGATAATTAAATATTTACCATTCTTAGCAATACAGTTTACTACGTAAGCCTCATAGCCACCGATAGTTGATTTTGATCCCCATACCTTGGAGAAGTCTTGACTTTTCTGTTTAGATTCATAAATGCTAGTTGAAATTTGAACAGTTTCAAGCGCGGCGTACTCACTTTCACTAATACCAAACTGCTCAGGTTTAAAGGTATTGAGAGTTACAATATTGACATCCGTCCCATCACAGTACTGAATGTCATCTCCACCTTCAATTTCTTTGAAATGAACCCATGATTTTGGAATTTTTACATAACCATAATCATCTGAACCTACTATCTGAGTTTCTTCTGTCTGTTTTTGCGATGAACTAGACTCTTGACTTGAAGCTTCCTGAACACTAGAAGATGCTTCTGTCTTTACCTCATTTGTCTTCTCTGAATTGCTACAAGCAATTAAACTAAGACTACAAAGTAAAAGTGTAGATAAAGTTATTATTTTTTTCATGATAACTCTCCTTTCACTTCTATTTTAAAGTATGAAGGGAAAAGTGTCAAAAAAATACTGTATTTTGACACTTTACAAAAGTAACCGTGTGATTCAAACCAAAGAAAAAGATTGAAGAAAATTGTCCAAAATGGACTTTTCTTCAATCTAAACCAACTGATCGATTTCTTAAAATCAATGCTATTTTCACATAGCGACTATTCTTCATCCATACTCAAGACACTGAGGAAGGCTTCTTGTGGTACTTCTACAGAACCGATAGCTTTCATACGTTTCTTACCAGCTTTTTGTTTTTCAAGGAGTTTACGTTTACGAGAAACGTCACCACCATAACACTTGGCAAGCACGTTCTTACGAAGGGCTTTAATATCTGTACGCGCGACAATCTTGTGCCCAATAGCTGCTTGGATGGGAACTTCAAATTGTTGACGAGGAATGATTTTCTTGAGCTTATCAACGATGAGTTTCCCACGTTCGTAGGCAAAGTCCTTGTGCACGATAAAGCTAAGAGCATCCACCTTATCACCATTAAGAAGGATATCCATTTTCACCAGCTTAGATGGACGATACTCTGACAATTCGTAATCAAAGCTTGCATAACCACGTGTCGAAGATTTTAGTTTATCGAAGAAGTCAAAGACAATCTCAGCTAGTGGAATTTGATAGATGACATTGACACGATTGTCATCTATATAATCCATGGTCACAAAGTCACCACGTTTGCGCTGAGCTAATTCCATTACTGCTCCGACGAATTCTTGCGGTACCATGATTTGTGCCTTAACATATGGTTCTTCGATAGTTGCAATCTTTGTAGGATCTGGGAACTCGGATGGATTAGACACATCCATAGACTCACCATCAGTCTGATTAACCTTGTAGATAACAGATGGTGCAGTCATAATAAGGTCGATGTTAAACTCACGTTCCAAACGTTCCTGAATAACATCCATATGAAGAAGTCCAAGGAAACCACAACGGAAACCAAATCCAAGAGCCTGGGATGTTTCTGGTTCAAACTGAAGACTAGCATCATTTAGTTGCAATTTTTCAAGAGCTTCACGAAGGTCGTTGTATTTATTTGACTCGATTGGATAGAGACCTGCGAAAACCATCGGATTCATCTGTTTGTATCCTGAAAGTGGTTCAGTCGCTGGATTTGTCGCCAAGGTTACTGTATCACCGACACGTGTGTCCTGAACAGTCTTGATAGAAGCCGCGATATAACCAACGTCACCTGTTGCAAGGAAGTCTCGTCCTACAGCTTTAGGTGTGAAGATTCCGACTTCAGTTACATCGAAGGTCTTACCATTGCTCATGAGCTGAATCTTATCACCAGGTTTGACTACTCCATCCATGACACGAACTTGGAGGATAACTCCACGATAGGCATCGTATACTGAGTCGAAAATCAAGGCTTTCAATGGTGCTGACACGTCACCAGTTGGGGCTGGTACTTTTTCGACAATTTGCTCGAGAATTTCTTCGATACCGATACCCGCCTTGGCTGAAGCCAGTACTGCTTCGCTAGCGTCTAGACCAATGACATCTTCGATTTCTGTACGCACGCGCTCTGGATCTGCTGCTGGTAGGTCAATTTTATTGATAACTGGGAGGATTTCCAAATCATTATCCAAAGCAAGATAGACGTTTGCCAGAGTTTGAGCCTCAATCCCTTGGGCAGCATCAACGACCAAAATAGCACCTTCACAGGCAGCTAGGGAACGTGAAACCTCATAGGTAAAGTCCACGTGTCCAGGTGTGTCAATCAAGTGGAAGATATAAGTCTCACCATCTTTAGCCGTATAATTAAGCTCGATAGCATTAAGCTTGATAGTAATTCCACGCTCACGCTCTAAATCCATACTATCAAGAAGTTGGGCCTGCATTTCACGACTGGAAACTGTCTCTGTCTTTTCCAAAATACGGTCTGCTAGTGTTGACTTTCCATGGTCAATATGGGCGATAATAGAGAAGTTACGAATCTTCTCCTGTCGTTTTTTCAATTCTTCTAAGTTCATCATTCTCTTCCTTTCAGGGTATCTATTAATTATAAATTGTTTTTAACATTTTGACAAGACCATACCCTGTTAGGAGTACTAATCTTCAGCAACAAAGCCGTCATTTTCGATGAAGTAATGTTCTGTCATACCTTGGTCGGTAAAGACAATACCGTGAAGGACACCGCCGTAAACAGCTCCTCCATCCATTCCAATCTTACCGTCTTCTGTCATCCAAAGTTCAGATGTACCAGGTTTTTGATCTAACAAACCATAGACTGGTGTATGTCCAAAGACAATGTTTTTTCCAGTATGATTGGCTGCTTCGTGAAATGGTTTTCTGAGCCATACCTTCTTATAATCGGTAGTATCATGCCAATCATCCAAAGTCAAATCAATACCGGCATGAACAAAAATATAGCGATCTGTTTCAATCACAAAAGGCATCTGACGGATAAACTCCACTAAGTCGGCTGCTTCCGTTTCAACACGCTTAGCATCTGCTACTCCATCTACTGGTGCATCTAGAGGACGGCCTAAAATAGAATTAATGGTTGTATCCCCACCATTACGACGATAGTGGTCATAGCTTTCTTCAGGGTTATCCAACCAAGTTAAAAACATATACTCATGGTTTCCTGATAAGCAGATAGCTCCCTGATTGTCGACCAAGTCTTTGACCATTTCTAGAACTCGGCGACTATCTTCTCCTCTGTCAATCAAATCTCCAAGAAAGAGTAATTGAGTCTTACCATCCCATGTTTTAAGTAAGTCTTCTAACATTCCAGCTTTTCCGTGGACATCACCAATTACATAATAGTCTGTCATTTATTTCTCCTTACTTTGTAATAATTCTCTCGCTTGAGTCAATGCTGCTTCTGTCACATTCTCTCCAGCCAACATCTTAGCGACTTCTTCAATCCTTTCTTCAACTGTTAACAAGCGAACTGTTGAAACGGTTGAATGTTCATTGCTAATCTTTTCGATGAAGAACTGATAATCTGCAATCGCGATGACTTGAGGAAGGTGAGAAATAGCTAATACTTGACCATGCTGCCCAATTTTATGAATTTTTTGTGCGATGGCTTGAGCTACACGCCCTGAGACTCCCGTATCCACCTCATCAAAGACGATACTGGTCTTGCCTTCCTTACGAGAAAAAGCGGACTTGATAGCCAACATCAAACGAGACAATTCTCCTCCAGAAGCTACTTTTACTAATGGTTTAAAATCTTCTCCAGGGTTGGTTGAAATGTAAAATTCAACACTCTCATTACCTTCGCGACTGAATTTTCCTTGACTAAAACGAACTTGAAATTGTGCTTTCTCCATATATAGGTCTTGCAATTCTTGCTTGATTTCAGCTTCTAAGTCCTGCGCTATTTTATGGCGAGCTTGAGCAACTTGACCTGCTAGATCCACAAGATTTTTTTCAAGTTTCTTGAGTTCGATTTCCATATCTTCAGAAGATAGATTATTTCCTGTTAGAAGATTGTATTCATCTGTAATCTTGGCAAAGTATTCAAGGACATCATCCACACTACCACCATACTTACGGGTAATGGTGTGAATTAAATCTAGTCGGCTTTCAACCTGCATCAGACGATTACCATCAAAATCTAAATCATCAATAATGGATTCCAAGCGCTTGGTTATATCTTCTAGAACATAATAGGATTCAGAAAGGGAGTTTGAAATCTCACGATACTCTGGATCGAACTCTTCAAGACTTTCCATATCATTCATGGCCGAACGAACATTTGCAAGGCTTGAAAATTCTTCATTATCAAGCATACTATAAGCATTTGTTAAAGTATCGGCGATATGTTTATGGTTAAGAAGTTTGTCTCTTTCTTGATTTAGAGCAATATCTTCACCAGCTTTCAAATTAGCTGCTTCAATCTCAGCCATCTGAAATTCCAACATTTCAATACGAGCCTTGTGTTCCTGCTGATTTTTTTTGATATCAAGCACTTGCTTACGCATACGGCGGTAGTTATCGAAGCTCGTCTGATAGGCTTCTTTTAATTCAAAGAAAGAGGCATCCCCAAACTCATCCAACATCTGGATATGTCGATGTGGGCGCATTAACTCCTCTTGGTCATGTTGACCATGGATATCAACTAGCTGTTGACCAATCGTCCTTAATACTGAAAGATTAACCATCTGTCCATTGACACGACTGATGCTCCGACCGTTTTGTAAAATTTCGCGACGAATAATGATTTCATCACTCAATTCTAATCCTTGTTCATCAAAAATTTCTTCTAGCGCGCGGTTACTTTCAATTGAAAAAAGACCTTCAATTTCCGCTTTTGGAGCCCCATGACGAATAACTTCTGTTGTAGCTCGAGCTCCTAACATCATATTCATAGCGTCAATAATGATTGATTTACCCGCACCTGTTTCACCAGTTAAAACAGTCATCCCTTGTTCAAAGTTCAAAGAAATTGATTCGATGATAGCAAAATTTTTAATCGAAATTTCCAGTAACATATAATCCTACCAATTTTTAACTTGCTCAAAAATATCCTTGGCTGTTTCTTCACTTCTCAATACCATCAAGATGGAATTATCATCAGCAATACAGCTAAAAATTTGGTCAGAAAAAACAGTCATCAACTGACTCTTGACGAAAATAGTATTTCCTGGAATGACTTGCAAATTGATCATATGCCCCATGCGTTCAGCATGAATAATATTGTTTTCTGCCAACTGCAAGCTTCTAACGATTGATTTTGGTAATTCATAGATGTAAGTATTGTCCTTCAATGGAATTTTTACAATACCTAATTCTTTAATATCTCGGGAGACTGTTGCTTGAGTAGCAGAGATCCCCGCTTCTCTCAAGTGTTCAACGATTTCTTCCTGTGTTCCGATTTGATAATCTGTAACAAATCTTCTAATCTTTTCAAGTCTCTCTTTTTTATTCATCTTTAAACTCTCTATGTGCTCTCTCCACTATTTTTTCTATTTCAGAAGTAACCTGATTGATTGCCTGATCTTCTTTTCGTAAATAGGCTAAGAATTCAATATTTCCATGACCACCTTGAATAGGAGAATAGTCCAATCCTAAAACGGAAAATCCTTCATCAACTGCCATTTTAGTAACTGCTTCTAAAACATTTTGGTGAACCTTGGCATCTCTGATAATTCCATTTTTGCCAATCTGTTCTCGACCAGCCTCAAATTGAGGCTTAACTAGAGCCACAACCTGACCTTGATCGGCTAAAACACGGTGTAAAGCTGGCAAAATAAGGCCTAAGGAAATAAAACTGACATCGATACTTGCGAAACTTGGTTCCTGATTAAAGTCGCTCTTTTTAGCATAACGGAAATTAAACTGCTCCATACTGACAACACGAGGGTCTTGGCGTAATTTCCATGCCAGTTGATTAGTACCAACATCAACTGCAAAAACTTGTTTAGCACCATTTTGCAACATGACATCCGTAAAACCTCCAGTTGAAGCTCCGATATCAATGGTCGTTTGTCCTTCAACTGATAGATCAAAAATATCTAGCGCCTTCTCAAGTTTCAAGCCACCACGACTGACATACTTAAGTTTTTCGCCCTTGAGTTTCAACTCTGTATCGTCAGGAATTTTTTCTCCTGGTTTATCAAATCGTTCGCCATTTAAAACAGCGACTACCAAACCTGCCATAACACCACGTTTGGCTTGTTCTCTCGTTTCAAATAAACCTTGTTTGTAAGCTAGTACATCTACTCTTTCCTTAGCCATTGATTCTCAAACTTTCTACTATTTTCACAATTGGCTCCTTATCAAAACTCACAACTTGACTAATCTCTTCTAGTTTCGCAGTAGCTTGATCCAAGGTTTGATTGCAAAATGCTATCGCCTGATCTAATCCTAACAAAGCAGGATAGGTTGACTTTTCGGCCTGCAAGTCTTTCTGGGGTGTTTTTCCAATTTCCTCAAAACTTGCTGTAACATCAAGCACATCATCTCTCACTTGGAAAGCCAGGCCAATCAACTCGCCAACTGTTTTAAGCTGCTTCTGAAGATTTTCATCCAATCCAGCAATGATGCCAGCCGCTTGGAAAGGAAAAGCTAAAAGTTTACCCGTTTTATTAGCATGGATAGTCTGAAGTTCCTCTAAATTCAAGTGTTTTCCTTCGCCTTCCATATCTAACACTTGACCAGCTACCATTCCCATACTTCCAGAAGCAAGGGATAAATTAGATATTAAATCTACCTTGGTTTGACTAGACAAATCAGTTTGAGCAATTAAAGCATAGGGATCCAAAAAAAGCGCATCCCCTGCTAAAATAGCTAGAGCTTCACCATACACCTTATGATTGGTCAAACGTCCTCGGCGATAATCATCATTATCCATAGCAGGTAGATCATCATGGATCAAACTTCCTGTATGAATCATTTCTAGTGCCGCTGCAACTTGAGCATGTTCCTGAGTGATAGGCACTTGCAAGGAGTCCAAAACTTCTAAAAGTAAATATGGACGAATCCGTTTTCCACCTGCATGTATGGAATAGAGAACAGCTTCTCTTAAACTGGACGCAAATTGTTGGTTTCCATAAAAGTCTTCAAGAGCTGACTCGACCAAAGCTAGTTTTTCCTGCTTGTTCATACCAGTTCACTTTCTGTTCCATCTTCTTGCATCACCTTGACCAAGGTCTTTTCAGCCTTATCAAGTGTTGCCTGCAATTCTTTGGACAAGAGCATTCCTTTTTGAAAAGCTGAAATAGCATCTTCCAAAGCAATTTCACCATTTTCTAAGCTTTGAACAATCGTTTCAAGTTCTGCTAGATTTTCCTCAAATTTCTTTTGTTTTGACATCTCTTACCTCTAATTCTACTTGACCGTCCCGCATCAACAGTGATACTTGGTCATTTTCTTTCAAATCTTTCGCAGAAGCCACTACGACTTCTCCCTTTTTGACAATTGCATAACCTCTGGCTACAATTCGACTAGTATCTAGCATAAGGAGAGCTTCTGATAGGCGTTTTACTTCTGCTACTTTTGCATCATAGGTCACAGCCATCTGGCTACGCAGCAGTTTCTTTAATTGCTGGATACGATCCTGATAACGCTGGATTTTGATGATTGGTGATAATTGTTCCAAACGGTGGATTTGTTCTTGAACCTTTTGTTGATTACGAACCAATTCAGCATTCAATCCTTGCTTCAGTCGCATCTGTAACTGATCCAAGCGTTGTAGATAACCGTCATATAAACGCTCTGGTTGTCTGAAGATGACCGATTGACTGAGGATTCTCAAAGCTTCTTGTTTCTTTGACAAGGTATGCTTAACCGCTGTAGTCATGCGTTTTTCTTGATTCTGAAGATAGGTCAAAAGATCTAACTTAGTTACTGGTGTAGCGAGTTCAGCAGCAGCTGTCGGCGTTGCCGCTCTCTTATCAGCCACAAAATCAGCCAAGGTGACATCTGTTTCATGACCTACACTCGAAATAATCGGTAAACGAGATTCAAAAATTGCTCGAACTACAATTTCTTCGTTAAAGGCCCAAAGGTCTTCAATAGAACCTCCCCCACGGCCAATAATCAGAACATCTAAGTCATCGCGTTCATTGGCTCGAGTTATATTACGAGCAATTTCCTCTGCAGCACCCTCACCTTGAACTTTAGTAGGATATAAGACAATTTCCACACCAGGGAAGCGTCTGCTAACTGTCGTAATAATATCCTGAATGACGGCTCCGCTACGGCTGGTCACCACACCTATTTTTTTTGAAAATTGTGGTAAAGGTTGTTTAAATCGCTCTTGAAACAAACCTTCTTCTGCCAGTTTCTTCTTAAGTTGTTCAAATTGGATAGCCAAGGCACCGACACCATCTGGTTCAGCTCTTTCAATGATAATCGAATAACTCCCACTTGGCTCATAGACTTGGACGCGACCAACCACATTGATCTTCATACCTTCTTCCAAATCAAATCCCAAACGTTGGTAGACCCCTGACCAAATGGTTGCCTGAATAACTGCACGATCATCCTTAAGAGAAAAATACTGATGCGTTGGACGCTTGCGGAAGTTAGAGACTTGACCAGTTAAATAGACCCGTTCCAAGTAGGGGTCTTTATCGAATTTCATTTTTAAATACTTAGTCAAAGTTGTAACCGATAAATACTTTTCCATCTCTCCCTCCTTCTTTCTCTAGTTTTTCCTGGGTATTATTATACCAAAAAAATGCTTAAAAATCTTTAATTTCCACCCAGAATAGTGAAAATACAGGGAATTTATGTGCGAAATTATTTCTTAATATTTTTGCCCCCTGAACAGAAAAAAAGCCCTTCGGATAAAATCCGAGGGGCTTAAATCTTGTCAAATCAAGAGCCGAACTTTTGAGTTTCAAGGTTCGGGATAAAATAGTTCACTGAACTATTTTATTTTTTCAAGTTGTAGAATGATTTCAATCCACGGTATTCAGCTACTTCACCAAGTTGGTCTTCGATACGAAGCAATTGGTTGTATTTAGCGATACGGTCAGTACGTGAAAGTGAACCAGTCTTGATTTGTCCTGCGTTAGTTGCAACTGCGATGTCAGCGATTGTTGAATCTTCAGTTTCACCTGAACGGTGTGATACAACGGCAGTGTAACCAGCTTCTTTAGCCATTTCGATAGCGTCGAATGTTTCAGTAAGAGTACCGATTTGGTTAACTTTGATAAGGATTGAGTTAGCAGCGCCTTCAGCGATACCTCTTTCAAGGTAAGCAGTGTTTGTTACGAAGAAGTCGTCACCAACCAATTGAACTTTACCACCAAGACGTTCAGTAAGAGCTTTCCATCCATCCCAGTCGTTTTCGTCCATACCATCTTCGATAGTGATGATTGGGTATTTGTTTACCAATTCTTCAAGGTAGTCGATTTGTTCTGCAGAAGTACGAACAGCTGCTCCTTCACCTTCGAATTTAGTGTAGTCGTAAACTTTACGTTCTTTATCGTAGAATTCTGATGATGCACAGTCAAATCCGATAAATACGTCTTTACCTGGAACATAACCAGCAGCTTCGATAGCAGCAAGGATAGTTTCAACACCGTCTTCAGTTCCTTCGAAACGAGGAGCGAATCCACCTTCGTCACCTACGGCTGTTTCAAGACCACGAGATTTAAGGATTTTCTTAAGAGCGTGGAAGATTTCAGCACCCCAACGAAGAGCTTCTTTGAATGTTGGTGCACCAGCAGGTACGATCATGAATTCTTGGAAAGCGATTGGAGCATCTGAGTGAGATCCACCGTTGATGATGTTCATCATTGGAGTTGGAAGAACTTTAGTGTTGAATCCACCAAGGTAGCTGTAAAGTGGGATTTCAAGGTAGTCAGCAGCAGCACGAGCTACAGCGATAGACACACCAAGGATTGCGTTAGCACCCAATTTACCTTTGTTAGGAGTTCCGTCAAGTGCGATCATAGCACGGTCGATAGCTTGTTGGTCACGTACATCGTAGCCGATGATTGCTTCAGCGATGATGTTGTTTACGTTGTCAACAGCTTTTTGTGTACCAAGACCACCGTAACGAGATTTGTCACCATCACGAAGTTCAACTGCTTCGTGTTCACCAGTAGAAGCTCCTGATGGAACCATACCACGTCCGAAAGCACCTGATTCAGTGTAAACTTCTACTTCAAGTGTTGGGTTACCGCGTGAGTCTAGGACTTCGCGAGCGTAAACATCAGTAATAATTGACATTTTTTACTCTCCTTATTGAGTTAAATTTTTTACACCTCTATGATACCTTAAAAAGACTCCTTTTTCAAGGAAAAACGTTATCTTTGTGCAAATTTTCCTTAAGTTTATAAAGTAATCGCTTTCTTTCATCTGTTTTCTCCTTTATTTTATGATATACTATTTTTATGACTGATGTATCAAAACAAATCCTAGAAAAAGCTCATGGTGGGCTTAAACTAAATCCAGATGAGCAGAGACGTTTTCTCGGAACTTTCGAGGAACGTGTCCTTGGCTATGCAGACCTTGAAACAGCTAATGATGATAAATTTCAAAAGGGTTATGTATCTATTTTAGAGAGTCTAAAAAAAGAGACTCAACTTCTATTTGTCAAAATTTCTCCTCAGGTAGAGTTTGATAAACAAGTTTTTTATCTAAAACAATCCAAAGATGCTGACTGCCAAGCGACTATCGTTTCTGAAGATCATAACTCTTCTCCTTTTGGCCTAGTTATCCATAGCGATACCCCTGTTCAAACAAGTGAAAAAGACCTCAGAAAGGCCTTTTCAGACTTGTGGCAGGAAAAAGAGATGAAAAAAACTCCTACTTCTCTTTGGAAAAAGTGGTTTGGTTAATTTTTTTCAAAGCTAAGACTTGACCAATGTTTTCAGCTGTATCTTCTAAATAGATAGCTGCATTTTTTAGACTGTCTTCCAGTGGTTCACTTTTTTCTAATATTGAAAAAGCAGCGATGACATTCTCAAATGGTAAAGGAGGTAAATCCTCAGCTAAACTACCACAAATAGCAATAACTGGAACACCATTTGGTGTTCTTTTTGCTACTCCGATTGGAGCCTTACCAGATAAACTTTGAGAATCTAACCTACCTTCACCAACAATAACTAGATCTGCATCTGCGACCTGTTCATCGAAGTTTATTAAATCTAAACAAGTTTGGATACCAGATACGATCTCTGCTCCAGCAAAAGCACATAAGCCAGCTGCAATACCGCCACCTGCTCCAGCACCTTCAAGACTTAGAATTTCATGGGCAACTTTACGATAGAAGTTTTCAATAGCAATATCAACGTCTTGGAATTTAGCTGGTTCCAACCCTTTTTGCTTCCCAAATGTATAGGTGGCACCGCGAATTCCACAGAGTGGATTGGTCACATCTGCTAAGATTTTGATATGCACATCAGAAGGAATAGATATAACTTTCTCCTTTGAGATATCAGTAATTTCAAACAAAGACTGACCAATAGCTAGAAGTTCATCTCCATTTTTGTCATAGAACTGGTAACCAAGTCCTGAAGCAATACCAATCCCACCATCGTTACTGGATGTCCCACCAACTCCTATATAGATTTCTTTCATTCCTTGTTCGATTAAATATAGGATCAGTTGACCAATCCCCTTTGTTTGAATCTTCAGTGGATTTCGTTTTTCAATAGGAATTTTAGCAAGCCCAACTAAATCGGCCACCTCGAACAGAGCAAGTTCTCCTTTTTGAACATAAGTCATTTGAACTTCATCTCCAAAGGGACCCGTCACTAAAGCAGTTTTTTCTACAAGACCAAGTGAATTTTTAATGGCATCTACTGTTCCTTCCCCTCCATCGCCAACAGGTAAGAGCAAACATTTCGATTCAGGTAGAGCCTTTTTAAAACCTCGTTTAATAGCTTTAGCTACTTCACTTGCAGGGAGACTCTCCTTAAAAGAGTCAGGTGCTATAACAATTTTCATACACTCATCTTTCTAATCAAAGGAAATCTATCAGATTCAATACTTTTGTTAAATCTCTATCTTCAATTTGAAGGGGAATTTCCTCTTTCACGATTTCTTTTGCACAGAAGCCAATGCCGATTCCAGCTCTCTTCAACATCGCTAAATCATTAGCTCCATCTCCAATAGCAATTGTTCTATCGATTGGTACCTCTAATTCATCAGCCCATCTTACTAGGGTTTCTTTTTTAACTTCTCTGCTTATAATAGGACCAACAAGATTTCCAGTTAAATGACCATTTCTGATTTCCAGTTGATTAGCAGCAAATAATGAAATCCCTAAATCTTTTGCTATTCTTTCAACCACAGGTGTAAATCCCCCCGAAACTAAACCCACTTCTATCTGATTTTTTTGCAGAGTGTTAATAAATTGCGCAGCATTTTTACTAAGGTGTAGTTCATGATAAATCTTATCAAAAGTATCTACAGATAGTCCTTGTAATAAAGAAACACGTTTTCTCAGGCTTTCTTCAAAATCTAGTTCTCCCCTCATAGCTTGGGCAGTCAGCAGAGCTACTTCTTCTTCACACTCTGCTTCTTTCCCCAACAAATCAATAACTTCCTCTTCTATCAGTGTCCCATCTACATCCAGTACACAGAGTCCTTTAATTTTTTTCATATAATTGCCTTACTTTCAGAATCTCAAAAAATCGTATGAAGGTATCATACGATTTTAACTATTTAGTTTGCTAAACTGTGATACAAATCAAGATATGACTTGCAGGCTGTATCCCAAGAGAAATCACATTCCATAGCTTGAACTTGCATATTTTTCCAAACATCAGGATGGTTGTGATAAACATCCAAAGCTGTTTGCAATGCCCAGTTGAGCCAGTATGGAGTTAGGTTGTTAAAGCTAAAGCCTGTACCTGTTCCTTCAATTGGATTAAAGGCTTGAACAGTATCTCTAAGTCCACCCACCTCATTTACTAAAGGAAGCGTACCATATCTCATGGCCATCATTTGTGAAAGCCCACACGGTTCAAAGCGACTTGGCATGAGGAAAATATCACATGCTGCATAAATCTCTTGAGCTAATTTCACATCGAAAGTAATATTGGCAGAAAGTTTTTCTGGGAATACTTGACTAAACCAAGAGAAGGCTTGTTCAAATCCTGGATCTCCAGTTCCCAAGAGAACAATTTGAATATCCTCTTGAAGCATACGATGCAGGCTTTCAACCACCACATCAAAGCCCTTCTGACGAGTCAAACGTGACACGATACCAATCATTGGTACATCTGAACGTACTGGAAGACCAACTCTTTCTTGAAGCTTCGCTTTATTTTGAGCCTTACCTGACAGATCAGTTTTATTAAAATGATACTCTAGTAAAGCATCCGTCTCTGGGTTGTATAGATCAGTATCAATTCCGTTTACAATACCAGAAACCTTACCAGATTCCATACGAAGAATCTGATCAATACCGCAACCAAACTGTGTAGTCATGATCTCATAAGCATAGCTAGGTGACACGGTTGATACACGATCTGCATAGAGAATACCTGCCTTCATCCAGTTAAGACAATCATTCCAACGAACTGTTCCATCAGCATAGCGCTCAAATCCAACCCTGAACAAGTCCCAAAGCATGCTTTCAGAGAATTGACCCTGAAATTCCAAGTTATGAATGGTCAAAACAGTCTTGATTCCTTGGTAAGCTTGAATCCATCTGTATTTTTCTTTTAACAAGAACGGAATCATTGCTGTATGGTAATCATGAGCATGGAGGACGTCAGGTATGAATCCAATACGCTCCATAGCTTCAAGGGCAGCAAGTTGGAAGAAGGCAAAGCGTTCACCATCATCGAAATCTCCATAAACATGTCCACGGAAGAAATAATATTGATTGTCAATGAAGTAGAAGGTAACACCATTTAGAACTGTTTTCTTAATTCCACAAAATTGTCTGCGCCAACCAACATAGACTTCGAATTGAAGGACATCTTCAATTTGATCACCAAACTTGGCTTCAACCATGTCATAGTAGGGTAAGATAACAGCAACTTCATGCCCAGCTTTTACTAATGATTTTGGAAGTGCTCCGATAACGTCTCCCAATCCACCTGTTTTTGAAAAGGGAGCGCCCTCTGCTGCTACAAATAAAATTTTCATGAAAGGACATCCTCTGTTACTTTTTCGCCTTTTTTGATGATAACAGGGTTTTCTGCTGTACCTCGAACGACAACTCCCTCAGCTATTTCAGCACCCTTATCAACAATTGCATACTCAACTTGTGCACCTTTTCCAACGACAACGCGAGGGAAGATAAGAGATTCTTTAACCAAGCTGTCTTTATTGATACGAACATTACGCGAAATAACAGATTTAATCACTTCGCCTTCAACGATACTACCAGAAGCAAATTGAGAAGTGTTTACTTTTGAACCCGGTGCATAGTAAGTAGGCTCTTCGTTTTTAACTTTAGTGTGAATCTTTTGATTTGGCGAGAACAAAGAGTAGAATTTATGCTGATCAAGCATATCTAAATTAGCTTGGTAGTATGTTTCTACTGAATGAATATTTGCTAGGTATCCTGTGTATTCATATGCAAAAGCACCTTCTTTGGCTGCTAAATCACGAAGAACATAACGTAATTTTTCTGGATATTCTTTTTGAGCTTCTTCTTCTAAACGTTTAATCAACCATTGAGTATCTACAACAAAGATATCTGTTGACATGTTGTAGTAATCTTGATTTGATTTTTTATCAAAGAGTTTGTGAGAAACCACATGGTCAGTTTCGTCGATATCAAGGATTGCATTTACTTCTGAAATGTCCTTCTTAGGCAATTTCTTATAAACAACTGTGATTGGTGATTTTGTTGTATTATGCAAATGGAAAACTTGATTGAGATCAATATTCACCAAAACATCAGAGTTCAAGGAAACTGTTTGGTCTGAACCTGAACGTTTTAAGTAAGTTAAGAGTTGTTGATAGTACTCTTTTCCAACAGTACTGCTCTCTACACGAGTATTGTAGATTCCAAGATAGTAGTGGCTAAGAAGTGTATTCAAGCCCCATTCACGTCCTGAACGAATATGGTCAAAAACTGAGCTGATGTTATCTTGTTGGAAAATTCCAAAGATACTACGAACGCCTGCATTAGCTAAACTTGAAAGCGGGAAGTCAATCAAACGATACTTTCCTCCAAATGGTAAAGTTGCCACTGGACGGTTACTTGTCAAGGTTGACATATCATGGAAACCAACGGTATTTCCTAAAATCGCTGAATATTTATCAATCTTCATCTGTTGCTACCCCCACTACTTCATTATATCCGACTACTTGTACTTCTTCTGTACCATCAATTTCTACACCATCGGCAATGACTGCTCCTTCACCGATGATTGCACGTGTAATTTTAGCACCTCTACCGATAACTGCTCCACTCATAATGACAGAATCAACGACTTCTGCTCCCTTACGAACTTGAGCAGCTGTAGAAAGAATAGAGTGTTTCACAGTACCATTTACGTAACAGCCGTCCACAACAAGAGAATCTTCTACATGAGCATGTTCTCCAAGGAAGTTTGGTGGAGCGATAAGGTTACGAGAATAAATTTTCCATTGACGGTTACGGCTATCTAGAGCATTCTCTGGAGAGATGTATTCCATATTTGCTTCCCAGAGTGATTCAATAGTACCCACGTCCTTCCAGTATCCATTGAATTCATAAGCATAGACACTTTCACCTGTTTCAAGATAGTTTGGAATAACATTTTTACCGAAGTCTGACATGTCTAGGTTGGCCTTCTCAGCTGCAACTAGCATATTGCGAAGTCGTTTCCAGTCAAAGATATAAATCCCCATTGATGCCTTAGTTGATTTTGGTTCAGCTGGTTTTTCTTCAAACTCAACAATACGATTATTAGCATCTGTATTCATGATACCAAAACGGCTAGCTTCTTTAAGTGGCACATCTAAGACAGCAACTGTCAAGCTGGCATTATTGTCCTTGTGTGATTGGAGCATATCATCATAGTCCATCTTGTAGATATGGTCACCTGAAAGGATCAAAACATACTCAGGATTGATACTGTCGATATAGTCGATGTTTTGGTAAATGGCATGACTTGTACCTTCAAACCAACGGTTTCCTTCACTTGCAGAGTAGGGTTGAAGGATAGAAACTCCGGTGTCAATACCATCTAGACCCCAACTAGAACCATTACCAATGTGGCTGTTGAGAGCTAGTGGTTGATACTGTGTAATAACCCCAACATTATGGATACCAGAGTTGGCACAGTTTGAAAGAGCGAAGTCAATGATACGGTAGCGCCCACCAAATTGCACGGCAGGTTTAGCAATGCTTTGAGTGAGTTTACCGAGACGAGTTCCTTGCCCACCAGCAAGGATTAAAGCTAGCATTTCATTCTTCATTTTCTACTCCTTTTTGAGTTTTATTAGCGACTTTTTTAGTAGGTTTTATGCGACGTTTGATTTTCCAAATACTTGCTCCCATAGCTGGCAAGGTAAATGTCAAAGTCTGCTCATAATCCTTCCACAATCCTTCTTGAGTTTGAACTGTTTGGTTATGCTCTTTCCACACACCACCCCATTGTTCTAACTCTGTATTCCAAATTTCTTCATAAATCCCTGCAACTGGAAGACCAATTGTAAAATCAGGACGTTCAACTGGTGCCATATTGAAGACACAGACTAGCATCTCGCCTTTCTTGCCCTTACGGATGAAGGAAAGAACACTCTGATCTCTATTATCCGCATCAATGATTTCAATACCATCGTAACTTGTATCAATTTCCCAAAGACAACGGTGGTCTTTATAAAGTTGATTCAACTGTGATGTAAAGTATTTCATCTTGGCATTCATTGGATCTTCTAGGTTAGACCACTCTAATTGCTCTTCAGATTTCCACTCTAAGAATTGACCAAATTCACTACCCATGAAGAGTAATTTCTTACCAGGGTGACAAATTTGATAAGTGTAAAGGTTTCTCAAACCAGCAAATTGATTGTAACGATCACCCCACATCTTATGCATCATACTCTTCTTACCGTGGACAACCTCATCATGTGAGAATGGTAGGAGATAATTTTCATTAAAGACATACATGAAGCTGAAAGTCACAAGATTAAAGTCATACTTACGGTAAATTGGATCTTCTTCGTAGAAACGTAGGATATCATTCATCCAACCCATGTTCCACTTGTAGTCAAATCCAAGTCCACCCATTTCCTTCATGCCAGTAATCTTGGTACCAGAAGAAGACTCCTCTGCAATCATCATAACATCCGGATGAGCTAGTTTAATAACATCATTCAAACGTTGTAGGAAATAATATCCTTCATAGTTGAGATTGCCACCGTCTTTATTTGGTGTCCATGGAGCATTGTCATAATCTAGATAGAGAATATTACTTACAGCATCTACACGAATCCCATCTAGGTGATAGAAATCAATCCAGAACTTAATACTAGAAATCAAGAAAGATTGGACTTCATTTTTACCAAGGTCGAAGTTGAGTGCTCCCCAACCGTAGTTGTTAGCCTTATTATGATCTTGATATTCAAAAGTTGGTGTACCGTCGTAGTATGCCAAAGCATCATCATTGATTGTAAAGTGTCCAGGTACCCAGTCCACAATTACACCGATATTGTTGATATGACATTCCTCAACAAAGTCTTGGAACTCTTCAGGACGACCATAGGCATGCTCTAAAGCGAAGTAACCCATGAGCTGATAACCCCAACTCAAACCGAGAGGGTGAGCCATCAGAGGCATAAACTCGATATGAGTATAGTTCATCTCAACGAGATAGGGAATGAGCTCTTCTTTGAGTTGAGCAAAGCTATAAGGTGTTCCATCAGGATTTCTCTTCCAAGATCCTGCATGCGCCTCATAGATATTGACCGGTCTTTCGAAAAATCCCCAACGTTTTCTGCGAGCTAACCAGAGACCGTCCTTCCATTTTTTCTCAGGAATTTCTGTTAAAACAGCTCCTGTACCCGGACGTGCTTCATAGCGAACAGCCAAGGGATCAATCTTCATAAGCTGATGACCATTAGCACGAGTAATATGATATTTATAAATATGTCCCTCTTGAGCTAAAGTTGTAAAAACTTCCCAAACTCCAGATTCATTACGAACCATGGGGATTTGATTTTCAACCCAGTTAGTAAAATCACCAACTAGATGGACAGCCTGCGCATTTGGCGCCCAGACACGGAATGTATAGCCATACTCACCGTCTCTTTCTTCACGATGCGCACCTAAATAGTGTTGAAGATGGAAATTTTCGCCACTAGTAAAAGTTCTTAAAGCCTCAAATTTATCCATTGAATCCCCCTTTTATTGTAAGCGTTTTCTATGTTCCTATTATACTATCTTTTAAGAAAACTTTCAACTAATTTCCGAATTCTACAAAAATTTTTTTCGAAAATCTTCATATATTTATCTTAACATTTCTAAAATTTTCATAAATGATGATAAGCAGTGGAATTTTCTATCAGCTACTGTTACAAGAATAACTTTCATTATCTATATATAAAATAACTCACTTAAAAACTGAACGTTTTTATTTTTTGATAATATAATATTCGTAGATAACTCTTTTAATATAATTTTACCAAATTTTCTGAAATTTTCAATCATTTTTAGTAATAGTTCCATTTTTATTTTTATGTCTAGGAATATAAAAAAACTCAAGCATAAATCTTGAGTCTTTGGTTAATTTTTAAGATAAGATATTCATAACTGCCACACTGACATCGTCAATGGCATTTTCTTGGTTAGAACGGCTATTAGTTACTAACATTTCTAGGTTTCCTGCATTTTCATAGTAATAGGAAGCCCCTTTAGCATTGAATACAACCAAGAAGTGCTCTTCAATTCCCTGAATCTCGTAGACAATCCAACCACTATTTTCAATGGCTGTATGTACAAAGACATGACGGTAGACTTCTTCATAGGTAGGGTATGAAAAGGCACTAGTTTGTGTTTTAAGACGGATAATCTGACGGACAAACTCGATACTATCTTGACGCTCATTGATCAAATCCCAGTTAACTTGGTTGACGCTATCAGGAGCATTGTAACTGTTCATTGCTCGCTCACGATCTGCGTGAGTCAACTCTCCATTTTCGCCTGTAGCTAAGAGTTTAGTACGACCAAACTCTTGCCCCAGTTCCATGAAGGCCATCCCTTGCATGAGGAGGTTCATAGCCGTTGCTGTTTCTACTTTCTTCATGATGCGTTTATCACTCTCCATCGGATGAAGAGTTTTAAGTAAATCATGCAAATTGTAGTTATCGTGAGCTTCTACATAGTTAAGAACCTGATTGGGGCTGAGGTAAGAACCCAGCTCACGACTTCCAAGAATAGCCTTTGCGAGGATCGGCTCAGTACCTGCTCCACTGATGAAGCCAGATTTGATAGAGCCATAGACTTCACAACCTTTGACCGCATCACGTTGATTATCATTAAAGAATCCAATGTTTGGCAACTGGTAGGCATTGTCTTTCTTAGCCTTGTCATAAGGAGCAAGACCTGTTCCCATATCCCAACCTTCTCCATACAGGATGATTTTCGGATCGACTTCGTCCATAGCCCAACGAATCATCTGCATGGTTTTGACGTCATGAATTCCCATCAAATCAAAGCGGAAACCGTCAATATTGTATTCTTTTACCCAGTAGAGAAGAGAATCAATCATATATTTACGGAACATTTCATGCTCACTGGCAGTTTCGTTACCGACTCCTGTTCCATTTTGGTAGGTTCCATCATGGTTCATTCGATAGTAATAATCAGGAACCGTTGTTTGGAATGGTGCATCAACGGTTGAGTAGGTATGATTATAAACAACGTCCATAATAACACCGATACCAGCATCGTGATAAGCTTGGACCATGGCTTTCAAATCACGGATAGCTTGACCTGGATCGTTTGGATTTGTAGACATGCTAGTTTCTGGAGCATTGTAGTTTTGTGGATCATATCCCCAGTTATAAGTTACATTTCCATCAGCATCGTATTCTTTATGACGGTCAGCAATTGGTTGCAACTGAACATAGTTGACACCAAGTTCTTTGATGTAATCAAACGCAGTCGATTGACCATATTGGTTAACTGTTCCAGTTTGCGCTGCACCTAAGAAGGTTCCTCTTAATTCTGGCGCAACACCAGATGTTTCAGACTTAGTCAAATCACGGATATGCATTTCATACACAACTGCCTGGCAAGGATTTTCCAAACGCCAAGTTGCTTCTGTACCATGCTTAACCTCAAAACCTTCTACCTGACGATCTTGGTTTGAGACAATGGCTGAACGTTTTCCATCAGGGCTTGTCGCTATTGTATATGGATCACGAGTTAATGACAGGTGATGAGGAAAGTCAATTTGGTAGTGGTAAGCACGACCTGCTAAGCTTTCTGGAACTGATAAACTCCAAACACCAATTGTATTATACTTGTGACTATAGGAGTAACTATTTCCTCGCTCCATTTCAAAGGTTTTAAGGATAGGTGCGTCGTTACTTGCAGATTCATAGACTACTACTTGGACAGATGTAGCGGTTGGTGCCCATAGGCTAAATCTTGTTTCAGTTTCAGAAACTTGACATCCCAACTCTCCTTGATAACCCCAGTGGTGGTCAAAACTAGCACTATTGATTGCTTTGTCGAAGGCAAAGGGATTTTGGTCTTTATAATGAGTACTTGCAATAGCTGGATTTTCAGAATAATAAACTGTATCATCTCCATCCAAAATCCAAACTTCTGTCAAAAGTGGATAGTAATTGAAGCGAATAGGATATTCTTTGCTGACACCATCTTTTTCAACACTAAAAGTCATGGTCTCAAGAGCTACTTCACTCGATTGAGTCAGTGAGAATTTTGCTCCAAAATATTCTTCTTCTTTGATAAGTTCTGCTGAATCTAGAGGCTTTTTGCTGAAACTGCAAGCCTCGTAAGCTTCATCTTTACGATGATAATGAATAAGTACAGGATAATTGTACATGGTTCTCCCTAATTTCTAAATAAATTTGATTTTATATGTGACTAATAATTTATTGATCAAGTGCCTCACGATTCACAAAAAATTCAATGTGATTATGGCACACTTCCAAATCTACTGGCGTGTCGCCACCGTATTCTCCATCAAGATTGAGCATAAAAGGCTCTTCATGATCCAAAGTTTCAATTCGGAGTTTACTCGTTTTAAGGTATTCAACATTGATATCTGAAACGTGTTGGCCTCCGTTCATGGCCTGAACTAGCAGACTCAACATATCTAGTATTTTATCCGTCTTTACTAGAATAAGCGTGAAATTGCCATCATCCAGTTTGGTATCAGGTGCAAATTGCTCAAATCCACCAATAGAATTGGTCAAGGCAACAAAGACAAGAGAAACTTCTCCTGTAAAAATTCCCCAATCATGGTAAATACGAACAGGACGGGCTTTGGATTTTGGAAACATCTCGAAGCCTTTAGCAACGTAGGCCAGATAACCCAAACGCGTCTTTAGTTCACTCGGAACACTAAAAGTTAACTCCGTAAGAGTTCCTGCCGCAGCAATATTGATGAAATACTTATCGCCAAAGGCACGACCAATATCAATTTGCTTGGTTTCATTTTTAGCAATGATCTTGGCTGCAGCAACTGGATCCCCCATAGGGATTTTCAATGCTCTTGCATAGTCATTGGTAGTTCCAGTAGGAATGATGGCGATCTTTGGACGATGTTCCAGAGGTGCAATTCCATTAACCACTTCATTGATAGTACCATCGCCACCAGCTACCAAAACCAAATCAAATCCAGCTTTTGCAGCTCTTTCTGCTTCTTTCTGGGCTGATAAGTGTTCAGGTTTGGTCTGAAAAGCACTAGTTTCATAGCCTAGTCCTTCTAACACTTCTAGAACTTCTGCGATATTTTGCTTGATAATTTCCTGGCCTGAGGTCGGATTATAAATGAGACGTGCGCGTTTTTTTACTTCTTTCATAGCTTACAAACTCTCAAGCCAAGCTTCATCACGAATCTCTATTCCCAGTTCTTGTGCTTTTTGGAGCTTGCTTCCTGCATCTGCTCCTGCTACAACAAGGTCTGTTTTTTTCGACACACTACCAGTAACCTTGGCTCCTAGACTTTCTAATTTATTTTTAGCTTCTGAGCGATTCAAACGCTCTAGCTTTCCTGTCAATACGACAGTTAGACCAGACAAGGCAGCATTTGCTGCAACTGTCTGTCCTTTGAAGTCTAGATTAACACCTGATTCTTTCAATTCCCTTAAAAGGATTTCAGAACCCTCTGTAGCAAAATAAGTCTGTAGGCTTTGAGCAATAACACTCCCCAAACTTTCAATATTTGCAATTTCTTCAGGATTAGCTTGCGCTAGCGATTCGATTGAGTGGAAGTTTTGTAAAAGCAACTGACTTGCCTTACTTCCTACATGACGAATCCCCAAACCAAACAAGAGTTTTTCAGCAGAATTTTCTTTGGATGCTTGAATAGCCTGGTAGAGCTTTTGAGCAGATTTTTCCTTGATACCATCTAGCAAGAGCAAATCTTCCACAGTCAAGCGGTAAATATCTGCAACATCCTTAACCAAATTGGCAGCAAATAATTTCTCCACGATTGATGGGCCAAGGCCAGAGATATTCATGGCGTCACGAGATGCAAAGTGAATCAACCCTTCCTTGATTTGAGCAGGGCATCGTGGATTGATACAACGAAGAGCCACCTCATCTTCAAAGTGTAACAACTTACTTTCACAACTTGGACAGTTTGTTGGGATATCTAGTTTTTCCTCCGACACACGTTTAGACTCCACCACTCGTAGAACGGCTGGTATAATATCACCCGCTTTGTAGACAATGACTGTGTCATCCTTACGGATATCCTTTTCAGCGATATAGTCGACATTATGAAGAGTTGCACGACTTACAGTTGTACCTGCAAGTTGCACTGGAGTAAGATTAGCAGTCGGAGTCACAACTCCTGTACGCCCTACTGTCCAGTCAACAGAAAGAAGTTTCGCTTCTTTTTCTTCTGCTGGAAATTTATATGCTACTGCCCATTTAGGTGCTTTGACTGTAAATCCTAGTTGCTCCTGACCAGCTAGATCATTGACCTTAATCACAACTCCATCGATATCATAAGGCAACTGATCTCTTTCTTGGCCAATTTCTTGAATAAACGCCCAAACCTCATCCATACTATAAGCTAATAGACGTCTTTGATTAACTACAAAGCCTAATTGTTCTAAATGTTTCAAAACCTTCTCTTGACTATCCCGAGTTGAAGGACTAGCTTCCTGATAAAGGAAGGTTGCAAGATTACGTTTGGCTACTACTGCTGTATCTAGCTGACGAAGTGTTCCTGCAGCAGCATTTCTTGGATTTGCAAATTCTGGCTCCCCGTTTTCTTGACGAGATTGATTGACCTGGTCAAAAGAAGCTCTCGGCATATAACATTCACCACGAACTGTTATATCTATTTTTTCAGATAATGATAAAGGAATGTCTTTCACTCGTTTAAGATTTTCCGTGATGTTTTCACCAATGGAGCCATCACCTCGAGTTGCTCCAGCAACAAAAATTCCCTGCTCATAAGTCAAGGAAATCGATAAACCATCAATCTTCAACTCACAAATATAAGTGACATCATCCAATTCTTTACGAACACGCACATCAAAGGAGTCGAGTTCTTCACGTGAAAAAGCATCCTGCAAACTATAAAGAGGATACTGATGACTATATTTCTCAAATCCATCAAGAATCTTTCCACCAACACGATGTGTCGGACTTTCTGGCAAGACTTGGTCAGGATGAGCTTTTTCTAACTCTACCAGTTCACGATAAAGACGGTCATACTCACTATCAGATACAGATGGATTATCACTTGTATAATACTCTGTCGCATAGCGATTGAGCAGTTCAACGAGCTCTTTCATTCTTTCATTCATAGAACCATTTTACCATAAAAAGGACTCTATAAACAATACTCAAGCTCTAAAAAAAGAAAATGAGAAGGATATTTCTATCACTTCTCATTTATTTTTATTTTTTACGATTCAAAATAGCATTCAAGACGATGGCTACTGTACTTGCAATGACAATACCATTTGAAAAGAACATTTGTAATTCAGTCGGTAAAGTATTGAAGAGATTGCTTCCGTTCAATCCTACCCCAGCAGAAATAGAAACTGCTGCAATGAGGAAGTTGTGTTCATTGTGCTCAAAGTCTACACGCGCCAAGATTTGCATCCCTTGAAGAGATACAAAACCAAACATGACCAGCATTGCTCCACCAAGAACAGGGCTAGGAATAATCTGAGCCAAGGCACCAAACTTAGGTAAGAGACCAAGTAAGATAAGGAAACCAGCTGCGTAGTAGATTGGCAAACGAGTACGAATACCTGAAAGTTTCACCAAACCAACGTTTTGTGAAAATCCTGTATATGGGAAGGTGTTGAAAAGTCCACCAAGCAGAACAGCGAGACCTTCTGCACGATAACCATTGCGAAGACGAGTGCTATCGATTGGATCTTTAGTAATATCAGAAAGGGCAAGATAAACACCAGTTGATTCTACCATAGATACAGTAGCGATAATACACATCATGACAATAGAAGAAATCTCAAATTGCGGAGCACCGAAGTAAAATGGAGTTGGGATATGAACGAGTGGAGCTTCTGCTACTGGTGAGAAATCAACCAAGCCCATTGTTGCAGCGATAATGGTACCTGCAATCAAACCAATCAAAATTGAAATAGATTTGATAAATCCTTTGGTAAAGATATTGACCAAAAGAATAATGAGGACTGTAATCATGGCCAAGGCTAAACTTTGTCCAGTTGGTTTTTCAACGTTATTTCCCATATTTCCGATGGCAACAGGAATCAAGGTCAAACCAATCGTCGTAATGACAGATCCAGTTACGATTGCAGGGAAAAGATTGGCAACCTTAGAGAAGATACCTGAAATCAGGATAACATAAATCCCTGAAACAATCAAAGCTCCGAACATAGCACCGCTACCATGACTCTGACCGATCATGATAAGAGGAGCAACAGACTGGAAGGCTACCCCAAGAACAATAGGTAAACCAACACCAAAATGTTTATTGAGTTGCAATTGTAAGAGAGTTGCAACCCCACACATAAAGATATCTGTTGAAATAAGGTAGGTCAACTGTTGAGCTGAATACCCTAAAGCACTTGCAATCATGATTGGTACCAGGATTGAACCTGAGTACATGGCTAGCAAGTGTTGCAAACCAAGAACGGCTGCCTGTGAGTGGTTTTCCTGTTGTTTCATTAGATGTCTGCCTCCTTGAAGATAACTTTTCCATTTTCAAAACGCTCTAATCGCGCGAGTGATACTACTTGATGGCCTGATTTTTCTAGCAGTCCACGACCATCTTGGAAAGATTTTTCAATCACAATTCCGATAGCTTCAACTGTAGCACCAGCCTGTTCAATAATCTGAATCAAACCATTAGCTGCTTGACCATTAGCCAAGAAATCATCAATAATTAATACTTTATCTTGAGGAGATAAGAATTTACCTGCAATAGATACGGTACTAGTTACTTGTTTAGTAAAAGAATAAACTTCAGCAGTCAAAATTCCTTCATTCATAGTGATATTTTTTGCCTTTTTAGCAAAAATCATGGGAACATCTAACTGTTCAGCCACATAAAGAGCTGGGGCAATTCCAGATGCCTCAATGGTTACGACTTTGGTAATACCAGCATTTTTAAAATGCTCTGCAAAAGTACGACCAACCTCGCGCATCAAGGAATAATCAACTTGGTGGGTTAAGAAGGAATCCACCTTAAGAATATTCTCACCAAGGACATTTCCGTCCTTTAAAATTCGTTCTTCTAATAATTTCACAATATCCTCCGAAATAAAAAGAGACTTACCAAGTAAGCCTCTAGGAAATAAAGAAATAGATTTAACACCTATTCTTATATCTCTGCAGCTTACTCATTGTTAGGTATTTACGGTACCTTGTAGAAACGCCACGCCAATTCGCAGCATAAATAAGTAATCATATTTTTAGTGAGCATCACCATTCCAGATAGAGTTCTTCACAATGACATAGTCAACGTGACGAAGATCAGCAACCTTACGACCTCCAGCATAAGAAATCGAACTTTGCAAATCCTGTTCCATCTCAGTTAAGGTATCCTGTAAATGCCCTTTGGCAGGAAGAAGGATTTTTTTACCTTCGACATTCTTATAGGCACCTTTTTGGTATTCTGAAGCCGAACCATAGTATTCTTTGAATTGTTTACCATCAACTTCAACTGTTTTACCAGGACTTTCGATATGACCTGCAAATAGTGAACCAATCATAACCATACTTGCACCAAAGCGGATTGATTTGGCGATATCACCGTGTGTACGGATACCACCATCGGCAATAATCGGTTTACGCGCAGCTTTAGCACACCAACGAAGGGCTGCTAACTGCCAACCACCAGTACCAAAACCAGTTTTGACCTTAGTAATACATACCTTACCTGGACCGATCCCGACCTTAGTAGCGTCTGCTCCAGCATTTTCAAGTTCACGCACGGCTTCTGGAGTTCCAACGTTTCCAGCGATGACAAAGGTATCTGGCAATTCTTTCTTGATGTGCTGAATCATTGAAATAACGCTATCAGCATGACCATGAGCAATATCAATGGTAATGTACTCTGGAGCATCTTCCTTTAATTGACTAACAAAGTCATACTCGTAATCTTTAACACCAACAGAGATAGAAGCAATCAAACCTTTCTCATGCATGCGTTTCACAAAAGGAATACGCCCAGCTTCATCAAAACGGTGCATGATGTAGAAATAGCCACCCTTGGCAAGCTGTTCAGCAACATCTTCATCCAAGATCGTCTGCATATTAGAAGGGACAACTGGCAACTTAAAGGTATGTTTCCCCAAGGTCACATGTGTATCAGCTTCTGCTCGACTTTGAAGGACACACTTATTTGGGATTAGCTGAATATCTTCATAGTCAAAGATTGGAAATTCGTTTAACATATATCTCTCATTTCTCTTCTTTAGACCTTCCTAAAGTTAGGAATAGCCTCGTCTTTTCCAGACAATTACTCTAACAAGTTTACAATAATGTCCGTTTTTTGTCAATTATTATGACTGAAAACAAATAATGTTCGTGTTTATAATTCTTGATTTAGATAATAAGTAGACATTCACCCTGTATTTGTCTTACCTTTCAAACACTTACCTAGATTTTCGATAAAGACTTTTTCAGAGGACTCAATCCTCCTGACAAAATCTTGATAACTTTCGGCTTGTCCAGGTATTTGGATAGACCATTTTTTCAACTGGGCTCCATAACCCGCTAGCTTTCCTATCTCATTATCAACAACCTTGTACTCGCTCGGGAAAACAAGACCAGCCTGCTCAGCCTCTAAAATATAAGAATAAGAAATCAGCTGGAACAAGTCCTCACGGTTAATTCCTTTTTCAGTAAATTCTAGTTTTTTATATTTAGCATCTAAAACTGTTCTTAGTTCTCTATTATAAAAATCTGGGAAAACTTTTCGTTTACGATCAGAAAATACAGAAACACCGTCCGTCTTATCCTTATTTCGTGGATGGATGAAATCTTTTGGCAATAAGGTATAAAAATACTCTTCCCAAAGCCAGGCAACATCAAAAAGAATACCATGGATTTTTTGCTCTCGGTATCCTAAACCGTGCTTTTCTCTGTTTAATATCATCAGACAAAGTTCTTGCAATTTTCTATACTCTCGAAAGTATGCATGACGAAGAGGCTTGGTTTGATTTAGTCGGATAATCTTAGCACGATCAGCTAGTTTATAAGATGGGGTTACACGAATAATTTCAGAGACATTTTCACGACTTGTTAATAAATTATCAAGAACTCCTCCCCCTATGCTTCTCTGATTCTTCATGTATTCAATTGTATGACGGATCAGCTGCATAAGAGGATTATCATAGGTAAACTCTCTAGTTGTGTAGGCAATATTTCCCGTGAAAGGAAGATTTTTCTTGAGATGATTTCCGAAATCAATCACCCCCTTGACATTGCCGTCATTATGAGAAAGTCTCTGGTATTCCTTATAAAGACCTTTTCGGAGAGCTGCTTGAAGATACTTAGGAAAAAGGTAGATTAAAAGCTGATAGAGTTTATCTTCACGCGACAAAGCAACATCTAAACTAGTCAGATTGATATGAAGAACCTTTTGTAAAAGATAATGCAAGAAATGGTCATCACCTTTACTCGAAAAGCGAGAGGAGATTGTTAATCTTTCCTGACCATAGCCCAGAAAACCAATCACATTTCCTGTCTTGATTTTCTGATTGACGGTTTCCAATATCTTTTGGTCCTTATCCAAGTCAGGAGAATACTGCAAGTCATTTGGAAAAATAAAGATATTGTCTTCTTGAGAAAGATTTCCTAATGTTCTATCTAAGAGAAGTTGGCTTAGTTTGGGAAATTCTGCGACAAAGTCTTCTTTCGCAATTTCATGCTGATTATCAGTTATCCGCATCATTATTTTCATCGCCTTCATTGTCGTCAGCTACTGCCTGATCTTTTTGTTCATTCTTTGTCAGATCGAATGCTTTTTTCAATGTTTCAAGAGTTTCAGCTTCCTCGTAAGAACCCCACAAGTAATCTTCCAAGAGTGGCTTCAGATAATCTGACCAGAGTAATTCATAATTATAATCCACTTCCTCTAACTTAAGAAAATAACTTGGTCCGATATGATAATGACTGTTTAGCTCCGGAACCTTTTCGATGGCAGTATTCAAATTTCTTAGGCGGATTTTAGCTTCTTCCGCTTTATCGCCAAGAACATCATCCAGCATTCCTAATTGGCTTTCAGCAGTAACTTCAACAAAACGGAAACGACGGCGCATTGCAAAATCAAAGGTGTCCACCGAACGGTCGATATCATTCATAGTTCCAATGATGTAAACATTCTCAGGAATATAAAATTTGTCATTAGTCTCATGTAAATTAGCATACTGGGTAGAAACACTCCCCTTCTCACCACGATAACCAGGATCGATAGAGAAAAATAGTTCGCCAAAAATCTTAGAAATCTCACCACGATTAATCTCATCGATGATGAAGACGAAGTTCTTATCTGTGTCAATATCTGTTGGGGAAACATAATCACATAATCCGTAACTTTCTTTCATGTGATCCAAAACAATGTTTTGATAAGTTTCGTACTTTAGATTAGTCTCTTCACCCTTGTATAAAAGATAAACTTTCTCTTTAGTAGCAACAGGAGAATCAAATTTCACATTTCCTTGACTGTTTAAGCTAGCTGGAACAGAACTACGAGGGAACATATAGTGCCCCTGTTTTTCATTGATAGCATTAGTTAGCTTAGTCCACGTTTCTTCAAAATTATCTTGTCCTCCAGTCTTCTGGGCTTCTTTAGCTTTCTGACAAAACTGCTTAAAAATACCATCTTGTAATTTAAAGTTAATAGCTCCGTCCCCATTTGAAACCGGTCTCAATCCCTCTACAAAATCCGTATAGTCATAAGAAGGGTGAAACTGTACAAAACCGATTTGATCTTCATTGCCACTTGTTAATTCTAAGGCAATTTCTTTAGCAAGGTAAGTTTTCCCAGTACCTGGTGCACCACGGAGAATGAGGTTTTGGGATTGTAATAAAATATTTTTATACTTGTTGATATTTTCTGACATGTTTATATCTTCCTTTTCTGCTTCTCTATAAAAACTAGTAAAATTGTCATAAAACTCTATTAAAATTTCATTAGGTTCAGCAGTTGATTCTAGCTCTAAATCTTTGACAAGGTATTTGTACCCTAAATCTTCATCTTGATTATTACTATACCATTTTACTATTTTAAATTCTGTGACTTTAAATCTATGAAAACCACACCTTATATTTATCCATGAGTTATCAATGACACTCAACCGATAACCAAAATAAGGTGATTTTATATATCCATTACCACTCCTTGGACCAAAATGACCTGTGTTAAGCATTTCAACTTTGTATGGAATACCTTCAATAGTTAGAGCAGGATAAATATGTTCAGCTCCATCTAATTTTTGAGAACGTTTCATTTCTATATCTTTCGAATTATAGATATTTGCTTGATTCACAAATTTAGACAAAAATTCTCTGAAAATTTTATAACACTCTGAGTTAATTCCACTTTTTACAAACTCATAAGATTTATTTATAAAAGGTAAAATCTCATTTAATGAATTTTCGTCCTTAATAAAATACTCAGCATCAAGTGTCCAACCAAATGAATCAGGCTTCTTATTAAAAATAAAAAAATCTGAATCACGAAGACTTTTGGAGAGAATAGCAATCTTTATTCCTTTATTCTGAAAATTAATCTCTATAAAATTTTGTAACTTTCCTTTCCTATTTTTAACCTGAAAAGAAATATAACTTTTTGTTTGATTTTCAATTGCATCTGGGAATTCTTTTTTTATCCTGTCAATGAAAGTTTGTTTTGAAACCATTGTGTTTTCCTTACTTATTAAAAATTTATTGTTAGACGTAAATTATATTTGTTTCGTTCGAAGTAAGATATTTTACTTTGAAAAAAACCACATTCTATTAATATATATTCTGCATCTAGCATATCATATCCTATAAAAAATGAAAAGAATTTCTAAAGAAAAAGCCCAGCGTTAGGAGCTTCAACTGCTCTTAACACTAGACTTCTTTTCAATCTTAATAATACTCGCCCTGACGGTAATCCCATGAGTTAAAGGTATCTGACAGGTGCATCATAATCTTATCAATGTCAAGCCCTTTACGGATCACAACTGGCGCTGGTGAAGTTGAGCGTGCTCCTCCTTGTTCTGGGATAAGCTTGCCATCTTTATCGACCATAGACACCATCACGCCCTGTTCGTAGCGTGTTTCAACTGTTTTATCTGGCTGGATAGATGCAACATAGTCGTCTGCTTCAATAACAAGATCCACTGCTCCTTCGATACGTTCACCGATTCCTTCAACCTTACCTCGATTTCCTTTTCCTGAAGGGTTTGCAGATGAAGCATATACCATTTTGCCTTCTTCCCAAAGTTTGGCAGCTAATTGTTCACCAGCTTTCCCAAACTTGATAACAAAACAGCTAGTTCCACGCACATCGGTCATGAGTTCTTCACGACCATCACCGTAAGCTTTCAATTTTTCAAAGGCTTCTGATTTCCATGGAAGGATACAACCAAGAAGAATGTCTTCGTCCCAATGTTTTTGATAGAAGGCTTCAATTTCTGGGTTGAGTTGTGCTAAAGCGCGAAGCTCGTCCATGCTTCCACAGAGAACCACACCTGGTTTGTTACGATTACGTTCTTTGGCTTCAAACTTACGTTCAAGTCCTGCCTTGTCACTAGTCATGATGATGTAACCAACTTTTGTAGGGCAAACGATACATCCGCCCTCACCTTTTAAAATGTCATAACCTTCTTGTGAAAGTGTTCCGTTCCATTGAATGTGTTTTGTCATAGTTCTATTTCCTTTTCTATTTTTTATTCTTGCCAGTAGGCTGGTCGTTGTTTTTCATAAGCAGCAATCAAGTCTTCATACTGCATGGTAATACCGATATCATCCAAACCATTTAAGAGCTTGTGTTTCCATTCGCTATCAATTTCGAAAGTGAATTCCCCGACTGGTGAAATGATTTTTTGTTGTTCCAAGTCAACCGTCACTTGGTCAGTTGGTTGGAGCTGGGCGAGTTTTTCTCTAACCTCTCTAGGCTGAACGATTGGTAACATGCCATTATTGAGTTCATTATTGTAATGAATATCTCCAAAAGATCCTGCAATCACGACCTTAAAGCCATAGTCTGCTAGTGCCCAAGCAGCGTGTTCCCTAGAGGAACCAGCCCCAAAGTTATCTCCTGTGATGAGAATACTCGCCTTGCGATATTCTGGTCGGTTAAAGACAAAGTCTGGATCCTCAGTGTACTTATCGTCCAGATAACGCCAAGCATACATGAGATATTTACCAAAACCTTTCTTGTCAATCAATTTCAGAAACTGCTTGGGTAGAATTTGGTCGGTATCAATATTATCATTCATAAGAGGAACAGTCGTTCCTGTATAAACAGTAAATTTTTCCATATCCTCTCCTTACTGGGCTTCTGGCATTTTCCGAACATCTACGAAGCGACCTGCAATTGCTGCCGCAGCAGCCATGGCTGGACTGCAAAGATGAGTTTTAGCACCAAATCCCTGGCGATCTTCAAAGTTACGATTGCTAGTTGAGGCGCAGTGAACACCATCTGGTACCTTGTCAGGATTCATTCCTAGGCACATAGAGCAACCTGGGTCTCTCCACTCAAAGCCTGCATCTTGGAAAACCTTATCCAAACCTAACTTCTCAGCAGCTCGCTTGACTGGTCGAGAACCAGGTACCACAATAGCTGTTAAGTTAGGGGCAATTTTCTTCCCTTCAACAAATCGAGCAGCCAATTGTAAATCGCTAAGTCGAGCATTGGTACAAGAACCGATAAAGACATAGCCAAGTTCGATATCTGCTGGTTTCTGACCTGGTTGTAAATCCATGTAATGATAAGCACGTTCATCATTCATATCCTTTATTTCTGGGAAGCTACTATCAAAATCAACACCCATAGCTGGATTGGTTCCCCAAGTCACCATAGGAGCCAATTCAGAGACATCCATTCGGATAACCTTGTCATAAACGGCATCGTCATCACTAACCAGTCTTTTCCAATCAGCTACTGTCGCATCAAAATCCTTAGGAACACACTCTCTTCCTTTTAGATAGTCATAGGTTGTCTGATCTGGATTCATGATTCCCATCTTGGAACCAAACTCGATAGACATATTGCAGATGGTCATTCGTTCTTCCATGCTCAAAGCATCAATAGCCTGACCTCGATACTCCACCACGTAGCCAACACCACAAGCAACACCGTACTTGGCAATCAAGGCTAAGATGAAATCCTTGGAATAGACTCCTTTTTGAGGAACTCCTGTGAATTCCACCAACATTTTCTTTGGCTTAACCTGCCAAATGGTTTGAGTTGCAAAGACGTGCTCGACCTCACTGGTTCCAATTCCAAATGCAATCGCTCCAAAAGCTCCATGGGTTGCTGTATGGCTATCACCACAGACGATGAATTTTCCTGGTTGTGTTCGTCCTGTTTCTGGACCAACCATGTGAACGATGCCCTGTTTTTCAGAACCATGGGCCGCATGTTCAATCCCGAATTCCTCAACATTTTCTGCCAACTTATCAATTTGAGCCTTGGATATCACATCTCGAATATCGTAGATATTAACTGTCGGTACATTGTGGTCAAAGGTCCCAAATGTCAAGTCTGGTCGTCTCAATCTGCGTCCTGCGTCTCGTAATCCTTGAAATGCCTGAGGACTGGTCACTTCGTGGATATAGTGTTGATCCACATACATGAGTTGTGGTTGTCCCTCTTCTCCTGTGATCACATGGAGGTCCCATAATTTATCAAAAATCGATTTTCCTGCCATTCATTACCTCCATACAAAATACAAAGCTACTAGTGTAGTTACTATTCCTAGGAACCAAACTGTTTTAAAGTACCATTTTCTAGTCTTGTGATGAAAAGTGAGTCCTGCCAACCAGGCACCAAAACCACCACAAAAAATGCAAATGATAGTAAATATTTTTCAGGTATTCGCCAAGCACCTCTTCTTGCCTTGAATTTGTCAATGCCATAGATCAAGAAAATGATGAGATTCCAAATCAGGAGGGCAAAAGTTATTCCTTCGTTTAGTTTCATAGTCTTGCGATAATGGCTTCTGTCATTTCCTTAGTTGAAGCCTGTCCTCCTATATCTCTTGTTAAAATGCCAGCCACTAAACTAGCTTCAACAGCACGTTCGATACGCTGCGCATCCTCATAACGTCCAAAGCTGTCTCTCAGCATCATGGCAACTGACAAAATCATGGAAATAGGATTTGCAATTCCTTGTCCAGCAATATCAGGTGCCGAACCATGAATGGGTTCATAGAGACTCGGACCATCTTCAGAGTGGCTGGCTGATGGCATAACCCCGAGTGTACCAGATAGAACGCTTGATTCATCAGATAAGATATCTCCGAAAAGATTCTCTGTCACGATAACATCAAACTTGGCTGGATTTGTAATCATGAGCATGGCAGCCGAGTCGACCAGCTGGTGCTCCAATGTTACATCCGGAAAATCCTGCGCAACTTCCTCAGCTACTTTCCGCCAGAGTTTTGAGGTCGCTAGAACATTTTGCTTATCGATACTGGTAACTATTTTTCTCCGACTTCTTGCAATTTCAAAAGCCTTGCGAATAATTCGTTCTACTTCCTCATAGCTATAATCGTTGATATCACGCGCTTTTTTTTCTTCAAGGATATGATCACCAAAGTAAATTCCTCCTATCAACTCACGTACTACTACAAAGTCAACACCAGTTATTCGTTCTGGCTTCAGAGGTGATAAGTGCTTGAGACTCTCAAAGATTTTAACCGGACGAATATTGGCATAGAGATTCAATTCCTTTCGAAGGGCCAGAAGCCCTTGTTCGGGTCGAACTGGAGCATCATCATACTGAGGACTACCGATTGCAGCGAGTAGAATAGCGTCCGCTTCTCTAGAAGTCTTGAGCGTTTCGTCTGGCAAGGGATGTCCTGCAGCATCAATCCCCGCCCCTCCAAAAGGTCGTCTGTCAATCTCATAGTCAAAACCTGTTTTTTCAGCTAGAGCCTTCAAAACTTCTAAACCAGCTTCCATGATTTCTGGGCCGATACCATCACCTGCTAGGGCAACTATTTTTCTTGTCATAGCTTTCTCCTTTATATGGTAGGCATGTCGCGATAGGAAACTGTTGTTCCCATCTCACCAGCATTCTCTTTTTGAACAAAGGTATTGGCATTAATGTAGGCAATAGCCGAAGCCTTCAACACATCGAAATCAAGTCCAGCTGCGTTAAAGATAGTCTCTGTATCTCTGTTTTCAACAGTTACCAATACACGTGCCTGGGCATCAATCCCATCAGTTACCGCATCAATCGTATAGGATACCAAGCGAACAGATTGATTAAAGAATTTATCAATAGCATTGAAGATAGCTTCAACAGAACCTTGACCTGCTGCATTAAATTCAACTTTCTCACCATCAAAATTAGCTAATCTAACTGTTGCTTCAATGTCATTTTCAGAATGGGTTTGAAGTTGCAAGTCATCAAAGTGGAAGCCTTCTGGATTTTCAACCATGGTGCCAGCTACCAGAGCTCGAATATCAGCATCTGTGATTTCGTGCTTCTTGTCTGCCAAGGCCTTGAACTTAGCAAAGAGTGGCTTGATATCTTCGTCTGTAAAGTCTAGAGCCAAATCTCTTAGTTTCTCAACAAAAGCATGACGACCAGACAATTTACCGAGCGGAAGACTATTACTCTTGACACCAACCAATTCAGGTGTAATGATTTCATAAGTGAGAGGATTTTTAAGAACACCGTCTTGGTGAATACCTGATTCATGAGAGAAGGCATTTCCTCCAACAACCGCCTTATTTTTTGGAACTGGAATCCCTGAGAAGCGAGAAACCATTTCGGATGTATTAATCGTTTCGTTTAGGACGATACTTGTCTCTGCTTGGTAGTAATCTTGGCGAATATTGAGAGCCACTGCTATTTCTTCTAAAGCAGCATTCCCAGCTCGTTCTCCAATACCGTTAATGGTTCCTTCAACACGCCCCGCACCATTCTTAACAGCAGCAAGGCTATTGCCAACTGCCATTCCAAGGTCATCGTGACAGTGAGGCGAATAGATAATCTGACGGTCAGTTTTAACATTGTCAATCAGATACTTGAAGATATTCCCATATTCCTCTGGTGTGGTAAAACCAACTGTATCAGGAATATTGATATAAGTCGCACCTGCGTCTACCGCTGTTTGAACGACTTGTAAGAGGAAATCCAGCTCAGTTCTAGTCGCATCTTCAGGAGAGAATTCTACCACTTCAAATTTACTCCGTGCATAGGAAACATGCTCTTTAATAGCTTCCAATATTTCCTCTTTGCTTTTATTCAACTTAAATTCACGATGAATAGGACTAGTAGCGATAAAAACATGGATTTGTGGATACTTAGCATCCTTAAGTGCTTCATAACAAGCGTCAATGTCTGATTTAACAGAGCGAGCTAAACCAGTCACCGCTGTTTTCTTCAAGACTTTTGCGATTTCCTGAACTGCAGTAAACGAGTCTGGACTAGCTGCTGGAAAACCAGCTTCAATTGCCGAAATTCCCCATTTTTCCAGTTGTCTTGCAATGGCAATCTTTTCCTTGATCGAAAAATTAACACCTGGTGTCTGCTCACCATCTCGAAGGCTAGTATCTAGAAATTCAACTGTTCTCATAAGATTTCCCCTTTTCTAAATTCGGTTTTAAAAAAACATCTCGCTCGGAGTTCCAAGCGAGATGTTGATTTACTCCCGCTTGGTAAGCCAAACAGGACTAATGCTTTTGCACTAGCCCGAGTACCTCAACAACAAAGCAAATTGATTAAACTTAGCTGTTTTCATGTTTGACTTTCTCCTTCGTTTGATATCTTGTTTAGTATTTTAGCATAGGAAAAAACACATGTCAAGAAAAAATCCAATATTTTCTGAAAATTTCTTCAGTAAAGAATATTTTGCTAATTGAAAGTATTTGAAAAATCAAGTAAATCTAATTACTTTTTCAAGGTCAAGTTCCAACTTTTTTCGATCAATTCAAGCACCTCTTCATCTGATAAACTGTCATCAAGTGGCACACTTATCCAATAGCGCTTGTTCATATGAAAGGCTGGATAAATCCCTTTTTTTACCAACAAATCAGATACTTGATCATGTTTGAGATTGACTGCTTCCACTAGTCCTTCTCTCCCCTTTTCAAGCTTATCCCAAGAGATTTTCATCAAAACAGCATACCACTTTTGATTGCCCTCATGGCGCAAAACAGCTGTATCAGGGGATTTCTCCCATAGATATTCCAATTGATTTCCATACTTTTCTTGAACGAGTGCCATGATTCTCTTGGTCTGAGGACAAATAAAATCCTGCACATCAAAACAAGACTTTCGGATTTCATAAAGAACTTCTAAACAAGCCTCTCGAACAGTTCCAACAAAAGTACCTTTCATACTTGCCATATGAACTTGAGGATAAAGATCGCCAGTTTCTTGGTCATAAACTTGAAAAGATAAGTCTCCGTCCACAACTATAACTCTCATGAGAAAATCTCCGTGCAAGATAGTCGAACTATGGTTCCATACGCCTTGATTTTCTACAAATCCATACCCTTTAGCCTTTTTACTATTAAACTGATAAGCTTTAAAAATTTCAAACATAAGCGAAAACTGCTACCAAAAGCTAGCAGTTCCTTTCTATTTATTAAAAGACGACCTTAGTTCCATGTAATTGTGTCACACCCAGTTGGTCAATAAAGGTTTGACGGTTATCCATGTCAATCCCTCCACCAGGTAAAATTTCAATTTTTCCTGCAGCGTGTTCTAGAATTCTATGATAGTGAGCAAAGCGTTTCTCTAACGAGTCGCCAGATACACCAGCACGAGTCAGGATGCGTGTCACTCCAGCTTGGCTGAGCCAATCAATGGCTTCCAACTGATCTTGGTCGCTCAATTCATCAAATGCCATATGGAAAACAATTTCCATACCTTTAGATGCAGCAATCAATTTTTCAAGATTGGCCTTGTCCAACTTCTTATCAGCAGTCAATGCACCAAAGACAACGCCTTGGCTTCCTGCTTGAGCAGTTAGAGCGATGTCCTCAAGCATGATGGCAATTTCTAGATCATTGTAAACAAAGTCACCACCACGTGGACGAATCATAGTCATAATGGTCGTATCGTAGTCGGCCGCCAGCTTCACAGCTGCCTTGGTTACTCCGTAGCTTGGAGTTGTTCCACCAACTGCTAGATTGTCACAAAGCTCGATGCGACGAGCTCCTGCCTGCATAGCTTTTTCAAGCAAGGTTACATTTTCAGCACAAAATTCGTAAATCATTTGATTCTCCTTGAAGATTACTTTAAATTTATTATATCATATTATTTCGAATATGTTTTTGTTTTTATCAAGGAAAATCGTTACTTATTAAAGTTATTCTTTATCAGGAATAACCTTGAAAAGATAGTAAGTGATAAAGATGGTTAAACATCCCAGACCGATTTTGACTGGTAAAAGAGGCGCAAAATAAATGGAAATTCCCATCAAGATATAAATCGATACAATAATTTTTTTCTTACGTTCACGCGCAATAGACTTGGTCTCACGAAAATCCGCTACGTAAGTCTGATAAAGTTTGGTATGATAAAGCCAATCTTCAAAACGCTTGGAACTTCTCGAAAAACAAGCAATAGACAACAAAAGAAAAGGAGTCGTGGGCAACAAGGGCAAGACAACTCCAACAATAGCCAGAGCTAATGACAGAAATCCAATAATCAGATAGATAATACGCATAACTTCTCCTAGTTAATACTCTTCGAAAATCTCTTCAAACCACGTCAGCGTCGCCTTACCGTATATATGTTACTGACTTCGTCAGTTCTATCTACAACCTCAAAGCAGTGCTTTGAGCAGCCTGCGGCTAGCTTCCTAGTTTGCTCTTTGATTTTCATTGAGTATAAAATAATCTTCTTCTAGTTTCGCATACAATGATGATTTTTGTCAAGCACTAATCAAAAGAGCCTGAAATTTACTTTCAGGACTCATTTTATTTGATTTTTTCTTCTTCGTAATCACCATTGCTACAAACGATCTGCTTACCGCCACCACGGACTTTTTTCTCCATGAGGAAGTTGCCACATTTTGGACAATCTCGTCCAACAGGCTTGTCCCAAGAAGTGAATTCACACTCTGGATAGCGATTGCAACCATAGAAGATACGATTACGCTTGGTTTTTCGTTCAATAATTTGACCTTGATGACAGCTTGGACACTCAACACCAATCTCTTTCACGATAGCCTGTGTATGACGGCAATCTGGGAAATTGCTACAAGCATAAAACTTACCAAAACGACCAAGTTTAATGACCATCGGACTGCCACACTCTTCACAATCAAATCCTGCTGGCTCATCCTTGATTTGGATTTTTTCCATTTCCTCTTCGGCTTTGGCAACCTCTTTAGAGAAGGGTTTATAAAATTCATCAATGACTCGTTGCCACTGCTCTTTTCCAACTTCGACATCATCCAGTTTACCTTCCATTTCAGCTGTAAAGGTTACATTGACGATATCAGGGAAATATTCAACGATGAGCTTGTTAACAATTTCTCCCAACTCTGTCGGTTCAAAACGCTTGGCTGCCAAACGCACATAATAGCGCTTTTGAATAGTTTCAATGGTAGGTGCATAAGTTGATGGACGTCCAACACCATTTTCTTCCAAAGTCTTAATCAGTGTTGCTTCCGAATATCGGGCTGGTGGTTGAGTGAAGTGCTGCTCAGGTTTACTATTGACCTGCTTGACGACATCACCAACTACCATATCCGGCAACATCTTATTCTTATCTGAATCATTGTAAATAGCCAAGTAACCATCAAATTTAACCTGACTACCATTCGCTGCAAACTGAACTCCATTTTGAGAGAGCTTCACAGCCATGGTATCAAAGATAGCACCCGTCATCTGACTCGCTACAAAGCGATTCCAGATAAGGGTATAAAGCTTAAGTTGGTCTTTATCCAAATACTTAGCAATTTTTTCTGGCGTGTTAAAGACACTTGATGGGCGGATAGCCTCATGGGCATCCTGTGCACCAGTCGCATTCTTTACCTTGCTACCATGCTTAGAATACTTACTGCCAAAACGTTCGTTAATGTAGTTTGCAGCTTCATTTTGAGCAACTGGACTGATACGAGTCGAGTCTGTACGCATATAGGTGATCAAACCTTGGACGCCCGTACCAATATTAATCCCTTCATAGAGTTGCTGGGCAACCATCATGGTCTTTCGAGTACGGAAATTGATTTTATTAGCTGCATCCATCTGCATAGTTGAGGTAGTATAAGGGAGTGGAGCGTTACGCTTGCGTTCTTTTTTATCTACCTGATCAACTGTAAAGTCTTTGCTGGATAGATGAGACAAGACTTCTTTGACCTCTTCATTGCTTGTCAATTTCATCTTCTTGCCATTCATTCCATAGAAGGATGCTTGGAATTGCTTAGTCCCCTTTTTGAAGACTCCATCAATCGTCCAATATTCTTCTGGTTGAAAAGCATTGATCTCATTTTCACGGTCAATGATTAACTTGAGCGCAACAGACTGAACACGGCCAGCTGACAAGCCCTTCTTGACCTTTTTCCATAAAATTGGTGAAATGGAATAACCTACCAAGCGGTCCAAGACACGACGGGCTTGTTGGGCATCCACCAAATCCATATCAATCTTACGAGGTTCTTTAAAGGCATTTTTTACTGCATCCTTGGTAATCTCGTTGAAAACAACACGGTTAGCATCATTTTCATCTAGATTAAGAATATGAGCTAAATGCCAAGAAATTGCTTCTCCTTCGCGGTCCGGGTCACTTGCGAGAAAGACTTTATTGGCTTTTTTAGCTTCTTTTTTCAAGTCATTGATCAGAGGACCTTTCCCACGAATATTGATATATTGGGGTTCATAATTATTTTCTACATCGACTGACATACTGGATTTTTTCAAATCACGAATATGACCAACACTGGCTAAAACCTTATAATTTCTACCCAGGTATTTTTCAATCGTTTTAGCCTTTGCAGGCGACTCCACGATTACTAGATTTTTTTTAACTGTTGATTTTTTCTTCTTTGTTGCCGTAGCCACAGTATCACACCTTTTCAAAGTAATAAACTTTATAAAGTGTAAACCATTTTTAAAAACCTGTCAAGACTTAACTCCTATATATAGAAGAAAAGTTTAACCGATAAAACCTTGCTAGTTCTTAAAATTCAAATTCTGCTAGCACATCCTGACCACTTGAAACAAGTTTTGCACCTTCCTGAACCAAGTGATGACAACCATCTGAACGACCATCTAAAATGCTCCCTGGAATAGCAAAGACATCTCTTCCTTCTTCCATAGCTCGCTCACAGGTAATCAAACTACCAGATCTCATCTTTGCCTCAGCAACGATGACACCCATACATAGGCCAGCGATAATCCGATTTCGTGCTGGAAAGTGATATTTCAAGGGTTCTTCACCCGGTCCATATTCACTCAGTAGCAAATGATATTCACCTATGTAGTCCTGCAGTCGTTTATTAGAACGTGGATAGTAAACATCCAAGCCAGTCCCAATGACTGCAATAGTTTTTCCACCACCTTGAAGAATTGACATATGCGCTGCAGTATCAATCCCTCTAGCAAGCCCACTCACAATCACCAGCTCATTCTCCAGTTCTTCAATAACCTTACGGACCGATTTTGTTCCTGTTTGACTACAAGAGCGACTGCCTACAACCGCAATCTTAGGTAACTTTAAGAGATTTAAATCGCCCTTATAAAATAACAATACTGGAGCATCATAGATTTCACTGAGAGCAAATGGATAGACATCGTCTAGGATGGAAAAAGAGGGAAATTTTTCAAAGTCACTTCTTAATCGCTCCATGCTTTCAAAGGTGAGTTTATGGTAACGTTCCATAAAAACCACTGGATTTCGACACTCAGATGCTTCTACTATCGTTTCTAGGGTTAATTCTTGATCATAGATTTCTCCATATTGAAGTACCTTTAAAACCTGTTGATTACTTAAACCTGCTTGTTTCAACTTATAAATCTCAAAATTATCAATCTTAATTTTCATGATAGACTCCTTGTTTTTCTCTCTATCTATTTATTCGTAGAAAAAGAAAAAAACTTCCCAACAATATTACTTGTTTAGAAAGTTTTTTTATATTAGTTATCTTAGTAATCAGGACGAAGGACTCCAGTGACAGTTGCCTTGGTTGCTTCGTAGTCCCCATCAATAACAACCTTGATAATGCGTTTAGCATCCTCTTCAGGTGCAGGAACCAAAGGTAGACGAGTTGGCCCTGCTTCGAATCCCATATAGTTGAGTACCGCCTTAACAGGTGCTGGACTTGGGTAAGAGAAGAGAGCATTGACTTTAGGAATAAATTTACGTTGAATAGCTGCCGCTTTCTTCATATCACTTTCTTCGATTGCAGTAAACATTTCATGCATCTCATCCCCATTTGTATGGGAAGCAACAGAGATAACTCCGTCTGCACCTAGATTCATAGCATGGAAGGCATCTCCATCTTCACCAGTATAAACCAAAAATTCATCTGGTTTATGCTCAATCAAGTAAGCCATATTGGCAAGACTGGTACATTCTTTGACACCGATAATGTTTGGATGTTCCGCCAAACGAAGTAAGGTATCTGGAGTCATTTCAACAACTACACGACCTGGAATGTTATAAATAATAATTGGCAAATCAGAGGCATCTGCAATGGCTTTAAAGTGCTGATACATACCTTCTTGGGATGGTTTATTATAGTAAGGAACAATCGCAAGACCAGCTGCAAAACCACCAAACTCTGCTACTTCTTTGACGAATTCGATAGAGTCACGTGTGTCATTGGTACCAACACCGGCAATTAAAGGAACTCGTCCGTTGACAACCTTTTGAACAGCCGCAAACAACTGCAACTCCTCATCGTGAGTTAGAGTCGGACTCTCAGCAGTTGTTCCTGCTAGGAGAATTCCGTCTGTATGATGTGCTAATAAATGTTCAATCAACTTTGGAATGGCAGCGAAATTGATAGAGCCATCTTCATGAAAAGGAGTAATAAAGGCCGTGATAATTTTACAATCTTTTAAATCTTGATAAGACATACAAAACACCTCTCTATTTTAAAGAAGGAGTTCAAAAGAACTCCTACACATTATTTCAATTCAAATTTTAATTCAGCTGTTGGGCGAACCAATCCACGTTCGTGAAGTGTTTCTGCGATTTGAACTGAGTTCCAAGCTGCACCTTTAAGAAGATTATCAGAGACTACCCACATATGGATACCTTTTTCTGCATCCAAATCTTTACGGATACGTCCAACGAAAGTATCACGTGAACCAACAGCATTAACTGCTTGAGGATAGATTTGGTGAGCAACATCATCTTCAAGAACTGCACCTGGGAATGCAGCAATAGCAGCTTTCACTTCTTCAATTGGTGCTACTTCTTTTGTTTCAATATAGACTGACTCTGAGTGAGCTGACAAGACTGGAATCCGCACACAAGTTGCTGAAACAGCAATGCTATCGTCTTCCATGATTTTCTTGGTTTCATTTGTCATCTTCATCTCTTCATAAGTGTAGTCATTATCAGTGAAAACATCAATTTGTGGAAGAGCATTAAAGGCAATTGGATAGTGTTTCTTATCGCCACCTGAAGGCAAGATTTCCGCATGCAAATCACGTGGATTTACGCCATCATTCAAGACTTCACGAAGCTCACGTTGTGTTTCAAGAATTGCTCCCATACCAGCACCTGAAACTGCTTGATAAGTTGATACGATGATACGGTCCAAGCCCCATTTTTGACGGACTGGCTCAAGAGCCACCATCATTTGAATTGTTGAACAGTTAGGACAAGAGATGATTCCGTTGTGAGCATCAAGGGCGTGAGCATTCACTTCAGGAACAACCAATGGTACATCTGGATTTTGACGGAAGTAAGAAGTGTTATCTACGACAACTGCACCTGCCTTAACAGCATAAGGTGCGTATTTTGCAGAAGTTGATCCACCAGCTGAGAAAAGAGCAATATCAACCCCTTCAAAAGCATCTTCTGTTGTTTCTTCGATGGTCACATCTTGACCTTTGAATTGCAAGACCTTACCTGCAGAACGTGCAGACGCAAGGTAACGAATCTTATCGATCGGAAGAGTTGATTCTTCCAACATTTTGATCATTTGAGCACCTACGGCACCTGTAGCGCCAACAACAGCAACTGTGTATCCCATAACAAACCTCTTTCGGAATTTTCTAAAAATTTCTATAATAGAAACATTATACTACTTTTTACCAAAATTGAAAAGTCTTTTTCCTATCTATTTTCTGAAATTGACAAGAAAAGGCGGTAGGACAGAAATCGATAGACAAAGTCTCGATTTCGTAGTCCCAGCCCTGCGAGGATGATTAGGAGCTTTTTGGAGTCTAAAAGACGAACAAAAAGTTCAATCAGCTACCGCGTCAAAGTTTGATTGCTAATAAAAAATGAGGTCGGGCTCTTTTGTCCCAACCTCTTCTACTATTCATAAAATTGTTTATAGGGTTTATTAAAGGCTTCTAAGATATCTGATGGAGTCTCTGCATAAGATTTTATCTCTGTCAAATTCCCTTTAACGATAATTCTCTCAACTGCATTAGCATCTTCACAGGTTACCAAGGTAATCTCTTTAATCCCATCACGTTCGTCAATTACATCTACGCGATCAGGAGTTACAATTTTAACCTCTTCAATCTCGTATGTATAGACTTTTTCTTTATCAGTGAGATAAATTTTCATCCCTTTTTCAGCACGAGCAAGAGGAGAGAATAATTTCTTATCAGCATTTTCACCTGCAAATATACGGTGACTTGCTAGAGAATAATTTCCTTCCCCCATTACCTGATTGGCTTTCATTGTCCCAGCACCATAAAAGAGGTTAACATTATCGAGTCCCTTAAATATTGGTAGATTCATTTCAAGCTCCGGAATGGCAATCCCTCCGATTACCGGAAGTTGCTGGGAATTCCACTGAGCTGATAGGACTGCCTCCGAGGAAAGTGATTTTACAGAGTCAAAATCGAAATTTCCTTCTGTTTCTTTGTTCTCTTCAATCTCTTCCTTGGTCACTTGACTGACCTGATACTTATTAGTGTTCCAAATCATGAACATATCACGAATATTAGCATTGAAGATTAAAGCGATAGATAGCAAGATTAGGAATCCTGCCAGTATGTTAATCAGTAGATTTTTACGTTTATTTTTTTTACTTTGATTCTTTTTTTGAGACATTATGCTTCACTTTCTGTTTCCTGTTCTGCCCCAACTTCTTCTTTTTCTGCTGCTGCAACACTTGTAAAAGTCACAATCTTAGCATCTTGATCTAGACGCATCACTTTTACTCCCATAGTTGAACGTCCCGTTTGTGAAATATTGGCAACATTTGTTCGAATCATGACACCTGTGTCAGTGATAATCATCAGATCTTCGTCCCCTTTTACTGTTAAGAGACCAGCCAGAGGACCATTTTTTTCAGTAACATTGGCTGTTTTCATTCCCTTACCGGCACGCCCTTTTGTTGGATATTCAGTCGCAACTGTGCGCTTACCATATCCTTTTTCAGTAATGATAAGGACTTCATCTTGATCAGTAATCACTCTCGCTCCCACTACAGCATCACCTTCACGAAGATTTACCCCTTTAACACCAGTGGCGATACGACTCATACTACGAACTGAAGACTGATTGAAACGAACTGCATAACCTAATCTGGTTCCGATGATGATATCTGTGTCTTTTTCAGTTAGTAAGACATTAATCAACTCATCCTCATCTTTCAGATTTAAGGCTTTGAGACCATTTTGACGAATGTTGGCAAATTCTTTGACACTGGTTCTTTTGACAATACCTGCTCGAGTTGTAAAGAAGAGATAGGCATCATCACTACGTTCTGATTCAACATTGATAATGGTTTGAATGCTTTCACCTTCATCCAGTTTCAAAAGATTGACAACTGGCAAACCTTTGGCTGTACGACCGTATTCTGGAATTTCATATCCCTTAAGACGATAAACACGTCCTTTATTAGTAAAGAATAGCAAATGATCGTGAGTGCTGGTTGAAACCAATTCACGCACAAAGTCATCGTCCTTAACTCCAGTTCCTTGAACACCACGTCCACCACGTTTTTGAGCTGTGAACTCATCTTGGTCCAAACGTTTGATGTAACCTTTATTTGATAGAGTGATGAGAACATCAGACTCTTCAATTAAGTCTTCATCTTCAAGCGTCAAGACCTCACCAACCATCAACTCAGTACGACGTGGATCACCAAACTTACGTTTGACCTCATCCAGTTCTTCCTTGATGATTTGTGCTACGCGTTCTGGTTTTGCAAGAATGTCTGCCAAGTCAGCAATCAAAGCAATAAGCTCATCATATTCTGACTGAATCTTGTCACGTTCCAAACCTGTCAAACGACGAAGACGCATATCGAGAATTGCTTGACTTTGACGTTCAGATAACTTGAACTTGCTCATCAATTCAGCTTGGGCTTCTGCATCCGTTTCACTGGCACGGATGATACGAATGACTTCGTCGATGTGGTCCAGAGCAATCAACAAACCTTCTAAGATGTGTGCACGCGCTTCAGCTTTCTCTTTGTCAAATTGAGTACGACGAGTCACCACTTCTTTTTGGTGCTCAATATAAGCATCCAAGATTTGACGAAGAGAAAGAATCTTTGGTACACCATTCTGGATAGCCAGCATGTTAAATCCAAAGCTAGTTTGCATTTGAGTCATCTTGAACAAGTTGTTCAAAATAACATTGGCTGACGCATCACGTTTCACTTCGATCACAAAGCGAACTCCCTCACGGTTTGATTCGTCACGAACAGCTGTAATACCTTCGATACGTTTTTCCTGAACCAAACGCACAATATGTTCATGGACTTTGGTTTTATTAACCATATATGGAAATTCTGTTACAACGATACGTTCGCGACCAGTCTTAGTTTCTTCGATTTCAGTACGAGAACGAAGCACAATGGAGCCTTTCCCTGTTTCATAAGCCTTATGAATACCTGATTTCCCCATAACAAGAGCACCAGTTGGGAAATCTGGACCAGGAAGAACTTCCATTAATTCCTTGGTTGTAACTTCTGGATTATCCATGACCAACTTCACTGCATCAATGGTTTCTCCCAAGTTATGAGGCGGAATATTGGTTGCCATACCAACAGCGATACCTGTAGCTCCATTGACCAAAAGGTTTGGGAAACGAGCTGGGAGAACCAGGGGTTCACGTTCATTGGCATCATAGTTATCTACAAAATCAACGGTATTTTTATTGATGTCGCGAAGCATCTCAAGAGCAATCTTACTCATACGTGCTTCAGTATAACGCTGAGCTGCGGCACCATCACCATCCATAGAACCAAAGTTCCCATGCCCATCTACAAGCATGTATCGATAACTCCACCATTGCGCCATACGAACCATAGCTTCGTAGATAGATGAGTCACCGTGTGGGTGGTATTTACCCATGACATCCCCTGTAATACGAGCAGATTTCTTATGAGGTTTATCTGGTGTCACACCCAATTCGTTCATACCGTATAGAATACGACGATGAACTGGTTTCAAACCATCTCGAACATCAGGAAGGGCCCGCGATACGATAACACTCATGGCGTAGTCGATAAAGCTGGTCTTCATCTCCTTTGTCAGATTGACATTCACTAAATTTTTATCTTGCATTAACAAATGCCTCATTTCACTATTAGTAACTAGATATATTATACCATAGTTTGTCTCTTATTTCAGTGTTACAGTATGACTAAAACGTTTACATGGCTAAGTGGATGTTATATTCGTGACAAAGCTATTTAAAAGTGATAGAATGAAACTAAACAGGGTATTACCCTTAAAAAAACAAAGGAGATGTTTAGACTAATGACAGCAACTAAACAACACAAAAAAGTTATCCTCGTTGGTGACGGTGCCGTAGGTTCATCTTACGCTTTCGCTCTTGTTAACCAAGGAATTGCCCAAGAACTTGGTATCATTGAAATTCCTCAATTGCACGAAAAAGCTGTTGGTGATGCGCTTGACCTTAGCCACGCCCTTGCTTTCACTTCACCTAAGAAGATTTATGCAGCTGAGTACGCTGACTGTGCGGATGCTGACCTTGTTGTAATTACTGCAGGTGCCCCTCAAAAACCAGGTGAAACTCGTCTTGACCTTGTTGGTAAAAACCTTGCAATCAACAAATCTATCGTAACACAAGTTGTTGAATCAGGATTTAACGGTATCTTCCTTGTAGCTGCTAACCCAGTTGACGTTTTGACATACTCTACATGGAAATTCTCAGGATTCCCTAAAGAACGCGTTATCGGTTCAGGTACTTCACTTGACTCAGCTCGTTTCCGTCAAGCCCTTGCTGAAAAATTGGATGTAGACGCTCGTTCAGTTCACGCTTACATCATGGGTGAACACGGCGACTCAGAATTTGCCGTTTGGTCACACGCTAACATCGCAGGTGTTAACCTTGAAGAATTCCTTAAAGACACTCAAAACGTTCAAGAAACTGAATTGATCGAATTGTTCGAAGGTGTTCGTGACGCTGCTTACACAATCATCAACAAGAAAGGTGCTACATACTACGGTATCGCAGTTGCCCTTGCTCGTATCACTAAAGCAATCCTTGACGATGAAAATGCAGTACTTCCACTTTCTGTATTCCAAGAAGGTCAATACGGAATCAAAGATGTCTTCATCGGTCAACCAGCTGTTGTTGGAGCACATGGTATTGTGCGTCCAGTAAACATCCCATTGAACGATGCTGAAACTCAAAAAATGCAAGCTTCAGCAAAAGAATTGCAAGCTATTATTGATGAAGCTTGGAAAAACCCTGAATTCCAAGCAGCTTCAAAAAACTAATTTAAGTTAGAAAAAATGTCTAGACAGTTTGTCTAGACATTTTTATATTTCATTACTTTATTTCATTTGAGAAAAAGCTGCTTCTGCATCTGCGTTACTAATCGCACCTAATTGAATTTTAGCAATTTTACCCTGTGAATCAATTAGATATTCTGTAGGGATGCTTCGAATTTGATAATCTTGAAAAACAGCTCCTTTTGTATCATATAAAACAGGGATGTCTTTATAACCTTGTTCCTCAAACCATTTTGGAAATTGCTCAACAGTTTTTTCACCTTGAAGGCCTGGCGCAATGACTGATAAAATTTCGAAATCACGATCTTCCTTAGCAGCAAGCTCCATCAATTCTGGCATACTCTTCTTGCATGGTCCACACCAAGATGCCCAAAATTTAAGATAAACTTTTTTACCTTTATAATCAGATAATTTGACTTCTTTTCCATTCATAGATTGAAGGGTGAAATCAGGTGCTTCTGCTCCAATTGCTACTTGCTTCACAGGAGCTTGTTGTGTCTGATTTGATTGATTTTGTGGACTTGATTTTTTCTCTTCCTTGCCACAAGCAATCAGAAGAAAGAGAGACAAGAAACTAAGTCCAAAATAGATAATTTTTTTCATAGATAACTCCTTTTATCCTAATATTCCAGATAAGACATTTAACTGTCCCAACATTAATAAAATTCCCATGAGAATGATCAATAAACCACCAATTTTCTTCAATAAAAGTATGTGAGATTTGATTCTACTAAAATAAGGCATGACAAGACCTGATGCCAAGGCCAGAACTAAAAATGGAAGCGCCATTCCGAGAGTGTAAATGAGGGTTAATAAGGCTCCCTGAAGAGCTCCATTTCCTCCTGAGGCAGCCAGTGCTAAAACAGAACTTAATACTGGGCCTATACATGGAGTCCAGCCAAAGCTGAAGCTGATCCCCAGTAAAAAGGACGAGAGATATTTACTAGACTGTTTTTGCTTAAATGTTACTGTTTTTTGTACCTCTAATTTTTGTAGATGAAGAATTTCCATCTGATACAATCCCAGTATGATAATCATGATTCCCATGACATAACGGAACCAGTCAGCATAAAGTAAATTCCCAAGGAATCCTGCTCCGAATCCAAGAATAAAGAAAATGAGAGAGATACCCGCAATAAAACAGAGGGTACGAATCAATCCTGACCAGGCAACATCTTTACCCAAAAAACGAAATGTCTTTGACTCCTCTTGATCATCTAGCAGAACACCTGCATATACTGGTAACAAGGGAAAGATACAGGGAGAAAAGAATGACAAGACTCCAGCTATAAAGACAGAAATAAAAAATAAAATACTTTCCAATTAAGAACCTACTTTCATTTAGTTATATTTTATTTTACTATAAAAGAAAACGTTTGTAAGATATCTGCTACGCAAATTTATTTTCAACTTGAAAGAATCAAAAAAAGGAGCTCAGCTCCTTTTTTGATTAATAAGTTCCCTCTTCGCCTTGACTTGTCAAGATTACAGGGCCATCTTTTGTAATAACAAACTGATGCTCGTACTGACATGATAGTCCACCATCGATTGTTTTATGTGCCCAGCCTGTTTTCATATCTGTATCGATTTCCCAATCACCTGTATTGATCATAGGTTCGATTGTCAAAACCATACCTTCACGAAGGCGGAGACCACGACCTGCGATACCATAGTTAGGCACCATTGGTTCTTCATGCATAGTTGGACCAACACCGTGTCCTACAAGATCACGAACAACTCCGTAACCACGGCTTTCAGCATATTCCTGAATAGCAGCTCCAATATCTCCAATACGATTTCCTACAACAGCCTGCTCAATTCCCTTATACATAGCTTCTTTGGTAACATCCATCAAGTTTTTAACTTCTTCTGATGGTTTTCCAACAGCGTAAGCCCAACAAGAATCTGCCAAGCCGCCCGTAAAGTTTTGAGTATATTTTTTCATCTGCTCAACGTTGTTAAAATTTAGTTTAGAAACATTGAGGTCAGACTTAGCGATTGGCCCGCCAAGAACCATATCTACCTTCAGCAAATCGCCTTCCTTCAAAATATAGTGGCGTGGAAAAGCATGGGCTACTTCGTCATTAAGCGAACAACAAGTTGCGTATGGATAATCCATCATTGCCCCATCAACACCGATTTGTAAAGGGAGGAAATTTTCTTCTTTACAACGACGACGCACATATTCTTCTACTTCCCACATATCTACACCTGGTTTGATGATGTCACGCAAACCGATGTGAATACTGGCAAGAAAATCGCCAGCCTTATCCATTGCTTCGATTTCTCTAGCTGATTTTAATGTAATCATGTTTTCTCCTAGTTTTAATTAATTTTTACAGTAACATTTGCTTTTGATACGATTTGATGATTGATATAAATGTCATAGTCAATAATGGCTGACCTTCTCGTATGATGAATAATTCTAGCCTGAATTCGCAAGATATCATCAATCTGAACAGCCTGTAAAAAGTAAATCAACATCTGTTCAATGATGAGATTACGTCCGCTATTCACGACCAGATCCTGCGTCATATGGGTCAAAATTTCTGAAAGAACTCCATTTGCAAGGACTCCATTTTTTTCCAACATAAATGGTTCAACCGTAATGACAACTTCATCATGGTGGTAAGATAACTTCTGACCAACCTGTTCTGAAAATGTTGGTAATGCTGAAACTTGAGAGCGGCTCATCTTTTCCATGACATCCCGTCTAGTAATAACACCAAGTAAGGTTTGATTGCTACGAACAACTGGTACCATTTCAAAGTCTTCAGCAATCATTCTCTGGCTAACGTTAGCGATATTCGTCGCTAAACCAGTCATGTAGACTGTCCTTGTCATGACCTTATCTATCGTTGTACCAGGTGATTTATCTCCAGCATCACGCATAGTAACTACACCAACAACAACCTGATGCTGATTGATGACAGGGAAACGGCTCGTTCTATTCTTACGAACCAAGTCTAGATAATCTTTGACAGTATCCGTTTCCTGTAGAAATCCATATTCATGACTAGTACGATATATTTTTTCAACCGTCAAAATATCTGTCTTGATCTGAACGTTGGACAAAGCTCTGTTGATCATAGTCGCAATTGTAAATGTATCATGCTTACTGCGTAATACTGGAATATTTTTCTTATTGGCAGATTCTAAAACATCTTCGTGAACTTCAAATCCACCTGTTACCAAGACAGCATTTTCATTTTCAAGTGCCAATAATTGGATTCGTGTTCGATCTCCTACGATAAGTAAGCCGCTATCATGAAGATAAGAAAGAATATTCTTTTCAGTCATCGCTCCAATGGAGAATTTACTAAATTCTCTGTCCAATCCAGCTTGACCAGCTAAAACTTCCGAGCCTGTAACTTCTGCAATTTCTGCGAACGTTAATTTCTCAATAGCTACTTTTTTTGACTTTACACGTACTGTTCCACTTCGAGGACGTGTTTCAACAAGTCCCCTATTTTCAGCTTCTTTGATAGCCCGATATGCCGTACCATCACTTACTCCCAGCCGATTTGAAATACTACGAACACTGACACGCTTCCCAACTGGTAATTCTTCCAAGTAGGCTAATATTTCTTGGTGTTTACTCATTTAGATTTCCTTTTGTATAACGGAATTCTAGATAATCCCGCATCTTTCGGGTATAACGATCGCTACCTTTAAAACGACGATAAAGAACAAAATCTGATTTTTCTGCTACTTTCTGACTAGCAACATTTTCTAGATGTGTCACAATCGAAAGTTGCTTCAATGCAAACTCGTTCATGGATAAATCTCGTAATTTGGTAACTGCTTCAGTCATATAACCCTGAGACCAATAGTCTTTCTTTAAAAAATAGCCAATTTCTGCTTCTTTCTTAATTTCATCAAGTTTTTCAAACTTGATAGCTCCAATCATTCGTTGCTCTTTTTTATCACAAATAGCCCAAATTCCCAAAGGTGATTTCATAAAATAATTGGCAAGAGCATACTGACTTTCTTCAATACTTGCTTGTGCAGGAAAGATAAATTGAAGATTTTCAGGATCTGATGCAAGTTGATGAAAATCATCTACATCTGTAAAAAAGAAGGGACGGAAATATAAACGTTCCGTCTCATAGAAAGAAAATTTTGCTAATTTAGTCCAGATATTCATTGCAATCCTCAAAGTGCTAATCTTCGATTAGCTCAATATCTGCTCCAAGATTACGCAATTTTTCGATAATATTCGAGTAGCCTCGAAGGATGAATTCAACATTGGTAATCTCTGTTTTTCCTTCAGCCATCAAGCCAGCAATAACCAAGGCAGCTCCAGCACGTAGGTCTGTCGCCTTAACTTTTGCACCCTGCAAAGGATTTCCACCCTTATAAAGGATGTGGTCGTTTGTTGTTGAAATATCTGCGTTCATTTTGGCTAATTCAAAAACATGGTTGACACGTTTTTCATAGATTGTATCAATCAATGTGCCACGACCTTCTGCTTTTAATAGCAAAGGAGTAATAGGCTGTTGAAGATCTGTTGCGAAACCTGGATAAGGAGCTGTCTTGATATTAACAGCCTTTAGATTTGTTTGCTCTTCTACGAAAATACTGTCTTCAGAAACAGTCATGTGAACACCCATTTCTTCAAGTTTAGCAATAAATCCTTCTAAATGCTCATAAAGTACATTATTAATTCGAATTCCATGGCCTACTGCAGCAGCCATTGAAATATAAGTACCTGCTTCAATACGGTCTGGGATGACTTGGTGACGTGTTCCATGAAGGCTATCTACACCATCAATAGTAATCATATCAGTACCTGCGCCACGAATGTGAGCTCCCATATTGTTTAATAATGTAGCCACATCAATGATTTCAGGTTCGCGAGCAGCATTTTCAATAACTGTTCGACCTTTGGCTTTTACTGCTGCTAGCATCGTATTGATTGTCGCACCAACACTAACAGTATCCATATAGATATGCGCACCATGTAGACTTGATCCTTGGGTTGAGAGGTTCATATTATCTCCCTCGTAGGTTGTCTTAGCTCCCATAGCTTCAAATGCTTTTAAATGCAAATCAATCGGACGTGGTCCTAGGTCACACCCTCCAGGCAAACCTACAGTTGCTTCACCAAAACGTCCTAGAAGACTACCGTAGAAATAATATGACGCACGCAAGCTATTAATTTTACCATAAGGCATTGGTTTATTTTGAACACCACGAGGATCAATTTCAAGAACATCGTCATAACGCTTGACACTAGCTCCCATGATCTCCATAATCTCAATAAGACTAGCTACATCAGAGATGTCTGGAACACAATCCAAAATCACAACATCATCTGATAAAATAATGGCAGGAATCAAGGCAACGACACTATTTTTAGCGCCACTAATCGTAATTTCACCTTTCAATGGTCTCCCACCGTTAATGACAATTTTTTTCATTTTATACTCTTTCACTATTTATTAAGAAGGTCTCACCCTATATTATACCATATTTCTTACTAATAGCCAATCCTATAAAATAATTAAGCCTAGAACTATCTTGATATTAAAGACGATAACTTTGGTTATATCAGTTAGAATTATCATACTTATCAAAGCTAGTAAAAATCTTCCTCACCTGTATTTTTAAAGCTTGTAATAAAATAATTACTGCACATTTTTAGTTAGTGATTTGTTAAAGAAAGAATGGCTTTATAAGTATATGCGATAGTATATACACTTTTATAAAATAAGAAATTAATACTCTTCGAAAATCAAATTCAAACCGCGCCAACGTCGCCTTGCCGTACTCAAGTACAGCCTGCGGCTAGTTTCCTAGTTTGCTCTTTGATTTTTATTGAGTATAAACCGATGATATTGTACAAAAATTTTACATAAAAATCATTCTGGGTACCAAAATGGGTATCAAAACAAAAAAATAGGCTCTCCGAAAACTCAGAAAGCCTTATTTAATGCTACTTAGAGCGATTATTTTGCGATTGGGTAAACAGAAACTTGTTTTTTATCGCGACCTTTACGTTCAAAGCGTACTACGCCTTCAACTTTAGCGAACAAAGTATCGTCTCCACCACGTCCAACGTTTACACCTGGATAGATGTGTGTACCACGTTGACGGTAAAGGATTGATCCACCTGTTACAGTTTGTCCGTCAGCTGCTTTAGCTCCAAGACGTTTTGCTTGTGAATCGCGTCCGTTTGATGTAGAACCTCCACCTTTTTTGTGGGCGAAAAGTTGCAAGTTGTTAAGAGTCATTTTTAACATAATGTTTTCCTCCGTGTTAGTTTTCTGTGATAACTCTGGTTTGGACGAACTCAGAAGAGTCCTCCGATAAGGTTGCCATACCCAAGAAAAATGATTCAAAAAATAACTGCGTCATTTCTCTCTGGTGTGAAGGAAGGTCTCTAGGAATTTCAACCATCAGATAGCCACCTTCATCTTCGTTTAATTCTAAGATTGGTTCATAGCCTGCAAATTTCTCAATCGAATTGATAAAGTTAATGGCAAGCGTAGAAACCGATGCACACACGACATCAAAGCCGTATTCGCCACTCTCGGCGTGTCCAGTAATTTCCGCACTCCTCAGCTCGCCATCTTCGGCTCTCTCAAAGACTGCTTGTATCATGTGTTCTCCTTAAAATTAAGCGTTGATTGCGTTGATGACAACTTTTGTATATGGTTGACGGTGACCTTGTTTACGGTGGCTACCTTTTTTAGGTTTGTACTTGTAAGTAACAACTTTCTTTTGTTTTCCTTGTTTTTCAACAGTTCCAACTACAGTAGCTCCAGCAACAAGTGGAGTTCCGACAACAGTGTTTTCACCACCAACAAGAACAACTTCGTTAAAAGTAACTTCTTGACCAGCTTCAACGTTCAATTTTTCAACGTAGATTGCTTGACCAACTTCAACTTTAACTTGTTTTCCGCCAGTTTTGATAATTGCGTATGTGCTCATTATGCACCTCCTATGATTTTTTGGGGTTTCCCCGTATTTTTGTGAAGACTCGCCTAGCATCGTGGGACGAACCACTTAAAAGAAGAGCTCTAAGTATAACAAAGAATAAACTAGGAATTGAGCCAAAGACATAACTTATGTTAGGCAAGGCGATAATGACGAAGTTTAAATTTGTTATACGACGAGCAACGATGTTCGTGCGGTTGCACAGGACTGTGCATAGTCAACTCTTCAAGTATAGCATGATTCCTAGTTTTTGACAAGTATTTATCATCGAATTTAAACTTTTTCTCTTATTTTTTTCCTCCAAGATGCAAAAAGCATACTTAGATAAAAAAAACTCATCATGATTGGAATCCCTAAAATTGTTTTTTCTTCATAAAAAATACTCAGATAAGCTGATACAACAACCCCAAGCACAAAACTCGACAGCAAGCTAACAAAGATGAGACCTTCTCTTAAAAAAGGTGTATGTTTTGTGCGAACATATTCGCCAAATGCTAACATAGTTCGTTTGATATTTCCAGTCATAAAAGCATTGTTGTATGCAATTCCTGAAACTTCTCCGAAAGCTGTTGTTACAAGTCCCATACAAAATGCTAACGGTGGCACTATGTATATATTATCAACCGTCAAGGGAACAAATCCTATAATCAAAGATAAAATTGCTAGTGGAATAAGGGATAGAATTGGTTTTCTTACAATCCTCAACTTTTCTTTATAGACTGTCAAGAGGAAAACACCTACCATAAAGGAAATCAAGGTCATTACCTTTGCACTGGCATCTGAAACATTGTCTTGAATGAGACCAACGGAAAGGAAAACGACATTCCCCGTTTGGCCTGCAACTAGAGTATTCCCACGTATGATAAAGGTATAGGCATCTACATAACCCGCACAAAAAGTCAAAAAAAGCGCCAATCTTTTTGAATGACGAGAAATTTTTCTCATAGGTAATAATCTCATACTACACTCCTATTTTTTCTGAATCTATTGTACCATTTTTTGAGGAAAATTCGAAGTGTCAAATAAAAGAATTGTCTCCCTTTGGCTAGTTTAGTCTATCTGTGATATAATGAAAGCAGTCATTACTTGTAGAAAAGGAGATTTCATGCTTAAACTCGGTATTATCGGTACTGGTGCAATCAGTCACCACTTTATAGAAGCTGCTCATACTAGTCAGGAATTCCAGTTAGTGGCTGTTTATTCAAGAAAGCTCACGACTGCTCAGCAATTTGCTAGTTCCTATACAGATGTTAGTCTATTTGATAATTTAGAGGATTTCTTCCAGTCTGATTTTGATATTGTCTATATCGCAAGTCCCAATTCTCTGCATTATACTCAAGCCAAGCTTGCTCTAGCATCAGCTAAACATGTTATCCTTGAAAAACCAGCGGTGACTCAACCACAAGAATGGCAGGATTTAGTTGAAATAGCTCAAGAAAATCAATGTTTTATCTTTGAAGCAGCAAGAAACTATCATGAGGAAGCCTTCACCGTTATTAAAAACTTCTTAGCAGACAAACAAGTTTTAGGTGCAGACCTCAACTATGCCAAGTATTCTTCTAAGATGCCAGCCCTTCTTTCCGGAAACACTCCGAATGTATTTTCAGACCGTTTTGCTGGTGGGGCTCTCATGGACTTGGGAATTTATCCGATCTATGCTGCGGTTCGCTTGTTTGGAAAGGCACTTGATGCGACCTATCAAGCTCAGCAACTATACAACACCATTGATTTAAATGGAGATGGTATCTTATCTTATCTTGAATATCAAGTTCACATCAAGGCTGGTAAAAACATTACTTCTAATCTGCCTTGTGAAATATATACAACAGATGGAACATTGACGCTCAACACTATTGAACATGTTCGATCAGCTATTTTTACAGATCATCAAGGTAATGAAACACATCTACCTATTCAGCAAGCACCTCATACCATGACTGAGGAGGTCGCTGCTTTTGCTAACATGATCAAACAGCCAAACCCAGAACTTTACCAAGCTTGGTTAGAGGATGCGTCACACGTCCATAACCTAATTTACACTATGCGCCAGACTGCTGGCATTAGATTTGAGGCAGAAAAATGAAAACCAAACTACCTACAGAATGGCTAGAGCTAACCGAACAACTCGGCTTTCAAGAATTCACCCCCATTCAAACTCAGCTTTTTGATCCGATTTTAGACGGTCAAACCCTCCTTGGAGTCAGTCCAACTGGTACAGGAAAAACTTTAGCTTATCTCCTACCAAGTCTTCTCCGTCTCCAAAAGAAAAAAGCGCAGCAACTATTGATTTTAGCACCAAATACTGAACTGGCTGGTCAGATTTTTGAGGTAACTAAAACTTGGGGTGAAGCAATTGGCTTGACTGCTCAACTATTCCTTTCTGGTTCGAGTCAGAAACGTCAAATCGAACGACTAAAAAAAGGCCCAGAAATCCTTATTGGAACTCCTGGTCGTATCTTTGAATTGATCAAATTGAAAAAAATCAAGATGATGAATGTGGAAACGATCATTCTTGACGAGTTCGATCAGTTGCTAGATGATTCTCAAATTCACTTTGTTGAGAAAATCACTCACTACGCACCTCGTGACCACCAACTCATCTATATGAGTGCCACTACCAAGTTTGACCGAGATAAGATTGCGCCCAACACGCGCACCATTGACCTTTCAGATCAAAAGCTAGACAACATTCAACACTTCTACATGCAAGTAGAGCAACGACACAGAGTAGATATGCTTCGTAAACTGGCACATGTCGAGGATTTCCGTGGCCTAGTCTTCTTTAACAGCTTGTCAGACCTTGGAAGTGCAGAAGAGAAATTACAGTATCGCGATGTTTTAGCTGTTTCACTAGCTAGCGATGTCAACGTTAAGTTCAGAAAAGTTATTCTCGAAAAATTCAAAGACAAGCAACTAACACTGCTTCTTGCAACAGATCTTCTAGCTCGTGGTATCGACATTGATAGCTTGGAATGCGTGGTTAACTTTGACGTTCCTAGAGATATGGAAACTTACACTCACCGCGCTGGCCGTACTGGACGTATGGGCAAAGAGGGCTATGTAATCACGCTTGTAACACATCCCGAAGACATCAAAAAGCTGAAGAAATTTGCAAGTGTACGTGAAATTGTCTTGAAAAATCAAGAACTCTATATCAAATAGAGGCTGGGACAAAAATCCCAACCTCATTTTTTATTAGCAAAAAAACTTTGACCTGCTAGTTGATTTGGAACTTCGAAATCGAAACTTTATCTACTGATTTCTCCTCCACCGGCTTTCTTATCCCCAGGTAATTTCTAAGCGATAGTTTGCAAATGGAGTTCCTTCTTTGTTTTGTAGTTGATAGGCTAGTTCAATCTTTTGTTGTTCAACTTGATAATGGCTTGTTTGAATGATAAACTCCTGTATCCCCATTGGTGTAGGAATATAGGCTAAACTATCAGCTTCCTTCAGAAAACGCATGATGGTCTTAGGGTTGGAAAATCGAGACATCACCAACTCTGTATCATTAAACTTGAGTACCACTTTTTCCTTCTCTTCATTGTAAAAAAGGAGATAGGAAAAATCACCTTTCTCGCGTAACTCAACGTCATAAAGTTGGTCGATCACTTCCAATTGTTCATCAAATTGGATGGTATTTCTCATTCGAATCTTCACTTCAAGTCCTCTTTCTACACTCTTATCCTACTATTTTACCAAAAACTGTAGCTTTTTGCTATAATGGTTTTATGAATGAAAAAGTATTTCGTGACCCTGTTCACAATTATATCCATGTTGATAATCAGATTATCTATGACTTAATCAATACCAAAGAATTTCAACGGCTTCGTCGTATCAAGCAGCTCGGCACATCTAGTTATACCTTTCATGGTGGAGAACATAGTCGTTTCTCTCACTGTCTGGGTGTTTACGAGATTGCACGTCGCATCACCGAGATTTTTGAGGAAAAGTATCCTAAGGAATGGGATCCTTCGGAGTCCCTCCTAACCATGACTGCAGCACTCCTTCATGACCTAGGACATGGTGCCTATTCGCATACTTTTGAAAATCTCTTTGATACCGATCATGAGGCGATTACGCAGGAAATTATCCAAAGCCCCGAAACAGAGATTCACCAGGTTCTTTTACAGGTAGCTCCAGATTTCCCCAAAAAGGTAGCTAGTGTTATAGACCATACTTATCCAAATAAGCAGGTGGTCCAACTGATTTCGAGTCAAATCGATGCAGATCGTATGGACTATCTCTTACGTGACTCCTATTTTACAGGGGCTTCTTATGGGGAATTTGACCTAACACGTATCTTACGAGTTATTCGCCCTATCGAAAACGGAATTGCCTTTCAACGAAACGGGATGCATGCCATCGAAGACTATGTTCTTAGTCGCTATCAAATGTATATGCAGGTTTATTTCCATCCTGCTACACGTGCTATGGAAGTCCTTCTGCAGAATCTTTTGAAACGTGCTAAAGAACTTTATCCAGATAATAAGGACTTCTTTACACTGACATCCCCGCATCTACTGCCATTTTTCGAAAAGAATGTGACCTTGACTGACTATCTGGCTCTGGATGATGGTGTGATGAATACCTATTTCCAGCTCTGGATGACTAGTCCTGACAAGATACTAGCAGACCTGTCACAACGTTTTGTCAATCGCAAGGTCTTTAAATCCATTACCTTTTCACAAGAAGATCAAGAACAGCTTGCATCTATGAGAAAACTGGTTGAAGATATCGGCTTTGATCCAGACTACTACACAGCTATTCATAAGAACTTTGACCTTCCTTATGATATCTATCGTCCTGAATCTGAAAATCCACGAACGCAGATTGAGATTATACAAAAAAATGGAGAACTAGCAGAACTCTCTAGCCTGTCTCCTATCGTTCAATCCCTTGCTGGCAGTCGCCACGGAGATAATCGTTTTTATTTTCCGAAAGAAATGTTAGACCAAAACAGCATCTTCGCAAGCATTACCCAGCAATTTTTACACTTGATTGAAAATGATCATTTTACACCAAATAAAAGCTAAAAGAGGAAATTTATGAGTATTAAACTAATCGCTGTCGATATCGACGGAACCCTTGTCAACAGTAAGAAGGAAATCACTCCTGAAGTATTTGCCGCTATTCAAGATGCCAAAAAAGCTGGTGTCAAAGTTATGATTGCAACTGGACGTCCTATCGCAGGAGTTGCCAAACTTCTAGATGACTTGAAATTAAGAGATGAAGGTGACTATGTAGTGACCTTCAACGGTGCCCTTGTTCAAGAAACTGCTACAGGACATGAAATTATCAGCGAATCCTTGACTTATGAAGATTATCTAGATATGGAATTTCTCAGTCGCAAGCTCGGTGTCCATATGCACGCTATTACCAAGGACGGCATCTATACTGCTAATCGCAATATCGGAAAATATACCGTTCACGAATCAACCCTTGTCAGCATGCCAATCTTCTATCGTACACCTGAAGAAATGTCTGATAAGGAAATCGTCAAATGTATGTTTATCGATGAGCCTGAAATTCTGGATGCCGCTATTGAAAAGATTCCTGCAGAATTTTATGAGCGCTACTCCATCAACAAATCTGCTCCTTTCTACCTTGAGCTCCTTAAAAAGAATGTAGACAAGGGGTCAGCTATTACTCACTTGGCTGAGAAACTAGGATTGACCAAAGATGAAACCATGGCTATCGGAGACGAAGAAAATGACCGTGCCATGCTCGAAGTCGTAGGTAACCCAGTTGTTATGGAAAACGGAAACCCAGAACTCAAAAAAATCGCCAAATACATCACCAAATCTAATGACGAATCTGGCGTTGCTCATGCCATTCGAACTTGGGTGTTGTAGAAAGAATAGACAGAATAGACAAAAACCGCTCTGCTGAGCGGTTTTTACTATGTTAGAACTCAATTTCAAGTATTGGTTGTACAGTTACTTAAATTTTGAGAGTAGAAAAACTGTATTTGATGGGAGAATTAACACTACTATAAATCAAAGACATTTTCATGATCCATTTTATTCCATAGTCATTGACCAAAATATAATTTTTGGTCAAAATTTGGTCATGTTTTGGTCAAAAAGACAAAAAATACTAAATTATTTTTAAAAATGAATGTAAAATATGGGCAAGCTTCTTTATTAGATTGCTTCAAAAAAACAAAAACAGAGCCAGCAGCTATTTCTAGTTGCTGGCTCTTTCATTTTATTTTACAGTTGCTAACTTCACTTTAGGGACAAGGAAATATAGTGGAATGATATTCAAGATAAATACTCCAATAAAGAGTGCCACATCTTTGACATCAATACTCGTTGAAGAACTTAGAGCATTCACGATATTGGTGTAATAGTACCCTGGGAAAATCATTTGAGCTTTACTAATAAATTCCATGAATCCTCCTTCGGCACCAAGAGATGCAAATGGAATAATTGTCATAGAAGCTAAAATAATTACTGGGAAGCTAACCGTATCAATAATTTTCTCATCGAGTCTAACTCCAATTACAAAACCAATAATACTAAAATAAATCCCCATAACGCTTAGCAAGAAAAATTGAACGACTAATTGACTATTTAGCGGAAGGCTAAAAAAGATAACGCCAACCGCTAATACCACAACAAAAATTAAGGTGTTTAGCACCAATTGTAAGAGAGTTTGGTCAAGTAAATAATTTTTTACGGTATATTTAGAAAACTTTGATTCGAATGAGTAAAAATCGATATTTGACGAAATCCGTTTGCTAAAGGTAGCGAGACTATTCCCGATAATCCCAATAAACACTGCAATCCCCAGCATTATATTGGGTGTGATTCCTTGTTGAATATTGTATAGAAATACATACCATGCCACTGGAATAAAAATTGTAAATAATAAAAATCTTTTATTATCAAGGACTTGTTTTAATTGAATGAGTTTCATAATCATTATCCCTCCATTTTCACTTGTTCTCTATAGAACTGTTCGATTGTTTGGCCATTGTGGTGAATATCCTCTACACTTTTCTGTGCAGCAATACGACCATCCTTTAAAATCAGGACTTTTGTAAAGAAATGATCAATTTGGTTAAAGTCGTGAGTGACGACCACCGACGTAAAGTTTTGCTCTTCTAAAAGATGCCAGAAATTATCAACAGACTCTAAATCCATACCGGTAGTTGGTTCATCAAGAAAGATTAGTCGAGGTTCATTTAAAATTGTTAATAATAATGAGAGCCGTCTCTTTTGTCCGCCAGAAAGCCCCAACACATATTGATTCTTAAATTCCGCTAATTCCACCATTTTCAGTAATGCATCGATATCGATATTTTCTAATTGATTCATATAGCATTTGAGCAATACTAAATCTCCCACTTTCAAATCATCAATCAAAATATCTCCTTGTGGCATCATGCCGATTTCCGTTTGAAAATCAAGGGGTGTTTCGATGCACCCTGCATTTGCTTCTAGTTGACCTGCTATAATCTTTAGTAGTGTACTTTTTCCTGCTCCGTTATTTCCAAGTAAGGCAACTTTATCTCCCTCTTCTATCGTGAAGGAAACACCTTTTAAAACCTCTTTATTTTTAAATGATTTTTTGATTTCTGATACTTTAAACATATAAGCCTCCAGGCGTTTGTATTATTTATGAATTTAGTTTACTATATCTGCTTCCACAGAAAATCAAATTATCAAAAACGGTCACTGAAATGTCACAAACGGTATTTTTTATCATGAAAGCACAAAAAAACTAAATAGCAATCACTATTTAGTTTAGATAAATTCTTTTATTGAATAAAAGTAATTGTTTGAGAAAATTGGTAGTTTGCACTTTTAGTGCTGATTGAACATTTTGGATAACGTTCCATGATTTGTTGTACATTATAGAGTCCAAGACCACGTTCGTCTCCTTTTGTGGATACACCGCGTTCAAACAAATGGGTCACATCCACCTTCTCAGCATCAGTCGTATTTTCAACCACCAAAATCAATGCCATCTCACTCTTAATTAATGCAACGGAAAGTTTAGCGTGTTTAACATTCTGACTAGCTTCAATCGCATTATCACAAAGAATGGATAAAATCGTTATGAAATCTAAAATTTCTATTTGGAAATCATCTAGCGGTTCTTCCACCTCAACGGTTATATCTATTCCTTTATTTTGCGCCTCTAATAACTTCGCAGACAATACACTTTTAACAGCATCATTCTTAATATTACTTAGTCGTGCGATATCAAATTTCTTATCGTAAAATGACTTTCCACTCTCTTTCAGAACATCCTCATAAATACGTTGAATTGAATTCAAGTCTTGATTTTCAATCCCTAGTTTCAAACTCGTTAAAATATTTAGATAGTCATGTCTAAAACTGCGAATTTCACTGTAAAGAGATTCCACATGATGACTATAATTCGATAATTCTTTTAACTGGCGGTCCTTCTGCGCTACAATTTCTTGTTCGAGTTTTTCTTTCGAACTTGCATTGACATATAAGAGCATAATGAAAAATAAAATAATATATAGATTATTAAGCTGTCCTCTCCACATATCTGCATCTGACAATTGATTTCTTAAAATAACAAACAAAGAAACCAGTATGATATAGAGTATCATCGATAGATTAATAATCAGTAAAATCGTATTAAAATATTGACGTTTAAATCCTTCTTTTAAATCTTTAAAGTCAATCTTTAACGAATGAATAATGAGTAGATATGCTGGGAAAATGAGCAATTCAATCAGAATATCATATCCGCTAATCGTCGCTTCATTAAATACTGTAATTCCTAACATCGGAAACACATTATAGCCTAGCATACGTCCAAATAGACTTTCCACAATAACTGGATACAATCCATAAAACAGATTCATCATCCGATTCTGACCTTTATTAATATAAAAGCAATAGGCAATATACATAATAAAAGAACCAAAATAAGCGATTGGTGGCACTACGATAAAGAGACCAACAAAGGCCACTGGTATTATCAAGAACCATTTCCATTTGATTGGAAATTCACTAATCTGTTTAAAAATCAACATCTGTGCCAGTATTTTTAAATAAACATTCGCTACATTTAAAAATAATTCCATAAAATCATCCTAACAATTTAGTGTCTTTACTTTTTCAAGCAGTCCTTTATATTTCATACGGGAGATCAAACAACTATCATTATTTTCGAAAAAAGCAATCTTTTCTTCTTTATCGATTTTTACAATATTAGCCGGATTTACCACAAAAGACCGGTGACAACGATATAAGCGTGGATCTGTTTTCTCTATCTCCGTAATTGTTGCATAGAACTCTAATCGCTCATCTTTTGTATGTAAAATCACCTTATGAATCGTTGGTGAAGTCTCAAAGTATAAAATATTGTTGAACGGTACTTGAACATGAGCCATCGCAGTCTCGAAAGTAAAAGCATCTTCAGAAACTGTTGTTCCAGCTTTTTCAATCGTATATTCGATAGCGGAACAAATACGCTCTGCAAATTCTTCTTCCGAAAGTGATTTATCAATAAAATCAAGTGCGGCTACCTTGTACTTGAAGGTAATTGGCATAAACTCTGAATGAGTCGTGACAAACACGATTGTCGCATTTGGATCTTTCTTTCGAATTTCTTTTGCGATATCCAGGCCTTTCTTTTCTTCCCCTTTAATTTCAATGTCTAGGAAGAATATTTGATGTGATCCTCTTTCAGTGATTGCTTCCACTAATTGATGAGGTTTGCCAAAAATCTTCGGAGGTTTACATTGTAATGATTTTTGAGCAATCAGTTCTTGAATCACATTCTCGATACGAGATTGCTGCAACAACTCATCTTCTAATACGAAAATACTTAACATTAGCTTTCCTCCTTTAGGACAGATGCCGAATACGACAGATTTCTATCCTTTTATGACATTTTCAAAATGAATACTTTCACTCCATGTACAATAAATTCGATTGGAGGAAAAATATGATTCAATGGATACAATATTATTGGTTACTTCTGGTTCTGAAAAAATATATCAGACAACATAAACTACCTGTAACCATTCATTCTACATTCCCAATGATACAACTTCACACCAAAAGGAATTGGTTTTATTTTATCACAATTACTGCTCCTTGTAAGTTGTCAACCACGGTAAATCGAATTCGACGACAGCATCTTCATGCAAAAATTATTCTAGTTGCTCCCAACGTTAACTACTCTGAAATCTTCAAAGCTCATCTAGAACTATTTGGAATTGTGGATACAAAACAACCACTATTTATGGTGATTGATGAATTGAATGAGTATTTAGAGTTTTTATTTCAACCTAAATTTGATTAAATTCTTGAAAAAATCATGGGGAATCTAAACTCTTTTCTAAAGACTTTTCACTTTTTAGGTATTAAAAAAAATTGAGGAACATTGATAAATCAACATTTCTCAACTTTAAAAGCAACAAAAAATGCCCCCTGCCGGAATCGAACCAGCAACTACTCCTTAGGAGGGAGTTGTTATATCCATTGAACTAAGGGAGCTAGAGAAAAACTCTGCCGAATGAGCAGAGTTTTTTGGTCGAATTAACGACGGATTTCTTTGATACGAGCTGCTTTACCTTGAAGAGCACGCAAGTAGTACAATTTCGCACGACGTACTTTACCGTAACGAACAACTTCGATCTTCTCAACACGTGGAGTGTGGATTGGGAAGATACGTTCAACACCTACACCGTTAGAGATTTTACGAACTGTGTAGTTTTCTGAGATGCCAGCACCTTTACGTGCAATAACAACACCTTCAAAAATCTGGATACGTTCACGGTTACCTTCGACAACTTTCGCGTGTACACGAACAGTGTCACCAGGACGGAATGATGGGATATCTGTACGAAGTTGACCTTCTGTCAAGCTTTGGATTAATGGATTCATTTTATTCTCCTATCTTTGTCAATCTTGAGGAAGCTTCCTCAGCGGATAAACTGTATTTTTGTGCGTCCATTACACACAAGATACAGTTTACCAAATTTCTTAAAAAAAGTAAAGAAATTTACAGTAAAATTCCTAAAAAAATAACAAGCAAACCACCTAAGTAGGTCAAGAGAAAATAACTGTAAAAGACCTTCTTATCAGCCAAGAGTTTTTGGAGTTCATCATTCAAGGTTGAAAAAGTGGTTAGACCTCCACAAAATCCTGTGGCAAGGATAAGATAGACTTCTTTAGACTCCACATGATTGTAAAATAATCCGATCAAAAAACAGCCCAGTAGATTAGCTATAAGAGTTCCTAGAGGCAGTACTGAACCCTGATTATAACGTGAAAAGAAATAACGCACGAGAGCACCTAATCCACAAGCAAGTGCTAGATATAATACTACCATTTCTTCCTCCCTAAACAATAAGCCAATAAAAGTCCACCACCAATGCTCAGAACTAGATAGACTACTATACTTAGGTAAGAACCTCTATCCAGCAATTTCACGCCATCTAACATGAGGCTTGAAAAAGTCGTTAAACCCCCACAGAAGCCAGTTCCAAGCGCTAAAATGACACCTTTACTGCTTCCCTTATAAACCAAATAACCTTTGACAAGATAGACTAAGCAGAAAATTCCTAGATAGTTAGCAAAGAGAGTTCCCCATGGAAAATCTGGGCTAGCTGGCAACCATCTCGAAATCTGATATCGGACAAGTCCTCCTAGCATGGCAGCTAGAAAGATTCCTAATGGGTAAAATTGTTCTTTTTTCATTTGATGTTTTTATCCTGATAATCGCGCGAACGTTTGAGAATATCAGAAAAAGTCTCAACGATTGTCTCTTCGTATTTTTTATTGCTGACACGATTTCTGACCTTCTCAAAGATAGCTTCTTCTCTTTTAGTATCTAGAATAGCTTTTCCTGAAGCTTTTTTATAAGCAACTACCCCCTCAACTAGATGCATTCTTTCTTCTAAGAGTTTTACAATTTGGTCATCAATTTGATCGATTTCTCGTCTAATAATATCTAAATCCATAGAGTCTCCTTCATTATTTGAATGATTGTATCAAAAAGCTTCTAAATGGGCTAGTACATTCCTAAGGACAACTAACAAAAACTGCACTGACAACTTTCATCAGTGCAACTTCATGCTTATCCTACTTTAGCAGCCAATTCTTCTGCAAATTGTTCCAAGCGTTCAATATCTTCTTCTTCTGCAGAGAGGTCCACTTTGACACACTCTGATCCCTTTTCAGCTCCTGTTGCCACAAATACACGATCAAAGTCATCAACAGCTTTACAGAACTCATCGTAGAAAGTATCGCCTGATCCTACCACACCGTAGATTTTGCCACTCAAATTAAGATCTGCTAGGTCTTCGTAGAAGTCCATCATCTCATCTGGTAACTCTCCATCACCGTAAGTGTAGGTTGCAACGATTGCGATATCTGCTTCAAGAAAGTCAGATGCGTCAACAGTTGTACACTCATCAACATCCACCTCTAAGCCCAATTCACGCAATTTATCTGCTACAATATCTGCAATTTCTTCGGTATTACCGGTCATACTGGCAAATACAATTTTTGCTAATGCCATATCGTCCTCCTCCATTTATCTTTCTCCATTATATCACATCTTTTTCATTTTAAAAATAAAAACTCTTGTGCTACAATGAAATAAGAAAGAATTGAGGTCACTTATGGAAATTTGCCATCAAATTTTAGAAAAAATTAAAACATATGATACCATTATCATTCACCGTCATATGAAACCGGATCCTGATGCCTTAGGAAGTCAGGTTGGACTCAAAGCCCTTCTGGAACACCATTTCCCAGAAAAAACTATCAAGGTAGTCGGTTATGATGAGCCAACCCTAACATGGCTTACAAAGATGGATCAGGTAGAAGACAAGGATTATCAAGGGGCGCTTGCTATCATCTGTGATACAGCAAATACCGCTCGTATCGATGATAAACGTTATACTAATGCTGAAACCATTATTAAAATTGATCACCATCCAAATGACGAAGTCTATGGAGATCTTGTTTGGGTAGATACCAACTCTAGCAGTGCCAGTGAGATGATTGCTCTCTTTGCTGAAGCAACTAACCTAGAATTATCCGACTACGCTGCTAAAATGCTCTGTGCTGGAATTATTGGCGATACCGGCCGTTTCCTTTATCCATCAACTTCTGCACGTACCCTTCGAATTGCTAGTAAACTAAGAGAACATAACTTTGACTATGCTGAATTAACACGTAAAATGGACACTATGAGCTTTAAAATTGCTAAACTTCAAGGTTATGTCTATGATCACCTAGAAGTTGATGAAAATGGTGTCGCACGTGTCATACTGACTCAAGAAATTCTAAAAACATATCAAGTAACAGATGCAGAAACAGCAGCCATTGTTGGAGCTCCAGGCCGTATCGATACAGTTAATCTTTGGGGAATCTTTGTCGAACAAGCAGATGGCCACTACCGCGTACGTCTTCGCAGTAAATTCGTTCCAATCAATGGTGTTGCTAAAGAACATGATGGTGGAGGTCACCCACTTGCAAGTGGTGCTAACTCCTATAGCCTAGAGGAAAATGAAGTCATCTATCAAAAATTAAAAAACTTACTGAAAAAATAGATAAAAAGCTTGCCAAACTTATCAGAATCTGATAGACTAGTATGGTAACAATCTATGGCTCGCAAAGAGACCATGGCAGAAAGGAAATATTGCAAAATGAAAAAAGATATCCATCCAGAATATCGCCCAGTTGTCTTCATGGACACAACTACTGGTTACCAATTCCTTAGCGGTTCAACAAAACGCTCTAACGAAACTGTTGAGTTCGAAGGCGAAACTTACCCATTGATCCGTGTGGAAATTTCATCAGACTCACACCCATTCTACACTGGACGTCAAAAGTTCACTCAAGCAGATGGACGCGTGGATCGTTTCAACAAAAAATACGGTCTCAAATAATCATAAAAAGAACAGTTCCGACTGTTCTTTTTTTGTTTCTTCAAATTAGGAGTCAATCACAACTGCTGTACCACTACAAGTGACCATCAGCATACCATTTTCAGCACCTAAAGTTTCATAGTCCATTTTTATACCTATAATAGCATTTGCTCCACGTTCACTTGCACGCTCCATCATTTCTGCTAGAGCTTCTTCTCTTGCTTGAGTCAACTCTCCTTCATAACTACTAGCTCGTCCTCCAAAAACATTACGGAAGCCAGCAGCCATATCTTTGAACATATTAACGCCAGCAATCACTTCACCAAAGACGATTCCTTTGTAGGCTAGGATTTTCTTGCCTTCAATTCCCGTAGTTGAAATAATCATCTTCCTTTCCTCCTAATTTCTTTTAGATAATTGTAATCCCTTTCACTAACTCTGTCAAGAAATTCTATAAAGGGCTCAGTGGTTGAAAGGAAACTCTTCTCACCATCCTTGTTTGCTATCAATTTATTGCCAATTGTATGAATGGTGGCCTAAATCTTTTCTTTGCAAGCCTAACTTGAGATAAGCTTCTCAGCCTCACTATTCTTACCAAGAGTAGAGCTTAAAATCTATGACTGATATAGAAAATACTGTTCTTTCCTGCCCCTTTTTTGCCCCAAAACTACAAAAAAAGTCTATTGACCAAGCTAGAAAGCTTGATACAATAGGCTTTTTCTAAATTCATTATTTAACAGCGTCTTTAAGAGCTTTACCAGCTTTGAATGCTGGAACTTTTGAAGCTGCGATAGTGATTTCTTTACCAGTTTGTGGGTTGCGACCTTTACGTGCTGCACGCTCACGAACTTCGAAATTACCAAAACCGATCAATTGAACTTTTTCACCAGCTGCAAGGTAATCAGCTACTGCTGCAAATACAGCATCAACTGCTGCTGCTGAGTCTTTCTTTGTCAATTCTGTAGCTTCTGCTACTTTAGCGATCAAATCTTGTTTGTTTGCCATGTTAATAATTCCTCCAAATATTTTCTAATTAACAATTACAATCATATCCTAAATTCTCTTGTAGGTCAAGTCAAAAACGCTATTTCTTGCTATTTTCTTTATTTTTTTAGGACTCGTATCTGACCAAAATAGCCCAAGCATTTTCACCTGTATGGGTCTGAATAATAGAACCTGTTTCAAGTACAGAGATTGGTTTTTCAACGAATGGTTGTAAGATTTCTTTCATCTCTTCTGCCCAGTCCCGAGTTCCAGAATAGGAAATACCAATTTCTGCAACAGAACGCTCTGACAGTTTTGCAACTAGTTCATCCAGCCATTTCTTAAAGGTTTTAGCTCCACGTCCTTTAACGATTGGTTGCAATTCATCATCTTTCATCTGCATGACTACGCGGATATTTAATAGAGAGCTTAAAAGACCTGTCACTCGGCCAATACGACCACCTTTAACAAGGTTTTCCAAGGTAGAAACACCAATATAAAGCTCTGTGTTCTTCTTTACTTCTTCAACATGAGCCACAATTGTCTCAATGTCTTGTCCTTCTTGAGCTAACTTAGCTGCTTCAACTACTTGAAATTTTAGGGCTTGATCAGTAAAGGAACTATCCAATACGGTCACATTAGCCGTTGATAAACTTGCACCTTGCCGAGCTGCTTCGACAGTTCCTGATAAGGCATGAGACATATGAATGGCTAAAATTTGACTACCGTCTTTACTCAACTCATCAAAGATCTCAGCAAAGAGTCCAACAGGAGGTTGACTTGTTTTAGGCAGATTTTTACTCTCTTTCATCAAGCGAAGAAATTCCCCTTCTTCAAGATCAGCATCCGAATAAAGAACACTATCAATCATTACAGAGAGCGGAACGACGGTAATATTTAATTCTTTGACCACTTCTGGTTCAATGGTAACAGAAGAGTCTGTTACGATTTTTACTTGTGTCATAATTCAAATCTTTCTATGTTTCACTTTTTGAGTGAGTTTTTTCAATTTAACTATAACAATTATATCAAAAAAAAGCTAAAAATTCATACTGTATTTATTCATTTTTATGATGGAATTTATAGATTTTTAAATCTTTATTTTTATCAAAATAGTCGCCTGCTAAGACGACTACTGTTCATTTATCATAAACGTTCATACAATTCCTGCATCTGTATGTCATCAGGAACCAACTTGAGATAGTGTTGAATCTGTTCTTTTGCTTCTTCAAACCTTCCAAGTTCGCGTAATAGATGAATGTATTGCTCTAAAAACTCAGGATTTTCCTTGAGTTCTGGAACCAATGCCTGATAAGATTCATAGGCAGCATCCAAATCTTCAGTTTCTTGGTAACTCCGTGCAATCATCCACTTAGTCAAGAGATTTTCTGGCTCATATTCTTCTAAGGCTAGAATATCCTCATACCGTTCTTGCTCCTGATACATGGTTGCTAGTCGCAAGAGGATTTCTTCTTGGTCTTCCGCATCTTCTTGGGCTTGAAGAAGATAAGCTTCTGCCTGTTCAGGTTGATGCAATTCGTAAGATAATTGTGAAGCAAGGAGTAGTAAACGTGTTTCGAATGGATTTTTTTCCAAACCTTGTTGAGCTATCAGTAAGGCTTGCTCAGTCTGATGTTCCTTATGTAGAGCCTGACTATAACCATATTCATACCCTTCAAAATCTGGAGAAATAGTATCCAGCTGTTTAAAATATAAAACTGCCTTTTGATATTCCTCTTGATCAAAGTAAAGACTTGCTAATTCAAATGCAGTCTGATCTTCATACTCTAACTCTAAAGCTTTTTCTAAAAACTCTATGGCTGATTCAAACTTTCCAAGTCGAGCATAGGCAGTTCCAATTCGTTGATAGGTCGAAATCCCTGTCTGCTCATATATTTCACGATTATCCAGTTGAGCATAGCCCTTAATCGCTTCTAAATCATTTCCAAGTTCACTATCTAACTCTGCTAGTCCAAAAATCAATAAAGGATCATCAGAGTAATTAAGAGCTTCTAATAGCTTCTCACGAGCTACATCCGTCAATCCTTCCATTTGATAGAAATCAGCCTTTAAAACAAGCGCAGATACATAAGAATCGCTATTGGGTTGAATTTCTTCTAGATAGGCAAACGATTCTTCAATTTGTCCATCTTCGCTTGCGATACTAGCTAGATTGAGATTTACTTCTGGAAATGTTGGAGCTAGTTTTTCATAGATTTGACGAGCTTGTGGATAAAAACCAATGCCTTCAAGATAATAAGCCAGTTCCAGAAGAAGATCATCCGAGTCTTCTACCAAGGCTTTTTGAAAATAGTGATCAGCTCTTGTTAAATCTTTCTGATCCAAAGCTTCAAGCATTTCTTGACTATTGCTCACCTTCAACCTCCTCTTCTAACTCATACAGACCACTAACTTTTTTATACCATTCAAAAATCGCTGAAATAACAACTTTTGCTGAAGCATAAACAGGAATTCCTAGTAGGACTCCCCAAACACCAAACATAGAACCAGACGTCAACAAAACAAATAGAATCGTGATTGGATGGATGTTTAATTGACTACCTAGAATCAATGGAGATACAAAACGACCTTCAATCGTCTGCTCTACGATAAAAACGATAATAACTTTCAAGAGCATAACTGGTCCAGCAATTAAACCCAAGACCAGAGCTGGTAGCATGGCAAGGAAACTTCCAAGATAAGGGATAAGATTTAAAACCCCTGCAGTAATTCCAAGAGTCACTGCATATCTCAAACCAATAATCTTAAAGAAGATGATAAACATAATTGCTACGATAACAGCAACAGTAATTTGTCCTCTAACATAGTTAGAAAGTTGTTGGTTCACATCCGTTAGAACCTTACCTACTGGTTCTCTCAATTTATTTGGTAAGAATTGAGTGATATGATCTCTCAAACCTTTTCCATCTCTAAGGAGATAAAAGAGCATAAAGGGCATGATAATCAAAGCAACAATGACTTGTGACGTTCCACTAATAAGAGCACTCACCCAGTTCACAGCTTTTGATGAAATATTACTTGCCCAAGCAGTTGCTTGTGTTGAGAATTGAGCCAGAACCTGTTCTAGTTGAGGTCTAAAGTCATCTGGTAACCGCTTAGTTACAAGATCATCAATAACTCTGTCAGCATCTTCGAGATAATTTGGTACATTTTGCGCAAAAATAACTACTTGACGTTGAAGATTTGGAATCGCAACTGCCAGACCAATAATCAAGAGTATGGCAATAATGACAAAGATAATACTAATGGCTAAGACACGATTTATCTTATACTTCTCCATCAAATCCACCAGTGGATTTAAGAGATAAAAAAGTAATCCTGATAAAATAACAGGCAACATAACCACTGATAAAAAATCAACGACAGGGATAAATAAAAAACTAATCTTACTTAAAATAAAAATATTCAGACCTAGTAACAAGGCTACCAAAAAAACTGTAACAGCCTTATTATCTAAAAACCATTTAAAAAACCAAGATAAATTAAAATGTTTCTCTTTTTGTTCCATATCTACTTCCTTTCCTTTGTCTTTTCATTATACCATTTTTACAGGGAATAAACTGTTTTTAAAGTGTTGAGGTGACGATTGAAAACTCAAAAAATCAATCTTGCATTTTACTAATTTTATACTTAGAAGTTTCATTCTTTTCCCTACCATTATCTTCAGTTATCCCAATTTATGATATAATAGAAACATCTTTATTTAGAGGTATAGATATGATTGAAACAATTTATTTCGGAACCTACACTCGTCGCTTATCCCAAGGGATTTATCAAGCTGATTTTGATACAGAGACTGGACAATTATCAAATCTTAAACTATTTGCTACTGAACCAAGTCCTACCTATCTTGCATTTGATCAAGAAAATCACCTCTACACAGTCGGTAGCAAAGACGGACAAGGGGGAATTGCTGCCTATCAAACTGATGGTACTTTGCTTAACCATGTTGTAACAGAAGGTGCCCCTCACTGTTATGTTGCTGTTGATGAAAAACGTGGCCTAGTATACGGTGCTAACTATCATAAGGGACAAGTTCTGGTCTATAAACGAAAAAAAGATGGTAGTCTTGAATTGACTGATACAGTTCAACATAGCGGTCATGGTCCTCATGAAAATCAAACTACTCCACATGTACACTTTACAGATTTAACACCAGATCAGTATTTAGTGACTTGCGACTTGGGCACTGATGAGGTTACTACTTATGATGTCAATCCAGAAGGAAAACTAAATAAGCTAGCTACTTACAACTGTAGCCCTGGTGCTGGTGCACGTCACCTTGTTTTTCATAACCACTACAAGATTGCTTATCTCATCTGTGAGCTCAATAGTACGATTGAAGTATTGATTTATGATGGTGTTGGTGCATTTGAAAAAATGCAAGTTATTTCTACACTCCCTGAAGGATTTAATGACTTTAATGGAACTGCTGCAATTCGTCTCTCAAAAGATGGAAAATATCTTTACGCATCAAACCGTGGTCACGATTCTATTGTAGTCTACACTATTCTAGCTGATGGCAGTTTAGAATTGTTGGAATTCGTTCCTACAAACGGAAAAACTCCTCGAGATTTTATTCTCTCACCAGACCAAGAATTTCTCATCGCTGTTCATCAGGATTCTGATAATGCAACAGTATTTAAACGCAATCCAGAAACTGGTCGTCTTGCAGAACTTTCCAATGACTTTCACGTACCTGAAGCGGTTTGCGTCACTTTTTAAACATAGAAAAATGGCGGTAGGACAGAAATCGATAGACAAAGTCTCGATTTTGTAGTCCCAGCCCCGCGAGAATGATTAGGAGCTTTTTGGAGTCTAAAAGACGAACAAAAAGTTCAATCAGCTATCGCGTCAAAGTTTGATTGCTAATAAAAAGTGAGGTCGGGATCTTTTTGTCCCAACCTCATTTTTTTATAGTTTATTTCCGACATTGATTCGGTTAATAGCACGTTGTAATGCAATCTTAGCACGACGCTCTTGGTCAATCAAGTGTTTGTCTTGTGCTTCTTCAATTTCACGTTCTGCACGAAGTTTGGCACGTTCTGCACGGCTAATATCGATATCACGAGCACGCTCAGCTGAGTCTGCAATGATAGTAATCACATCATTTGCAATCTCGATGATTCCTCCATTTACTGCTATCCAGTTGACATGAGAATCATCATCAATACGTTTGACTTTAACTTCATCAACTGCTAATACCGCAATCATATTTTGATGTCGTGGCAAGATCCCCATCTCACCATCCAGAGTTCGAACTGATACAAAGCTGGCATGGTGATCATAGACGAGGCCATCTGGTGTCACGATCTGGACAGTTAACTGAGCCATAGATCACCTCTTAAAATCCCATTTTTTCAGCCTTAGCAATAACATCTTCGATTGAACCTACTCCACGGAAGGCATCTTCTGGGAGATGATCGTGTTTTCCATCAAGAATTTCCTTAAATCCACGAACTGTTTCCGCTACTGGAACATAAGAACCTGGTTGACCAGTAAATTGTTCCGCAACGTTGAAGTTTTGTGAAAGGAAGAACTGAATACGACGGGCACGAGCAACCAAAGTTTTTTCTTCATCAGAAAGTTCATCCATACCAAGGATCGCAATGATATCTTGCAACTCATGGTAACGTTGAAGAACACGTTTAACTTCAGCAGCTACTGCATAATGCTCTTCTCCAACGATTTCAGGCGCTAAAGCACGAGAGCTCGAAGCAAGTGGATCAACGGCTGGGTAGATACCCAATTGAACCAATTTACGTTCCAAGTTGGTAGTTGAATCCAAGTGGGCGAAGGCTGTTGCTGGCGCTGGGTCAGTATAGTCATCCGCTGGCACGTAGATAGCCTGGATAGAGGTTACAGAACCTTTCTTAGTTGAAGTGATACGTTCTTGCAATTGACCCATTTCTGTTGCGAGGGTTGGTTGGTAACCAACGGCTGATGGCATACGACCCAAAAGGGCAGATACTTCTGAACCAGCTTGTGTGAAACGGAAGATGTTGTCAATGAAGAGAAGAACGTCTTGGCCTTCTACATCACGGAAGTATTCAGCGATTGTCAAACCAGTAAGGGCAACACGCATACGTGCTCCTGGTGGTTCATTCATCTGACCAAATACCATGGCTGTTTTCTCAATAACGCCTGATTCCTTCATTTCCCAATATAAGTCGTTCCCTTCACGAGTACGTTCCCCAACACCAGTAAATACTGAAATACCACCGTGTTCTTGGGCAATGTTGTGAATCAACTCTTGAATCAAGACAGTCTTACCAACTCCGGCACCACCGAAGAGCCCGACCTTACCACCTTTAAGATATGGGGCAAGAAGGTCGATAACCTTAATCCCTGTTTCTAAAATTTCTGAAGAGGTAGACAACTCATCAAAAGTAGGTGCTTTTTTATGAATTGGCTGACGCTCTGCATCTTCTCCAAAAGGAGCTTCCAAGTCAATAGTGTCTCCCAAAACGTTGAAGACACGTCCCAAGGTTTCTTTACCTACTGGTACAGAGATCGGACGACCTGTGTCCAATACTTCCATTCCACGAGTCAAACCATCTGTTGATTCCATGGCGATGGTACGAATCATACCATCCCCCAACTCTAAGGCTACTTCAAGGACGATTTTTGTTTTCTTTTCGTCATTTTTGTAGACGACAAGTGCATTGTTAATCTCAGGTAGTTTTTCTCCAGCTGCAAACAAAACGTCTACAACGGGTCCGATAACCTGAGCAATTTTACCTGAACTCATCTCCTTCTCCTATTCTATATAAGATACTATCGGTTCCTAGTTTTGCTAGGTCCTAATACTCTTCGAAGCTAAAATTCAAACCACGTCAGCGTCGCCTTACCGTACTCAAGTACAGCCTACGGCTAGCTTCCTAGTTTGCTCTTTGATTTTCATTGAGTATAAGTTCATTTTCATACGAGCTGGACTAGAGCCTATTCTAAAGCACTAGCTCCTGCCACAATTTCTGTGATTTCTTGTGTAATCGCCGCCTGTCTGGCACGGTTATACTGGATTGTCAAATCATTAATCACTTTTTTGGCATTATCAGTCGCTGTTTGCATGGCTGTCATACCAGCAGCATTTTCAGCTGTCTTGGCATCAATAATAGCACCATAAATCATACTTTCTGCAAACTGTGGCAGCAATTGATCCAAGATTTCTTCACGACTTGTTTCAAGGTCAAAAGTTAAGCTATAGTTATCATCTGCTTCATTTGGATCCAAGTCCACGATTGGAAGCATCTGTTCTACACGCATTTGACTTGTCAATGTATTCACGTGGTGGTTGTAGCAAACGTAGAGCTCATCAAAAAGTTCATTTTGATACATTTCAATCGTTTTAGAGATAATCTTACGAACTTCATCAAAGCTCGGTTGACTCGCAAGTCCACGCAATTCATAGATTGGTTGAATACCGCGTGATTTGAAGAAATCTGCTCCCATACCACCAATACAGATGACCTCAAAGTCATCACCTGAAGGATGGTATTCTTGCTGAATTTCCATGACTGCTTTCAAGATGGAAGAATTATATCCTCCAACAAGACCACGATCAGATGTAATGACGATATAGCCTGTTTTCTTGACAGGGCGACTAATCAACATTGGGTTAGTTGATCCGGCGGCACCATCACCATGAAGAATATCTGTAACCAGCTTTCGCACTTTTTGTGCATAAACTTGGAAGTTACGAGCCGCTTCTTCAGAACGACCTAATTTAGCTGCAGAAACCATCTGCATCGCGTTAGTGATTTGACTAGTATTTTTTGTTGAGGCGATTTTTGTTTTAATATCATTTAGAGATACTGCCATCTGACACCTCTATTCTTATTGGAAGCTTGATTGATTGAGAAACTCAGTAATCGCAGCATCCAAGACTGCTTCATCTGGCAAGTCTTTTGTTTCACGAATGGTTTCCAAAATCTCAGGATGTTGAGCATCAAAGAACATATGGAACTCTTCTTCGAAACGAACGATATCGTCTACAGGAATTGTATCCAAGAAACCATGTGTCAAAGCATAGAGAATAGTTACTTGTTTCTCAACAGGTAATGGTTTGTGAACAGGTTGTTTCAATACTTCTACAGTACGACGACCACGGTTCAATTTAGCCTGAGTAGCTGCATCCAAGTCCGAACCAAATTTAGTGAAGGCTTCCAACTCACGGTATGAAGCAAGGTCGATACGGAGTGTACCAGCAACTTTCTTCATGGCTTTAATCTGAGCAGAACCACCAACACGAGATACAGAAGAACCCGCATCAATAGCCGGACGGATACCAGCATTAAAGAGACTATCGCTTAAGAAGATTTGTCCATCTGTAATAGAGATTACGTTTGTAGCGATATAGGCTGAAATATCTCCTGCTTGTGTTTCGATAAATGGAAGAGCTGTGATAGATCCACCACCAAGTTCATCAGAAACTTTAGCAGAACGTTCAAGCAGACGACTGTGAAGGTAGAATACATCCCCTGGGAAGGCTTCACGACCTGGTGGACGACGGAGCAAGAGAGAAAGTTCACGATAAGCTACCGCTTGTTTAGATAAGTCATCATAAACGATCAAGACATGCTTACCTTGGTACATAAATTCTTCGGCCATAGCAACCCCTGCATAAGGTGCAAGGAAAAGCAATGGAGAAGGTTGTGAAGCTGACGCTGTCACAACGATTGTGTAATCCAAGGCTCCGTACTGACGAAGTGTTTCTACTTGTGTACGAACTGTTGATTCTTTTTGACCAATCGCTACATAGATACAAATCATATCTTGACCTTTTTGATTCAAGATTGCATCGATAGCAATGGTAGTTTTCCCTGTTTGACGGTCACCGATGATCAACTCACGTTGTCCACGACCGATTGGAACAAGGGCATCAATAGCTTTCAAACCAGTTTGCAATGGTTGTGATACTGATTTACGTTGCATAACCCCAGGAGCTGGCGCTTCAACTGGACGAGTTTTGTTTGTGTCGATTGGACCAAGCCCATCTACTGGACGACCAAGTGGATCCACGACACGTCCAATTAAGCTATCACCAACTGGAACTTCCATGATTTTTCCTGTACGACGAATAGTATCGCCTTCGCGGATATCTGTAAAGTCTCCAAGGATAATAATACCAACATCAGTTGATTCTAAGTTTTGCGCCATACCATAAGAGCCGTTTTCAAAAATCAACAACTCTCCACTCATGGCATTTTCTAGGCCATGAGCACGCGCAATTCCGTCACCGATGTAGGTTACAACACCAGTTTCAGTCACATCAAAATTGGGTTTGAAATTTTCAATTTGTTGCTTAATTAAAGCGCTGATTTCTTGTGCGTTAATTGCCAAAAGAACACCACTTTCTATTTCAAATTTTCCTTAACAACTTTAAGTTGTTGTTTAATACTAACATCAATTGTCTTGTGATTGGCGATAATAACAAAACCACCGATTAAACTATCGTCGATTTCTTCTTTAATGCTACGCACTTTTAAAGACATCTTTTTCTCTATAATTGGAAGCAAACGTTCTTTTTGTTCATCTGTTAGAGGATGAGCAGACATAATCGTTACTTCAAAACGATTCGTTTCTCTCTCAAGACTGTTTAAACAATCTACAATCACATCATAAAAAAGATTTGATCGATGATTGTACAACAGAACTTGAATGAAGTTTTGTAATAATGGCGATGCAGAATCTTGGAAATAACTGACTGTTTTTTCCTTGTCAGACTCATCCACATCCACCTGAGCCAAAAAAGAAGGCAAGTCTGTTTCTTCAGCAACTTGCTTAATTTGGGTCAAGTCTGAGAAGATAGAATCTTCTTCTCCTTTTTCAATCACCAATTGGACAAAAGGCATGCTGTATTTTTCAATTACCTTTACTGTCTTTTTGTCCATTAAGCTTCTCCTAGCTGATCAATATACTGATCAATGAGTTCTTTGTGGGCATGACCGTCAAGGTTTTGTGAGATAATTTTTCCAGCTAGACTAACTGTCAAATCTGCTACCTCACCTTTAACGCTTTGTAAAGCCTCTGCTTTGTTTTGCGCAATTTCTTGGTTAGCTTTTTCTTTCAAGCGACCAGCTTCTAGCTTAGCTTCAGCCAGAATATCTGATTTGCTCTTTTCAGCTGTTTCCTTTGCATTCTCGATAATCGTTTTAGCTTCGGTACGGCTACCTGCTAGCTCAGCCTCTCGCTTACTTGCTAGTTCCTCAGCCTTTTTACGAGCTTCCTCAGCACCATCAATATCTGAAGAAATCTTTTCAGCACGTTGATCCAAAATACTGGTAATATTTCCCCAAGCATATTTCTTAACTAAAAAAATTAATAAAAGGAAGGAACCAGCGATAAGAATAAAGTCACCGATAATGGTACTAATAGTTAAATCCATCTTCTAATCCTCCTCTACTTACTCTTCCTCACCATTTACCTTTTTACCAATGTACATAGAAGACAACATGGTAAATACATACGCTTGAATACATGAAATGAAAATTGAAAAGGCTGTCCATAACATGTTTGCAATAAAGGCAAAAGGATACCAATAAAAGGCATATTGTGACAAGGCTAATAACAATCCTGCCAAGACCTCACCGGCGAAAATATTTCCGTAAATCCGAATCGCCAAGGAGGCAAAATTGGTGAACTCTTCTAAAACGTTCATCGGAGTCATAAAGCCAGGAGTAACAAATGCTCTCAAATATTCTTTAACGCCTCTACGACGAATTCCTTCTACATGGGCGATCAAAGTGATCAATAAGGAGAGGGATAAATCGTATCCAAGGTTGGCTGTTGGGGAAGTCCACAAGTTATAACCGTTTGTTGTTTGTACTTTTGCCATTAAGCCAATATTGTTGGCAACCAAGATAAACAGAAATAGAGAGAACAAGAACAAGGAATAATCCTTGATATATGAATCTCCAATGTTTGGTTTTGTAAAACCAATCACAAAGTCATAAATCATCTCAAGAGCATTCTGTTTGCCCTTTGGACGGATGGCCATTTTACGACTTGCCCAGTAGACAAAGGCAAAAACCATCAAAACAGTTACAAGAGACATGGCAAGCAGGGTCAAATCAAAGGATATTGGTCCAATATTAACGGTTGGATTCAAACTTTCTTCCATGGTTTGACACCTCCATTTCTAAATAGAGTTGTCTATTTGATAACGAATGACATCGCCAAGGTTACAAAGAAAGTTCCTTCGATAAAGGCAATCCCCATGATCATCAAACTACGCAATTGTGGAATGATATCTGGTTGGCGTGCTGCAGATTTGAACAAACCGTTCATCAAAAATCCTTCTGCAAGAGATACACCCATACAGGCAAGACATAGACCGAAAAATGTTAAATTCATGACGAATTCTCCTTTTTTAAATTAAATTTACTTCCCTAGTTTAGTCCTAAAATTTGCTTTTGTCAACTCTTTACTAGCATTGAAAGCGTTTCAAATCATTTATTTCTAATTTTACGATTTTCAAGACAATCATATAGAAAATTTTAATGTCTTTTCAGGTTATTTTCCTTATCTTTCCTATTTTTCTGAAAAGAAAAATCCAAGTTTTACAACTTGGATTTATCGTTTCTTATTTAAAATAATATAAATGGTGGCTCTGGCAAGCTGGATTGAATGCAGCTTTACAGTGAGGACAGTTTCCTTTCTCTGTATATTCCTCATAAGTTAGGGTCGTCTTACAGGAACCACATAAGATAGGTTTATTCTGTTTAAGTCTTAAAGGATAGGGAGAAAATGTGTGCTCCTCTAGCGTATTGTGACACTGATAACAGGCATAGTATTTCTTACACTCATTACACTGGAGCGCTACGATATCTTTATCACTATGGTAATGAACACATCTGCTTTCATCATCTACTAGTAATCCATGAGCTTGAACCATTGACTTTCCTTATCTAGGCACGAACTGTAACGCTTGTTCCATCTTCTTTGTAAAGATTAATCAAACCTTCTTTCAAAGCACGGACCATATCACCTGCTTGTACTGGTTGTGGAACCTTGATAGTTAAAAGTTCCATTGGATTTGGTGCACGGTCAATCTTGTTACCTTTGGCATCATGAAGGTCTTCGATATAAGTTTCAAAATGGCGGAAACCTGGGCCATAAAACTCAACTTGGTCTCCTTCGTTGATAACGTTACGTTGGCGAATAGTTGCTGTTTGCGTTGCATCATCATAAGCTACTACTTCAGCAACAAACTTGTATTCTGGAATCTTACGACGAGCACCGAATAGTTGTTCGTTTTCAGATGGTGTTCCGTAATAGAAACCTGTAGCCAATTCACGTTGGGCAACCTTCCACATTTCATCAATCAAGTCTTGCTTGATAGCTTCAAACTTTTCAGGACTTTCAAGGTAGGCATCAACGGCAGCTTTGTAGCAGTTTGTCACTGTTGAAACATAGTGGATAGACTTCATACGACCTTCAATTTTAAGACTGTCCACACCATTTTCAATCATATCTGGAATATGGTCAATCATAGACATATCAACCGCAGACATGGAGAATTCTTCAGGAATTTCTCCCTTGAGGCTCTTACGTTCTTTACCAAATGGCATATCGTAAAGGTCATATTTCCAACGGCAAGATTGTGAACATCCACCACGGTTAGCGTCACGCATACTCATATGGTTAGAAAGGGTACAACGACCAGAGTAGGATATACACATAGCTCCATGTACGAAGGCTTCAATTTCTACATCTGTACGTTTACGAATTTCTGCCAACTCTTCCATAGAAACCTCACGCGCCAACACGACGCGAGTCAATCCAAGTTCTTTCCAGAATTCTAGGGTTTCGTAGTTAGTTGCACTGGCTTGTGTTGAAAGGTGGATTTCGAGTCCTGGTGCTTCTGTTGCTGCAATCATGATTAAGGCAGGGTCAGAAACGATAACCGCTGCAATACCAATATCACGCAACTTACGGAACCATTCTCCGGCACCTTCTTCATTTCCTTCGTGCATAACCATATTAGCAGCCACATATACCTTAGCGCCATACTTAGCCGCAAACTGAACTCCTTCTTCCATTTGTTCGAAAGTGAAGTTACCAGCACGGCTACGTAGACCATAGGCCTGACCACCGATAAAGACAGCATCTGCTCCGTATTGAACAGCTACTTTTAGTTTTTCAAGAGTTCCTGCAGGTGATAGAACCTCAGGACGTTTCAAAGTTTTTGTCATTTTTTCTCCTATTTGCAATATAAAAGTTTGACACCAATCTTAACTATTTTATAGTAAACAGGGTTCAAAATCAAGCATTGAATGATTGTTTAGACAATTTTAATGTTATTCTCACTCATGAGTTCAGCGAACTGTTTCTATTTGCCAAGAACGCCAACCTTTAAAACGAATAGCTCCCTTTTGGTCCGTTTGGTAAATCGAATTCTCAAGTTCTCGGTTACTTTCCCCATTTTTTTCTTTGAATTTTTTCTTCTTGTCTACCGAAATGACCGTGATTTTAGGGTGTACATTTTTGAAGATTTCGATATCTGTCTTTTTCTTCGATGCTTGCTGATGAGTTATCACTACATCTGCTTGAAGTTTTGGATAATGACTCGTTAAAAACTTCTCCTCTATATTTCCAGTAACTAGAAAGGTTTGGTTTAGTAACTTTCCATACAAGACCATTGAGTCCTTTTCATCGCTATTTTGGCTAGTGATTGCTTCCAAACTACTCCCAAAAATAAACAACTGCTGTCCTGTTTTGATAGCCCCTACCTTGACTTTGCTCTCCTTCAGCTTATCCATAAATTCTCTCTTAGATAAAGTTTCTTCAGTTACTAGAATCTCTCCAAGATCGAAGGCTTTACTGATTTCGAATACATGATCTAACTGCTTAGTATCACTAGTCGTCAGAACCAGCTGATCAATCTTTGCCACTCCTCGACTTTTCAGATAAGGAATTAAACTACGTTTGGCATTACTGGTAATAACTTTCTCCTGCCAGACTTCTTTCTTTTCAACTGCTAGCTTTTCACCAACATCCAGCAGTATGGTCTTTCCTGTCATGTCTCTTAGGAAAATGCTTCGTCCCTGTTCCATATCTAGGACTGTGATTTCATTTTCTAGTGGATGCTTGGTTACTAAAAAGAGTGAGATGGCAACTATGACAAGCATAGATATTTTTTTCAAATTCTTTCGATAGTCGTAGATGAGAGCTAAAGTAATCAAAAGAAGGATTAAATTCCAAAGACTCGGCTGACCAAAAACAAGGGGCCTCGTAGATAGCTGAGAAATATAGCGTATGATGTTTTCTAGCCATTCAAAGAGAAAGTTGAACTGGGTAATGGGATATATAAATGACAGACAGAAAAGAATCGATAAGAGTGGTAACAGAACCATATCAAATAAGAATGAAAAAGCAAAGGTCAAGAGAATGGACCACGGTTGAAATTCTGAAAAATAAAATGATAGAATTGGCAGAATTCCCAAGGAAATAATGCAACTCTCTCTAACCAGACCTTTTATCCCTGCTACTTCCTCACCAGTCATAGTCAAGATAAAGGCATAAGCACAGGAAAGAACTCCCCCAGCAGTTAAGAAAAAGTTCGGCATGATTAAAAATAGAATAAGAATCGTCAAAGCAAAATTATCCAGTGACTTAAAGCCATGCTGGGCCAATAACTTTTGTAGAAGACTACGAATAACTGAAGCTGAAAATCCTGTCAAGCCTGCATAAAACAAAGAAAAGGGATAAGCTAGCCATTTGAACTTCTCTTGTGTCAAGCCCAATCGCAAGAGTGACTTTTTAAAAGCATTCATGAAAAATCCGACCTGCATTCCAGACAAAGCAAAAAGATGAATAATCCCTAGGCTGGAATAAAGTTCATTCATTTCCTCAAAGTCTGTATCTAAATGTCCCAATAAAAGACCTGTCATATAATTGCGTATGGGATCGGGAAAATTCCTTTTTATCCAGACGACTGCTTTTCTCCTCAAGCTTGATAGATTTTCTCCGATATCCCAACTGGAAATTTGCTTTAATTCCACAATTTCGGATATAGTCAAGGTCTGATAAATTCCTTGTGTTTTGAGATAATTTCGATAATCGAAACCCGCAAAATTACTGGCTCTTTGAGGACTAGATAGCTTTCCTTTCATTACAATCTCATGTAGTTCAGACAACTGCTGAAAATTTTCCTTTTCAACTTCTGACTGGAGTTTATAATAGACCTGAAAGAGTCTGCCCTCAGCCTTGCCACGAAAAGATAAGCTATCACCATTTACTTTGATGGTATCTGGTAATATTCTCACTGTATCAACCGTGTCTACAAGATTCCAACTGGCTTCTTCTTGCTGCCATTTTTGAAAAATAAACCAACTCCCAAAAAGTCCACAAATCAAGAGGACCTTGGTCACAGTTTTCCATGGAAATTGGAAAAAGAGGCAAACCAGTAAAAAGACAAAGCCCAAAAGTGCTAAGACACTCGCTGAAAAGATAGCATAGTAGAGCCATAGCAAAAGAAAACTGAGATAGATTTTTGGAATTGGAAAGCGACTAATCCACTGTAACATAATCTTTTAACTTTTCTATCGTTTTTGCGCCAATACCAGAAACCTTTTTGAGCTCATCAACTGACTTAAACTTACCGTTGGTATCACGATGGTCGATAATATCTTGAGCACGTTTAGCACCTAATCCTTTGACTTGTTTAAGCTCCTCTAAACTGGCTTTATTGAGATTGACTTTCTTATTTTCCTTGCTGTTAGAAGCATTTGATTGTGTTGCTTGACTAGTATCTTCTCCCTTAGTTGGAACATAGACAAGTGATTCGTCACTAATTTTCTGAGCAAGATTGATAGACTTACTATCGGCATTATCTGTCAGTCCACCAGCTTTCTGGACAGCATCATTGATACGACTTCCAACTGGCAAATCGTAAATCCCTGGTGTTTTGACAGCCCCTTTGACATCGACAGTAATCAGATCTTGATCCATCACTTCTTCCTTCTGATTTTTATCATCCTTTTCATCCGTCGAATCCTTTGAAACAGCTGTAACTTCAGACTGCAAATTACTTTCCTTAGCAGGTGTTTGAGCGACTGGTTTTAGGAGTAAAAATCCCCCCAAGACCAAACCCAAACTAACACAGATAACAATGATTTTATATTCTTTGATTTTCTCAATAAGTTCTTCCATATTTTCTCCTCTCTTAGCTAATTCGTAAGAGAAAGAAAAAAACAGCTGAAAAATCTTTTCAACTGCTTACTTATTTGCAAAATAATCTTCCTTGGTTAAGACATAATGGACATCTGTTACGAATCTTCCAGGTTCATTTTTATCCATTCTAGCATAAGGTTCTTCGTGAGAAAAGCGCATGCCTGATTTCTCCATAACCTTTCCTGATGCAGGATTATCCTTATCATGAAAAGCCGTCAACTTATTCATTCCTATCTTTTCAAAAGCTAGTTCAATCACGGCTCGATTGGCTTCAGTTGTCAAACCTTGATTCCAATATTTTTGATTGATAATGTAACCAATGGCTGCCTTCTTAAGAACAGTATCCATCTTGTGCAGGTCAATAGTTCCGATAAACTCTCCAGTACTTTTTAGTTCAATTCCCCATCGGCCCAATGGATTAGCTAGATAAAATTGAGCAATGTTGTTCTTAGTTTCCTCTAGACTTTGATTGGTTGGAAAAGTAAATCGCGTATTTTCCTTGTCTGAAGCATATTCAAACATGGCTTCTGCATCATCAAGTGTTACAGGTCTAAGTACTAAGCGTTCTGTTTCGATAATTGGATACTTCGCTAGTTTGATAAATAGTGATTCCATGATTGCACCTCCCAAAATAGGTTGCTAAAAGAATAACATAAAAGAAATAGGTTTACAAGTTTTTCTTGCAATTTAAAGCGGTTTCATATACAATAAAGTCATCACAAAAACTCTGAAGAATGATGTGATACATAAATCGAAGCAGCTTAATAGAAAGTGAGTTATCTCTATGCTAATTGGAATTCCAAAGGAAATTAAAAATAATGAAAATCGTGTTGCTCTGACACCTGCTGGTGTACAAAGTCTAGTTGGTCGTGGCCACCGTGTCCTCATCGAAACGAATGCTGGACTTGGATCTGGTTTTACTGATGCTGACTATGAAAAGCAAGGAGCTGAAATTGTCGCAACTGCTGCTGAAGCCTGGGCTGCAGAATTAGTTGTTAAAGTCAAGGAACCGCTTGCTAGTGAATATCAATTCTTGCGTGAAGACTTACTTCTCTTCACCTACTTGCACATGGCGGCTGCTCCAGAATTGGCTGATGCTATGCTTGCAGCTAAAACAACGGGTGTTGCTTATGAGACAGTCCGTGATACTCAAGGACAACTTCCACTTCTCGTTCCAATGAGTGAGGTTGCAGGTCGTATGGCTGTCCAAATCGGAGCCCACTTCTTGACGAAACAAGCTGGTGGTTCAGGAGTTCTACTCGGTGGTGTTCCTGGTGTTCCTAAAGGAAAAGTAACCATCATCGGTGGTGGTGTGGTTGGTACTCACGCAGCTCGTATCGCTCTTGGTTTGGGAGCTCAAGTAACTATTCTTGATATCAGCGCCAAACGCCTAGCAGTCCTAGAAGACGTCTTTGGTCACCAAATCCAAACTCTGATGTCTAACCCATTTAATATCGAAGCAAGTGTTCGTGAAGCAGATGTTGTGATCGGTGCTGTCTTGATTCCTGGTGCCAAAGCACCAAAATTGGTAACAGATGACATGGTTCAACAAATGCGTCCTGGTTCTGTCATCGTTGACGTTGCTGTAGACCAAGGTGGCGTTATCGCTACAGCTGACCGTGTAACAACTCACGATGAACCTGTCTATGAAAAACACGGTGTTCTTCACTATGCCGTTGCTAATATTCCTGGAGCAGTTGCTCGTACATCTACGATTGCCCTTACAAATGTGACTCTTCCATATATCGAAGCCTTGGCAGGAAAAGGATTTAAGAAAGCTATCCTTGAAGACGCAGGCTTGCTTGAAGGTGTAACAACCTATCAAGGTATCCTCACTAGCCAACCAGTTGCAGAAGGCTTGGATCGTGACTTCACTTCAATCAGTGAACTTGTTTAAAATGATTTATAAATTTAAACTACAAAAATAAGAGCAGCTTTTCAACTGCTCTTTTTTACTATTCTGTTTCTTCTTCACTTTCTTCAGCTTTGACAGGTAGGGGTTCATAGGCTCTGATAATTTGAGCTACAACTGGGTGGCGAACCACATCCTTAGCTGAAAAATGAACAAAGTCAATCTGATGAATGTTCTTGAGTTTCTCTTGAGCGTCAATCAAACCGGATTTGACATTCCGTGGCAAGTCAATCTGACTGATATCTCCATTGACAATCATTTTAGAATTAAAGCCTAAACGAGTCAAGAACATCTTCATCTGCATGATGGTTGTATTTTGTGCTTCATCCAGGATAACAAAGGCATCATCCAAGGTACGCCCACGCATATAGGCTAGAGGAGCAATTTCAATAATTTCACGTTCCATGAGACGGGTTGTTTGATCCTTCCCAAGAATCTGGTACAAGGCATCGTAAACAGGACGAAGGTAAGGATCTACCTTTTCCTTCAAATCACCTGGAAGAAATCCTAGACTCTCGCCCGCTTCCACTGCAGGTCGAGTCAAGATAATACGCTTGACTTGTCCACGCTTGAGGGCTGTTACGGCCAAAGTCACTGCTAAGAAGGTCTTACCTGTTCCTGCCGGCCCAATCCCAAAGGTCACATCGTGTTGCTTGACACTATCCACATAAAGCTTTTGACCCAAGGTTTTAACACGGATAGGCTTACCTGTATTATCCTTGATAATCTCTTCTTCATAGAGGGCGACAAACTTATCGATTTCATTATTCTTAACCATGGTAATGGCTGTCACCACATCCGGAGTTCCAACAGTCATTCCACGATTAACCAAAACCATTAAGGCTTGAATAACTTGGCGGGCTTCCTCACAAGCTGACTCCTCTCCCAAAACTTGTACAATCTCTGTACGAGCATGGATGATGACACCTAACTCATCCTCCATCAATCGAAGGTGGCGCTCATTGGATCCAAAAAGATGAAATAGGTCATCTGGATGACTTAGTTGAATATCTATTGAATGTTCCTTCAAACAAAGAACCTCTCTAATTCTCTTATTTCGTTTTATCATTTTTGTTTTCTTTTAAGTATGAAATAACTTCCAAAAATCCTATCACTCTGACAATTCGTAATGGTAAACGATACTTGCCAAAATAAGGAAAATCCTCATAAAAGATAACTGAATGACTATATTATAGCAAAGAGGCTGAGAAATTACTATCCCAAACCTCATCTAGTAGCCTTAATGTTCTAAATATTCCTGCCAGATACGATCGAACTCTCCCATATTAAAGGAAAAGCTAGCATGTTCCTCTAAAAAACGACTCACTTGATCGAAATCATCTGTATGTTTCGGAAAGGCGGACTCCTCAAAAGCCAGATCCGCTAAAATTGCTTTGGGACTATTGCTTTTAGGGTTGCGCTCGGTCATGAGCCAAGTATAAAATGATTTTCTCATAAGCCTCCTAAAGCAACTCTGTGCCGAACTGATCTTGCTTGATTTTGCCAGCCTTCATCAAACCACCGAGTGCCTTTTTAAATTGACCTTTTGAAATACCGAAAGTAGCCTTGATATCTTCTGGTGATGACTTATCATTCAAAGTCATGAAGCCACCATTGCTTTCCAAATAAGTCAAGATCATCTGCGCATCATTTTTCAACATCTCAAAAGAGCGTGGTTTTAAAGAGAGATTAAGCGTTTGGTCAACCTCACGGAAACCAATGACACGCGCATCTAGCACTTGCCCCAAACGTGGTTCTGCATAGCGCTCACTTGGATGGATAAATCCAAGCATGTTGTTCTCTGGTAGATAGACAAAAGTTCCTGATAATTTGAGACGGTAAACAATGGCAGGCCAATTTTGATTCTGCATGTTATTGTAGGCAGGACGTGCCAATCGTTGGAAATCTTCCTGATAAGCTAAGATTCCCCAGATACGGTCCTTCTTATCCACTTCTAGACGAATATAAAGTCGATCACCTTTCTTTGGCCAGAGTTCTTTAAGTTCAGGGAGAATATCTAGTGACACAACGATTTCCTTGTCTGGTAATCCTGTATCAACAAAAACCCCAAGGTCCTTACGAACCTCTGTTACAGTTCCCCAACCAAATTGTTCCTGAGTTGCAGTCACTTCTGTAGTAGTGAGGCGCAATTTTTGCTTCATATCTGTGTAAGCAAAACCTTTGACCGTATCACCAACTGTATGCTGACCTTCTTCTTTAGCTAGGGCATATGTTTGACCATCCTTTTGAACAAAGTAAAAACGGTCATTTTCATCGATGATGAGTCCAACGATAAAACTTGCAAGATTTGTATTCATATTTCCTTCTTTCGAATAAAACTCAGCCAGCAATGCCAACTGAGTTTTTCTGTTTATTTCTTAGACTTCCAAGATTTCTTTTTCTTTGTTGGCAGTCATTTCGTCGATGTGTTTAACAGCATCGTCTGTTGCTTTTTGAATATCTTTTTCAAGAGTCTTCAATTCGTCTTCAGTGATTTCTTTTGCTTTTTCTTGTTTCTTAGCCTCGTCCATAGCATCACGACGGATATTACGGATAGCAACTTTAGCATTTTCACCGACTTTTTTCACTTCTTTAGCAAGGTCGCGACGAGTTTCTTCTGTAAGAGCTGGGATTACCAAGCGAATAACAGAACCATCGTTAGCTGGTGTAATACCTAGGTCTGAAGCATTCAAAGCACGTTCGATATCTTTCAAAGATGATTTGTCAAATGGTGTTACCAACAAGACACGCGCTTCTGGGATTGTGATAGAAGCAATTTGGTTAAGTGGTGTTTCAACACCATAGTACTCAACGTGGATGCGGTCAAGCAAGCTAGCATTAGCACGGCCAGCACGAATACTTCCAAACTCACGAGCAAGTGAGTGGTGAGATTGGGTCATTCTCTCTTTTGCTTTTTCTACGATTGCGTTTGCCATAATGATTTCTTATTCCTTTTCTTCGATATTATTTGAAACTGTAGTTCCGATATTTTCACCAAATACAACACGTTTAATATTTCCTGGTTGGTTCATGTTGAAAACAACCAAGTCAATATCATTGTCCATTGAAAGTGTTGAAGCTGTTGAGTCCATGATACGGAGACCTTTATTGATCACGTCACGGTGAGTCAACTCTTCAAATTTAACAGCTGTCTTATCCTTTTTAGGATCAGCATTGTAGACACCATCAACCCCATTCTTAGCCATCAAGATAGCGTCCGCTTCAATCTCAGCTGCACGAAGGGCTGCTGTTGTATCTGTTGAGAAGTATGGTGAACCAATTCCCGCACCAAAGATAACTATGCGTCCTTTTTCAAGATGACGAAGGGCACGACCACGAACGTAAGGTTCTGCTACTTGTTGCATGGCAATGGCTGTTTGAACACGTGTATCCACACCAACTTGTTGCAATGAATCTGCCATCACAAGAGCATTCATAACGGTTCCAAGCATTCCTGTATAGTCTGCTTGTACACGATCCATTCCAGCTTCTGCAGCAGGTTCTCCACGCCAGAGATTTCCTCCACCAATAACGAGGGCAATCTCAATACCTAAGTTATGTACTTCTTGAATTTCTTGAGCCATTGCTTGAACTGTTTTGATATCAATTCCGACACCACGTTCGCCAGCAAGGGCCTCACCTGATAACTTAATCAAAATACGTTTATATTTGGGTTCCACCTGACTTCGCTCCTTTATTTTATTCAAACTATTTTATCACATTTTTTGAGAATTTTATAGTCTCATGAGTTATTCTTTTGAAAATTTTAAACGGATAAAAAGTTTTCCAAATCAGCCAAGGCACGCTCTGCAATTTTTTCATAACGAGCCTTCTTATCACGAATGCGGTCGCCTTCCAATTCCTTGATAATTCCGAAATTGACGTTCATGGGTTGGAAGTGTTTACTATCAGCATGGGTGATGTAATGAGCTAGACTTCCAATTGCTGTTGTCTCTGGGAAAATAGCCTCGCTTTCGCCCTTGAAAAGACGCGCTGCGTTAATACCAGCTACTAGACCTGATGCAGCAGATTCAACATAGCCTTCCACACCCGTCATCTGACCAGCAAAGAATAGATTTGGCTGTTTCTTAGAACGATAGGTCTGCTCAAGAAGATTTGGTGAATCCATATAAGAATTACGGTGCATAACACCATAGCGAACAAATTCAGCATTTTCAAGTCCTGGAATCATTTGGAAGACACGCTTCTGCTCTCCCCATTTAAGGTGAGTTTGGAAACCAACGATATTGTAAAGACTACCTGCCGCATTATCCTGACGAAGTTGAACGACTGCATAAGGTGTTTTAAAGTCACCATCACGTGGTCCTTTGTAATCATCTGGATACTCTAGGCCAACTGGTTTCATTGGTCCATAAAGCATGGTTTTGATGCCTCGTTTAGCCATAACTTCGATTGGCATACATCCTTCGAAGTATTTTTCTTTTTCGAAAGAATTTAACGGAGCCTCTTCTGCATTGACCAAGGCTTCATGGAAATCCATAAACTCTTGCTTGGTCATCGGAGCATTGAGATAGGCTGCTTCTCCCTTATCATAACGAGATTTGAGATAAACCTTGTTCATATCAATGGTATTAACATCCACAATAGGCGCAGCAGCATCGTAGAAATAAAAACCGTCACCGCCATTAAGAGCGTGAATTTTCTCAGCAAGGGCATCACTAGTCAAGGGACCAGTCGCAACAACTGTAATAGCATCTGTTGGCAATTCTGTGATTTCGTCACGTACCACTTCAATCAAGGGATGGTTGGCAATCTTTTCAGTAACCATTTGAGAGAAACCATCACGGTCAACCGCGAGAGCACCACCAGCAGGAACACGTGTTGCTTCTGCTGATTCCAAGATAAGAGAACCTAGGCGACGCATTTCTTCTTTGAGGAGGCCGACAGCATTTGTAAGAGCATCTCCACGCAAGGAATTAGAACACACTAATTCTGCAAAATTGTCAGTTTTATGCTGAGGTGTTGACTTGACACCACGCATTTCATAAAGTTTAACTGGAATACCACGCTCTGCGATTTGGTAGGCTGCTTCAGAACCTGCCAAGCCCGCACCGATAACATTGATATAAGATTGAGACACGACACTAATACCTCTTTGGGAGTGTGAATTTCCTGAATCGGGTTAAAAAAGTTCAACGAACTTGCTTCGCTTTCGAATTTTTTAGCTCAGGCTGAAAAAGTCCACAGGACTTACTTCGCTTTCGAGTTTTCAGGCTCAGGCTGAAAAAGTCCCCCGGACTTTTTCACTCCCACAAATCTTTCTATTTTTTTCTTCTTCTAGTATAACAAAAAAAGGGAAGAAGGCAAACTTCCCTGTTTAGTCATTGGATTGATTGTCTTCCCATTCGTGATAAGCTGCGTAGAGCTGGCTTTTGTTCCACTGATAAATCTTCGCAACTTCCTTAATGGCTTGATTTTTCTTAATGCCTTGCTGGATACGTTCTTGGATTTCTGAGAACAAATCCTCTTCATCCTTATCCTCTACTTCTTGACTAGCACCCTCTACAATGAGAAGACACTCGCCCTTAAGTGGTGTTTCAGAAATACTTTCTAGTAACTCTGTAATCTTACCTCGTTGGTATTCTTCATAAATCTTGGTCAATTCGCGAACCAGAACTACTGGACGGTCACCATAAACTTCTAGCATATTCTCCAGTGTATCTGCTACACGGTGGGGCGATTCATAGAAAATCTGAGTTTCTGGATAAGCTTTTTTTGCTTCGAAAAATTGCTTTTGCTGACCTGACTTTCGTGGTAGAAAACCATAAAAGATGTGGGGTTGTGGTGCCAAGCCACTGGCAATCAAGGCAGAAATCCCTGCACTAGCTCCTGGAACTGTGACAACTGCGATATCTTCTTCAATGGCAGCCTTAACCAAATCATGCCCCGGGTCAGAAATACTAGGCATCCCTGCATCAGATACTTGGGCAAGATTTTGACCTTGTTTCAACAAACCAATCAAATCAGGAATTTTTTCCTTGGCGTTATGTTCGTGAAAACTAATTTGCTTGGTTGAGATCTCAAAATGCTTGAGCAAAAGTCCAGTATTACGAGTATCTTCTGCCGCGATCCAGTCGACCTCTTTCAAGGTCTGAATGGCGCGAAAAGTCATATCATCTAGATTACCGATTGGCGTTGCGACTAGATAAAGCTTGCCATAGGGAGATTGTCCCTTAAAACTCTTTTGAATCTGCATACTTACTCCCTAAACAACAACTCATCACAAAACATACATTCTGCATCTTGCTCTCGACGTTGACCATAAAAGTCACGGCAAACATGAAAACCATCCTCATAAATGCGACGGACATTTTCCCTTACATGTTTCGTTTTGGCTGGAGCTGTCTCTTCCACTTCTCCTAATCGTTCTCTCAGTTTATCATTTTCTAAACGAAGAGCTGTATTTTCCTCTACTAGACTCTTGAGATTTTTCTTGATAGCTTCGACGTCTGCCAAGGTTACCAACAATTGCTGTGAAAAGTCATCTAAAGCATCAAATAATTCTTTTTTATTCATTACAGCCCTTTCTATAATCTATCTTTACTTTAAATTTTTTTGTAAAACCAGGTATTCCAAAGCGTTTTGAAAGCTAACATTGGCCCGCCACATTTTACGAGTTTGGACGAGATTTTGCAAAATATTCCGAGCTGAAACACTGAGAATCTCTTGACCAGCTAGTACCTCTAAAATCCTGAGCACGTAATCTTGCTTTTCTTTATCATCAGCCAGACTCGTTAGTTTCGCAACCTGCAAATAGGATTCTTTTTTATGGGCCAAAAGCCAAGAAAAGAGGCGTTCACTTTCATCTACTAGTGTCCAAAATCCTACTTGATGCACTAGCTTATCAGCCTCCGCCTGAGATTGACTAAACTGAGCCAATAGCTTAGCTTTATTTTTTACTAAACCAGCCTCTTCAAGCTGTGACATTAAAGTAGAGACTTGTTTCTTAAATTGGAAAATCTGTGTCCGACTTCGAATCGTTGGTAACATCTGTTCCTCATCATCGGTCAAAAAGAAAATATAAATCTCACTTTGTGGCTCTTCAATAACCTTCAAGAGTGAATTTGCAGCATTCACATGCATTTTTTCCGCTTGCTCGATAATAAAGACCTGACGTTGATTTTCAATACCAGACTGGGAAAATTGACCAACTAATTCTCGAATACGTTCCGTCTTAATGACTTGATTCAGAGGTTTAATGATGGTCACATCAGGAAACTCTTCCTGCTCAATCAATTTACAATTCCGACATTTTTCACAAGGAAAAATACCAGTTTTCTCACTACAAAAGAGACTTTTAGACAAGAAAAGGGCCATCTCTAAACTTCCAAAATTACCTGAAAAGAGATAGGCGTGATTGAGTTGCCCTTGCTCCAAGATATGAACAAAACGTTCAAATTGTAGAGGTTGACAAGCTCTTAATTGCTCTTGTTTCATCTCCTTAATCCCATCCTGTCAAAAAGTAGTTGCTGCGTATTTTCAATCACTTGATCAAGAGGTAGACTAGCATCAATTTTTACAATGCGGTCTGTTTCCTTTTCCAAAAGAGATAGATAACCCTGACGAACTTTTCGGTGTAGATCCAGACCTTCCATGTCCAAACGATTGACTTCCCGATTACTGTTGGCAGCAATACGTGCCAGTCCCTCTTCGACCTCAATATCAAAATAAAGAGTCAAATCAGGTTTCAGTCCATCTGTTGCAAACTGATTAAGCCAATCAATGGCATCGATATCTAAACCACGCCCAAAGCCCTGATAAGCAACAGAACTATCGATAAAGCGATCCATGATAACCAGTTTTCCAGCTGCAAGTGCTGGTAAGACCTTTTCCACCAAGTGTTGTCGACGACTAGCAATATAGAGGAGAAGCTCAGTCTTAGGATCCATTTCAGTATGACTAGGATCTAGGATAACTTCGCGAATTTTTTCTCCAATTAAGACCCCACCTGGTTCGCGCGTTGTTAAAACTTCTACTCCCCTATTCTCTAATACAGGGATTAGGGCTTCAAGAACGCTTGTTTTTCCTGCTCCCTCTGGTCCCTCAAGAGAGACTAAAAATCCTTTTGACATGTCTGACTCATTTCTATTTTTCTCTCTTCTATTCTATCAAAAAAATGGGGATTTGTGAAAAGCTTTTTTCATTTCCTTCTTTGTAAGAAAAAAAGAGTGTGAGTTTTAACGCTCACCTCTTATTTGCCTAATTCTTGAGTTTTTTTGTAGGCTTGGTTGACAGCATCCATAACGGTTCCTCTAAAAGCATGTTCTTCTAGACTTGCTACACCAGCAATGGTTGAACCACCTGGACTGCAAACTTGGTCTTTCAAGACTCCAGGATGTTGCTGACTTTCTAGGACCATTTGACCTGCACCAACTACTGTTTTAGCCGCCATTTTCAATGCCGTTTCTCTTGGCAATCCTGTTTGAACTCCTGCATCTGCCAAAGCTTCGATAAATAGATAGACAAAGGCTGGTCCACAGCCTGCAAGCCCTGTCGCAGCATCTATTAAAGCATCGCTTAATTCAACTAACTGGCCAGCCTTGGCTAACAGTTGACAAAATAGTTCATTGTCTTCTGGATGACAATTTGCAGACAAGGCATAACTAATCACTCCTTGCCCAATAGCAACAGGTGTATTGGGCATCATACGAATAATTCTGTGTTGATTTGGAAGAAGACTAGCCAGTTTTTCTAAGGTCAAACCAGCTGCCATGGAAATCAAAAGAAGACTTTCTCGTTTCTCAAGGATTGATTGATATTGAGTAAGCAGTTCAGAGAATTGAGCTGGTTTAACTCCTAGAAAAATCACATCTGCTTCTGCAAAGATTTCGTCATTGCTAGAAGCCAGACCACCATAATTGGCAATAAAAGCATCCACCTTTGCTTGACTACGATTAGCAAGGAGAATCTGATGACTCGTTTTTGCCTGCAAGACAGCCTTAGCCAAACTGGAACCCATATTCCCCAAGCCTATAAATCCAATCTTCATCTCTTACTCCCTTATCTGTCCATCACCAGTAACCACATATTTGTAGCTAGTCAATTCCTTCAAGCCCATTGGACCACGCGCATGTAATTTCTGAGTAGAAATCCCCATTTCACAACCAAGACCAAATTGTCCACCATCTGTGAAACGAGTCGAAGCATTGACATAAACCGCTGCCGAGTCCACTTGACCTGTAAAGTAAGCTATAGCATCAGCATTTTCAGTCACAATCGCATCCGAATGATGGGTGCTGTGGGCTTCGATATGCTCTACAGCTTCCTCAAGACTAGAAACTACTTTAACAGCTAAGACATAGTCTAAAAACTCAGTGTCAAAGTCTTGAGCCACTGCTGCTTGTCCAGAAATATATTGACTAGCTTTCTCATCTAGACGCAATTGAATCGATTCCAGTCCAGCTTCTTTTCGATCGGCAACCAGAACTTGCTCCAAGCGAGGAAGGAAGCTTGCCGCCTTGTCTTGATGAACAAGCAGCACTTCCATGGCATTACAGACTGAAGGACGACTAGTTTTAGCGTTATTGATAATAGACAGTGCCTTGTCTTCATTCGCATCTTTGTCAACGTAGACATGAACAATCCCTGTACCTGTTTCGATAACTGGCACAATAGCATTCTCAACGACAGCATTGATCAAACCGACACCTCCGCGAGGAATGAGAAGATCTAGATAACCCTTAGCCTTCATCATGGCATAACTACTTTCACGACTGGTATCTTCTACTAATTGAATGACGTCTGGATGAATGGTGGTAGTCTCCAAACCCTTCTTCAAGGCTGTAACAATAGCATGAGCTGTTTGGTAGGCATCCTTACCGCTACGAAGAACAACCGCATTTCCACTCTTGAGAGCAAGGGCAGCTGCATCAGAAGTCACATTAGGACGACTTTCATAGATAATGCCAATAACACCCATAGCCACACGCTTCTTAGTAATGACCAAACCATTTTCAAGCTGACTTCTTTCTAGGACTTCACCGATTGGATCTGGTAAAGCAACCACATCACGAATGCCTGTTGCCATCGCTTGGATACGACTTGCATCCAAATAAAGACGATCGAGCATAACATCTGATATTTTACCCTTTGCTGCTTCCATATCAAGGACATTAGCCGCTAAAATCTCCTCAGTAGCTGTCAATAAGTGATCGGCCATAGCTAGCAAGGCTTGGTTTTTTACTGTTTCACTAGCTGTGTTAATCGACTTTTTAACAGCCTGTACCTGTTCAAATTGTTCTTGTGTACTTACCATAGTTTACCTCTAAAATTCTGTAAAGAGTAGTTGGATTTCAGGAGTGATAGAAATCCAGTCATCACGATGAATCAGGACTCCCTTGGCTTTTTGAGAACGAAGGACATCTTTGAGCCCCGATGCACCTAGTTGCACTCTACCTTTTCCGAGTGATTTTCCAGTTTCCTTATCAAATACCGTTACAATATCACCATAAGAAAAATTGCTCTCAACATCTACAACCCCTGATAAAAGGAGACTCTTTCCATGTTGAGAGAGGGCTTCTGCCGCCCCTTTATCAACCCAAATTGCTCCCTGACTTTTGGCATAAAAGGCTAGCCATTGTTTCTGGGTACGAAGTCCCTTTTCTTGTGCAACAAAGAAAGAACCATCCTTGGTCTTCTCTGCCGCCTCCATCATAGCATCAGCTTTCAAGGATGAACAGATATAAACCGGCACTCCTGACTCTGTCGCAATGGTCGCTGCCTTTATCTTAGTCAGCATGCCCCCAGTTCCATTTGATGATCCTGCCCCACCAGCCATATCGATAATTTCTCGATTGATGGTCTCAATTCTCTCTAACCGCTTCGCACTTGAATCCGAGTTAGGATTACCAGTATAAAGACCGTCTACATCTGTTAAGAGGACCAAAAGATCTGCCTGCACCATTGCTGCAACCTGGGCACTAAGTGTATCATTATCTCCGACCTTGAGCTCATCAATAACGACACTGTCATTTTCATTGATAATAGGAATCGCGCCACGATTGAGAAGGACAGATAAAGCTTGATGGGCATTTTTATAACGTCGCTTATCGACAAAATCATCCTGAGTTAGCAAGATTTGCGCTGAAACAATCTGTCTTAAGAGCAAATTTGTTGTATATTCTTCCAGAAGCAATCCTTGACCAACCGCCGCTGAAGCTTGCTTATCCGCAATCTTGGTCGGTCGTTTTTTAAATCCTAAGGCTCCAAAACCTGCTGCAACAGCCCCAGAAGACACCAAAATCAGCTCATGACCTGCTTCATGCAGCATTGCAAGCTGTTGTGTGATAGCTTTTACTTTACTGCGAGATAAACTTCCATCTTTATGTGTCAGCGATGAAGTTCCCACTTTAAATACGATACGCTTGTACTTCATATTTTTCTCCAAATTTAATATTTAACCATTTTACCATGATTTTATGAAATTGTAAAAAAGGAACTCTCTCACTTTTGATCGCAAAAAAAGAACCTTGCATAGCAAGATTCTTTTAGTGTCTGACTTAAATAATTGTTCTTCTGGGAACTAAATCGAATTAAGCTTCGATTTCTGTAACCATACCTGAACCAACAGTACGTCCACCCTCACGGATAGAGAATGTAGTACCTTGTTCTACGGCGATTGGGTGGATCAACTCAACGTCGATTGTCACGTTATCACCTGGCATTACCATTTCAGTACCTGCTGGAAGTTCGATTGAACCTGTAACGTCAGTAGTACGGAAGTAGAATTGTGGACGGTAGTTGTTGAAGAATGGAGTGTGACGTCCACCTTCTTCTTTAGTAAGGATGTAAACTTCACCTTTGAATTTAGTGTGTGGGTTGATTGAACCTGGTTTAGCGATAACTTGTCCACGTTCGATTTCGTCACGTTGAACACCACGAAGAAGGACACCTACGTTATCTCCTGCAAGACCTTCGTCAAGTTGTTTACGGAACATTTCAACACCAGTAACAACTGCTTTTTTAGTTTCTTCTTTGATACCAACGATTTCGATTTCGTCGTTGACACGAACAGTACCACGGTCGATACGTCCTGAAGCAACTGTACCACGTCCAGTGATTGAGAATACGTCTTCGACTGGAAGAAGCAATGGTTTGTCAGTGTCACGTTCTGGTTCTGGAATGTACTCATCAACAGTGTTCATCAATTCCATGATGATGTCTTCGTATTTAGAGTCACCTTCAAGAGCTTTAAGAGCTGAACCTTGGATAACTGGAAGATCGTCACCTGGGAAGTCGTATTCTGAAAGAAGGTCACGGATTTCCATTTCAACCAATTCAAGCAATTCTTCGTCGTCAACCAAGTCGATCTTGTTCATGAAGACAATAAGGTGTTTAACACCAACCTGACGTGAAAGAAGGATGTGCTCACGAGTTTGTGGCATTGGTCCGTCAGTTGAAGCTACTACAAGGATAGCTCCGTCCATTTGAGCGGCACCAGTGATCATGTTTTTAACGTAGTCCGCGTGTCCTGGAGCGTCGATGTGAGCGTAGTGACGTTTTTCAGTTTCGTACTCAACGTGCGCAGTGTTGATTGTGATACCGCGTTCGCGTTCTTCTGGAGCAGCATCGATAGACGCATAGTCTTTAGGTTGGTTAACTGCTGAAGGCAAGCGACGTGCCAAAACAGTTGTGATAGCTGCAGTTAGGGTAGTTTTACCGTGGTCAACGTGTCCGATAGTACCAATGTTAACGTGTGGTTTACTACGATCGTATTTTTCTTTTGCCATTTGAGTAAAAGCCTCCAATAAAATATATTTTATAGATAGACAGTAGGCAATACAGTCTAACTTTCCTTACTATTTTATCAAATTTCAGCTAAATTGCAAGTGTTTTACAAAGTTTTTGTGAATTATTCTTATTCTTGCTCAACTTCCTCTATCAATTTATTTAAAATAGCTATAAATAGGCTTATTTTAGCAAAAGGCGATAGATCATCAATCGATAACCCAAGTCTGAATTTCCTATTTTCAGCCCCGAAAGACTTCAATCATTCAGTTGTTTGTAAAAATTATGTATAAAAAATTAAAGTTTCATCATATGAGATTAGAGAGTTTAAAACCATTAAAAAGTTCAATCAACTACAGCGCCAAAGATACTATGATCAAAAAAAGGTCGGGATTTTTTATCCCGACATCTTTATTCTGATTGATGCTTTTCAACTTCTTGCGCTTCCTTATGATTTTCATACAGTCGCGCTAAGAATTTAGCAATCTCTTTTAAAATGGAATAGGTTGGAACAGCAACAATCATCCCAATCACACCATAAATATTACTTGATAATAAAAGCAAGACTAAAATAGTAATCGGGTGAACCTTCATAACTCCACCCACGATACGTGGATATAAAATATTTCCATCAACTTGCTGAATAATCAACATATAAATGACAGCAATAATCATTTTATGAGGATCGGTGAAGAGATTTGAGATGATCATTGGAATCAAGCCAATGCTTGGTCCTACATACGGAATCAAATTAGCCAATCCAGAAAAAATGGCGAAGACCAAGGCGTATCTTAGACCAATCACACTATAACCAATAAAAGCTAAACATCCAATAATAACTGCATCTATAGACACTCCACTAATGTAACGAGAAATAGTTGTATTTAGGTTTGTCAATAAACCAGATATGTTCAATTTATCTCGTTTTAATACAGTTCTTTCTAACATCGGTAAAAATTTATGCCCATCAAGTAATAAGTAAATCAAGAAAACTGGTGTCATGATGATAATCAATACAGTGCTTACGAGTGCAGATAGAACACTTCCAACACTATTTGTCACACTGTTCAAAATATTTTGCAAAATATCAACATAGGAGAGGTTCAGTTGCTGAATAGTTTGTTGGATATCTAGATTTTGCAGGGCTGGATGTTTTGATAACTCAATGACTAAATCTTGAAGACGACCGTAAATGTTTTGACTCGAGTAAATTAAGCTACTTAACTGATTAATCAAAATCGGCAGCAGATAAACAAAACTAAGTACGAGTGCACAAACTAAGGCACAAAGAGTTAACAAAATCCCAATGATTCGATTGATTTTGCATTCCTTCTCTAAAAAGATAACAATTGGGTTGGTTAGATAATACAAAAATCCTCCCAATAAAAAAGGAATCATGATTGTATTTGCAACACTGACAAAGGGTGTAATAATAGCACCCATTTCTTTCCATAGATAGAAAATTAAGGTTATTAGTAGAATTTCAGTTGTCCAGAAGAATAGTTTGTTTCTCCGAAACATAGGCCACCTCCTCTTTTCCCTATTTTACCATATTTCAAAAAAGATTGATAACTTTCATCACAAAAACAAGAATATCTTTTGTCTTTGTGATAGAATAAAGTTACTATGAAGAAATTATTTTTAACCTTATTAACCCTCTTTTCATTCGCTTCAGCAACAACTGTTGCTGCCCAAGATTTTGATGTAGCAGCAAAACATGCCATTGCTGTTGAAGCTAATAGCGGTAAGATTTTATACGAAAAGGATGCTACTCAACCTGTTGAAATTGCTTCTATTAGCAAATTGCTTACCGTATATCTCGTTTACGAAGCCTTGGAACAGGGGAAAATCTCTCTTTCCACTCCTGTAGAAATTTCTGATTACCCCTACCAGTTGACAACTAATTCTGCGGCTAGTAATGTGCCCATGGAAGCTAGAAATTACACTGTTGAAGAGTTATTAGAAGCTACTTTAGTATCTAGTGCGAACAGTGCTGCTATCGCTTTAGCTGAAAAAATTGCCGGTTCTGAGAAGGACTTTGTAGATATGATGAAGGCCAAACTACAAGAATGGGGAATTCAAGATGCTACACTCGTCAATACAACAGGGCTCAATAATGAAACTCTTGGAAATAATATCTATCCAGGATCTAAAAAAGATGATGAAAACAAATTGAGCGCTTATGATGTTGCTATCGTAGCTCGTAATCTCATCCTCAAGTATCCTCAAGTCTTAGAAATCACAAAGAAACCTTCTTCTACTTTTGCAGGGATGACAATTCATTCTACCAACTATATGTTGGAAGGAATGCCTGCCTACCGTGGTGGTGTTGATGGACTTAAGACTGGTACGACTGATAAGGCTGGAGCATCCTTTGTAGGTACTACAGTCGAAAAAGGAATGCGCATCATTACTGTTGTTTTAAACGCTAACAACCAAGATACCAATCCATATGCACGCTTTACAGCTACTTCTTCTCTTTTAGATTACATCTCATCAAACTTTACTCTTCAGACAATCGTCAAACAAGGAGAAAGTTATGAAGATAGTAAAAGTCCTGTCTTAGATGGTAAAGATGATAGTGTTACAGCGGTCGCAAAAGAAGATATCAAGATCGTACAACGTCTGGGCAGTCGAGCTCAATCAACTATTACTTACACAGCGGACACGACTGAACACACTGCTCCACTAGATGCAGGAACTGTCGTTGGACATTTGACTTATGAAGACAAGGATCTAGTTGGTCAAGGATACATTACAACTGACAAACCTAGTTTTGAGATGGTCGCAGAAAAAAATGTCGAAAAAGCCTTCTTCTTAAAAGTTTGGTGGAATCGCTTCGTTCGTTTTGTTAACGAGAAGTTATAAAAAATCGAAAAATCGCGAAATTCGCGATTTTTTTCTTTATTCATTTTTAGCTACAGTCGAATGGTTATATCCATAAACAAAGTAAATAATAACTCCTATTAATAAAGCTAGTCCAAATGCCATCCATGTTTCAAGGGTATATTGAAGCATAAATGAAAGGCAGATTAGAATAGACAAGATTGGTAAAAAAGGTACCAGGGGAGTTTTAAATTCTCCCTCTTTGGGCATACCCTTATCTTTTCTCAGTTTGATAATGCCGTAGGCTAGGAGAATAAGATAGGCTAAGGTGCAGATATTGAGAAAGGCTGCGATACTTGCCAGTGGGAAAATTCCCGCTGCAATCGCTGAAACAACACCTGTTAAAATGGTCGCATTCTTAGGGACACGACTGATCTTAGTCACTTGTTTGAAACTCTGAGGCATGAGCCCATCACGTGCCAAACTATAAATCATTCGAGACAAGGCGTAAGTCATGGAAATACATACCGTAATCAAAGTAAAAATTGCAACGAGTGAAACATAATTAGCTGCCCAACCAATACCGATACTTCTCAGAGCAAAAGCCACTGCATCATCAACATTGAGCTTGCTATAGTGAATGATACCTGTCAATATCAAGGTAACCAAGGCATACAGAATGGTTACAATGGTTAAGGATAAAACAATCCCACGTGGGATATTCTTTTGTGGACTTTGAATTTCATCAACTGCCATAGAAATGGATTCAAAACCTAAGAATCCAAAAAACATTAGTGAAGCACCTGCCATAATTCCAGTGCTTCCACCATAAATTTGACCAAAACCAAATGGTGCAAAATCTGACCAATTTTCAGGTTTAATGTACCAAATTCCAACTAGGATAAATAAGGCAAGGGCAGAAAATTTTAAAACAACAAGAATAGAATTAAAACGAAGAGCTGCTTTCGAATTTAAAAGTACAACGCCTGTAACAAGTAGAATTACTAAAATTGGTAAAAGATCAATGTAAGTACCATGTTCAGGATTAAAAGTTCCATTCAAGGCTTGTGGCAAGGAAATTCCATAATGGCTAAGCAAACCCTTAAAATAGGCCGCCCAACCTGAAGCGACACCAGAAACAGCTGTCATAAATTCCATGATAGTCAGCCAACCTGCAATCCAGGCTGGAAATTCTCCTAAAATTGCATATAAATAACTATATGCTCCACCCGTTGCAGGAACACGAGAAGCAAATTCTGCAAAAAATAGTGCAGATAAGGACACGCAGATAGCAGAAATTACAATCGATACCACAAGGGCAGGTCCTGCTAATGTTGCTGCAGCAGTTCCTGTAATCGTAAAAATACCTGTTCCCACCATAGCACCAATGCCCAAGAGAATTAAGTCCCATAGTTTTAAATGGCGATGCATTTCTGTTTTACCTAGACTAACGTCTTTGGTTCTAAAAATATTCATCATTCATCTCCCAATTTATAAGATTGTATTATTTTATCATATATAAGGATTTTTGTGAATATTTATTAGCATCTTTCATCAAAAAAACTGAGAGTGGGACAGAAATCGGTAATTCGTTAGAATACGATTTCGTCGTCCCACCTCCGCACAGTTGAGTAGGGCTGTAAAAGCTGATGAAATCAGCGTAGTAGAGCCCACTCAACCACTGCGTCTTGCTCAACAATCCAAAGACAATTGAGAGGCTAGGACTTTTGTCCCAGCCTCAGTTTCTGTTCATAAAGTTTATCCGACTGATCCTTCCATCTCATAGCTAATCAAGCGGTTGAGCTCAACTGCGTATTCCATTGGAAGTTCTTTGGTGAAGGGCTCGACAAATCCCATGACAATCATTTCAGTTGCTTCAGATTCTGACAGACCACGACTCATGAGATAATAGAGTTGTTCTTCTGAAATCTTAGATACTTTGGCTTCGTGTTCCAAAGCTACTTGTGAGTTGTGGATTTCATTAAACGGAATGGTATCTGATGCTGACAAGTCATCCATGATAATAGTGTCACACTCGATGTGAGAGACAGATTTCTTAGAGTTCTTGTTGAAGGTCACTTGTCCACGGTAGTCAACCTTTCCTCCGCCTTTAGCGATGGATTTAGACACAATGGACGAGCTTGTATGTGGAGCATTGTGGATCATCTTAGCACCAGTGTCTTGGTGTTGTCCAGCATTGGCAAAGGCAATCGAAAGCATGGTCCCACGCGCCCCTTCTCCATCCAGGTAAACAGATGGGTATTTCATGGTTGTTTTGGCACCTAAGTTTCCATCAATCCACTCAACAGTCGCATCTTTCAAGGCTTTTGCACGTTTGGTTACCAAGTTATAGACGTTATCAGACCAGTTTTGGATGGTTGTATAACGCATGTAAGCTCCATCCAAAGCAAAGATTTCTACAATGGCAGCATGCAAACTGTTACTTGAATAAGTTGGCGCAGTACATCCTTCTACATAGTGGACACTTGCTCCCTCATCAACGATAATCAAGGTACGTTCAAACTGACCAGTATTTTCGTTGTTGATACGGAAGTAAGTTTGAAGTGGAATATCTACCTTGACACCTTTTGGTACGTAAATAAAGGTTCCACCTGACCATACTGCTGAGTTGAGGGCTGCCAACTTGTTATCAGTCGGTGGCACCAACTTAGCAAAGTATTGTTTAAACAAGTCTGGGTACTCTTTGAGGGCAGAATCTGTATCAGTAAAGATAATACCTAACTTCTCAAATTCTTCCTTCATGTTGTGGTAAACCACTTCTGACTCATACTGGGCAGAAGCTCCAGCAAGATAAGCACGCTCAGCTTCAGGAATCCCAATACGTTCAAAGGTTTCTTTGATTTTTTCAGGAACTTCATCCCAAGAACGGGCTGGTTTATCAGATGGTTTTTGGTAGTAAATCAAGTCATCAAAATCAATCTCTGACAAGTCTGCTCCCCAGGTTTGCATTGGCATTTTTTTGAAGGTTTCATAAGATTTCAAACGGAATTCTAACATCCACTCAGGCTCTCCCTTAGCAGCTGATAGTTCACGAATGACATCTTCATTCAATCCTTTTCCTGTCGATAGGACAGGCTCTACATCGTCATGGAAACCAAATTTATATTCACCAAGGTCAATTGGTTTTGGTTCTACTCTTTCTTCAGCCATAATATCCTTTCTTTCATTCTTTATTTCTATGATTTATAAGACAAAGAAAGCTTGTCTTATTTATTATCTTGATTTTCAATTGTTTTCTTAAGGGCGTTCCAAGCTAGGGTTGCGCATTTGATTCGTTGAGGAAATTTGGCAACTCCTGACAAGAAAGCTGCATCTCCAAGTTGATCTTGACGCTCATCATTTTGACCTTGCACCATTTCAGAAAAGATGGTTGCAAGCTCTAGGATTTCTTGCTTGGTCTTTCCTAAGACTGCATCTGTCATCATACTAGCAGAGGCAGTTGAAATGGTACAACCAGAGTTTAGAAAAGCGATATCTTCCAAACGATCATCTGCATCAAACTTAACAGAGAGATTAATCACATCACCACAAGTTGGATTGTTAAGACTGATTTGTTCAGCATCTTCTAGCTTCCCTTGGTGATGGGGATTTTTCGAATGGTCCGCTACCACTGCCATATAAAGACTATCTAGTTTAGAAAGTGCCATTGAAAAACTCCTTTGTCTTTTGTAAAGCATCGACTAACTTGTCGCAATCTGCCTTGGTATTGTAAATATAAAAACTTGCACGAGCTGTTGCTGGAACATCCATATATTGAAGCAAAGGTTGAGCGCAATGGTGACCGGCACGAACTGCGACTCCTTCATAATCCAGAGCAGTCGCAAGGTCATGAGGATGAAGATCACCAAGATTAAAGGCAATGACACCTGAACGTTGAGCCAAGTCCTGCGAACCATAAATGGTCAATCCTTCAATTTCCTGCAATTTTGGAAAGACATATGCAATCAGTTCTTGTTCATGGGCTTCAATGGCATCCATGCCAATGTTTTCAAGATAATCCACGGCTGCTGCAAGTCCAATAGCACCTGCCATATTGGGAGTTCCTGCCTCGAATTTCCAAGGTAACTCCTTCCAGCTAGCAGATTGCTCATAGACGAAATCAATCATCTCGCCACCAAATTCAACTGGTGACATTTGCTCCAGATATTTTTCTTTACCGTAAAGAACACCAATACCAGTCGGACCAGCCATCTTGTGACCTGAAAAGGCAAATAAGTCCACATCCAAGTCCTGCACATCAATCTTAATATGAGGTGTAGACTGAGCACCATCCACCACCATGATGGCTCCAACTTCGTGAGCCATTTGTGTGATTTCTTTGATAGGATTAACCACTCCAAGAACGTTTGATGCGTGAGCTAGGGAGACAAATTTCACCTTGTCCGTCAATTTAGCCCGCAGGTCATCCATATCCAGAGCTCCGTCCTTGAGATAGACATAAACAAGCTCAGCTCCGGTATTTCGACAAGCTTCCTGCCAAGGAATGATGTTGGAATGGTGTTCCATGACAGAAATCAAAACTTGATCCCCCTCAGTCAAGAATTCCTCAGCGAAACGTGCCACCCAGTTCAGACTGGTTGTCGTTCCTCTAGTAAAGAGGACTTCCTTTGTCGAACCTGCATTGATGAACTTACGAATGGTTTCACGAGCAGCCTCATAGGAAGCTGTCGCACGCTCCGCCAAGGTATGAACCCCACGATGAACATTGGCATTGTCCTGCTCATAATAGCGGTTAATCGTTTCCAGAACTGCTAGTGGTTTTTGTGTCGTCGCAGCATTATCCAGATAGACCAGAGGTTCATCGTTAACATTCTGGTCTAAAATTGGAAAATCCTTGCGAATCGCTTCTACATCTAACATAGGCTTCCCCTTAGCGTTTTGACAATTTTTCTTCGATCGTTGCAATCATCTCATCGCGAACTTCTTTGACTGGAATCTCAACGATAACAGATCCAAGGAAACCACGAACAACTAAGCGCTCTGCAGTTGCCTTGTCCAAGCCACGGCTCATGAGGTAGTACATATCTTCTGGATCCACTTGACCGATAGAGGCTGCGTGACCTGCAGTAACATCATTTTCATCAATCAAGAGAATTGGGTTGGCATCTGAACGCGCTTGGTCAGAAAGCATGAGAACACGGCTCTCTTGTTGGGCATCTGCTCCCTTGGCACCCTTGATGATGTGACCGATACCATTGAAGGTCAAAGTTGCTTTTTCAAGGATAACCCCATGTTGAAGAATATTACCAATAGAGTTGCAACCATAGTTAGTCACTCGTGTATCAATCCCTTGTACCTGACGACCACTTGATAGGGCAACGACCTTAAGATCTGCATGGCTACCATTACCAATCAAGTCACTATCAAAGTCTGCAACGACGTTTCCTTCATTCATGACACCGATAGCCCAGTCAATACTTGCATCGTTGCCCAATTTACCACGGCGGCTAATATAGGCAGTGACGTTCTCACCTAGACGGTCAATGGCTGCAAACTTCACTTGCGCGCCAGAACGAACAATCACTTCTACTGTGATATTAGCAGTTGCTTTGGCACTACCTCCACCACGAGACTCTAATCGTTCGAGGTAGCTAATTTTACTATTCTTACCAGCGATAATGAGGATATGTTTGTTAAATGGCACATCGCTATCGCTATCTTGATAGAAAATTCCTTCGATTGGTTCAGCAATCTCAACATTATCAGGAATGTAGAGAACCGCACCACTGTTAAAGTAGGCTGTATGGTAGGCTGCCAACTTATCATCATCGTATTTCACTGATGACATGAAAAATTCTTCTACGAGTTCTGGAATTTCTTCTAAAGCTGAGTGAAAGTCTGTGAAGACAACACCTTGTTCAGCCAACTCAACTGGAGTTTGTTCAAAAACAGTTTGCGTTCCTACTTGCACCAACTTCAAGTGATTATCTAAAGCTGTGAAATCTGGAACATTTGCTGATGGCTCACTTTCTGTAATCGTTCCATCACCTAGATTCCAACGGTGAAATTTCACACGCTCAATGACTGGCAATTCCAAACTCTCAATCTTATCAAAAGCTTTTTGACGGAGGTCTGACAACCAGCTTGGTTCAGCGTGCATTTCTGAAAAAAGTTTAATAGTTTCTTTAGTCATTTACTTCTCCTAAAAGATACGAGGGAATTACAATTCTTCCTTGTAGTCATAGCCAAGTTCTTCAGCTAATTTTGCGTATCCTTCTCGTTCCAAACGTGCCGCCAATTCTGGACCACCAGAAAGTACAACACGACCTTCCATCATAACGTGTACTACATCTGGCGTGATATAGTTCAAGAGACGTTGGTAGTGAGTAATGATCATAGCACCAAAACCTTGACCACGCATAGCATTAACACCTTTAGAGACAACTTTAAGAGCATCGATATCAAGACCTGAGTCAATCTCATCCAAGAGGGCAAAAGTTGGTTCCAACATCAAGAGTTGAAGAATTTCATTACGTTTTTTCTCACCACCTGAGAAACCTTCGTTGAGGTAACGTTCTGCCATTTCTTCTTTCATGTTGAGCAATTCCATTTTTTCGTCTAGCTTAGTGATAAATTCACGAACTGAAATCTTCTCATCATCTTCTTTACCAGCATTCATAGCTGCACGAAGAAACTCAGCATTGGTAATTCCAGGAATTTCTGATGGATATTGCATTGCAAGGAAAAGTCCCATACGCGCACGCTCGTCCACTTCCAACTCAAGGATGTTTACGCCATCAAACAAAACTTCACCTTTGGTTACTTCATAGTTTGGATTTCCCATGATAGCGGCTGAAAGAGTTGATTTACCAGTACCATTTGGTCCCATGATAGCGGCAATTTCTCCTGTTTTAAGGGTCAGGTTAACCCCTTTTAAAATTTCTTTTCCTTCGATTTCAACGTGAAGATCTTTGATCTCTAATACTGACATGATAATTCCTTTCTTTTCAATCCGTTTTACCATTTTCACTATAAAATTGTTCTTAGTTTTCTAGTAAAAAACGATAAAATATCAATAAATATACTTTAATAGTATAACAAAAAAAAGCCTAAAAGGCTTTAATTTTGTCTAGAAGCTGAGGGTTACTTCTTTCCACGAAAATGATCATCTATAGCGTTGACAATTTTACCCATAATATAGCTGACTCTAAAATTTCTTAGGATTAAAATAGCCCAAAGCAAGGCCACAATATACCGTTGCTCCATGATGGATTCATTAAAGAAATAAGTCTCAGCAGCAGTAAATAAGGCCATAATTATAAATTGTTGTCTGTTCATCGTATTATGTCACAAAATCCTTTTAATCTTCTGCAATGGTTACTTTATCCGCTAAAAACTCAAATCCTTTAGGGAGGACAGATTCCTCAACTTCTTCCTTAACGGGTTGACCTTGAGACGATTTAGCTTTAGCTGAGAAGTCTGCTCTGACTTCTTTCCACTCGTCCATAGATATAGCAAGAATCTCTGGTGAAAATCCCGCTGCTTGACTAAGTATATTGCCAAACATGGTATTGAGATTATCACGTTTCATGGTCTGACCAGCATTGAAGTTAGACTCAAATGCAAGAATGGCATGATGTTCATTAGCCGCAACAGGTTGAGAACCAACTAAAAGTGCCTTATCAGGACCTGACAAGCTTTCAATAACTTCTCCCCAAGCATTTTGAAGACGTATTAGATTTTGACGGGCTAAATCAGGATTTTCAACCGCTTCTTGAAGAATAGACTGAACCTTATTGCGATCTACGCGATAAACTGACTTGCTGTTAACTGGACGACTCGGTGTTGGTGTAGTCTGCTTAGGACTCATGTTAACATTTGCCAGAGCCTGTTTCAATCGCGCAACTTCTTCTCTAAGTGAGGCTAATTCTCCACTTGTATCATCTGATAATGTTGGTTTTGAATCTATCTCTGCCAAACGAATGGTCATCATTTCAGCATAAATCTTAGGCTGTAAGCTAGCCTTGATATCAGCTAAACTACTTGTCGAAACTCCAATCATTTCAAACAAAACAGCCTGTGAAAGACCTAGGTTATCCTTAAAGAGATCACTATGGTGAGTATTCTCCCCACCAGTTTGGACAATCAAAATATCCCTTAGATACTGCAACAAATCCGTTACAAATCGTGTCATGCTTTTTCCGTTATCAAAAATCAAATTAAGATTTTCCAAAGCACGAGTCACATCTTTTTGTGCCAAGGCAGCCACATAATTATCCAAAGCACTTAGACTAATAGTCCCAGTAATTTCCTCAGAAACAGCTGTTGTTAATCTAGCATCTTGAGTCAAGCTCAATGCTTGGTCTAAAATGGACAAAGCATCCCGCATACCACCTTCTGCTCTACGAGCGATAATCTCAACAGCTTCAGTTTCATAAGTAATCCCTTCCTTTTCTAAAATATGGAAGATATGATCTCGAATATCCTGAGTTCTAATAGATTTGAACTCGAAGCGTTGAACACGAGACAAAATGGTTGCAGGAATCTTATGAAGCTCTGTCGTTGCTAGGATAAAAACAACATTAGGAGTGGGTTCTTCGAGAGTTTTCAAAAGGGCGTTGAAGGCTCCAGTTGAAAGCATATGAACCTCATCAATGATATAGACCTTATACTGAGCTACACTTGGAGCATAAGTTGATTTATCACGGATATCACGAATTTCATCCACCCCATTGTTAGAGGCCGCGTCCATTTCGATAACGTCTTCCAAGCTACCGTCTGTCACCGCCTGACAGATATAACAGTTATTGCAAGGTTCTCCTCCCTCTTGATTAGGGCAGTTCATAGCCTTGGCAAAAATTTTGGCTACACTGGTTTTTCCAGTTCCACGAGGCCCTGAAAATAGATAGGCATGGCTGATTTTTTCCTGCTCTACAGCTTGTTTAAGAGTTTTGGCAACAATTTCTTGACCTACTAACTGTGAAAATGTTTGACTTCTATATTTTCGATAAAGGGCCTGATACATTAAGCTTTCTCCTCAAACATTGAAAAATTCCATTCGGTTTTCTCTAACAAAATAGCAACAAACTCTTCTAGATATTTCTGATCCAACTCATCATAATCATCAACAAGAGATGAATCTAAATCTAAAACGCCAAAAAAACGTCCCTCTTTAACCATTGGCACAACAATTTCACTACGAGCACTACTATCGCAAGAAATATAGTTTGGATAGGTTTTTACATCACCAACAATCACTGTTTGACGACTAGCTGCTGATTCGCCACAAACACCTTTTCCAAGAGCGATTCGTACACATGAAACTCCACCTTGAAAGGGTCCCAAGATCAGTTCATTCCCATCAAATAGATAGAAACCTGCAAAAACAGTATTGGGAAAGCTTGTTTTTAGCAGAGCACTGGCATTTGATAGATTAGCCAACACATTGGGCTCTCCTTCTAAAAGATAAGAGAGCTGTTCATTTATTGTTTGATAAAGTAATTCTTTTTCTGAATATAACATAAAACCATTATATCAAAAAATGCTAGTAGAAAAAAGAAAAATCCCTTGTTTTAAAAACAAAGGATTTTATTCAAATTCGAATGGATTAAAGTTCGATGTCTCCGAACAAGTCAGCCATTGAGAATCCTGTTTGAGTTTCAGGAAGTTCAAAATCACGTTTTTCTTGACGTTTTGGACGACGTGGACGTGGAGCGCGTTTTTCTTCTTTTTGTCCTTCTTCTTGAGCTGGACGTTCTTCAAGAGCTTTGATAGAAAGTGAAACGCGTTCTGCATCAGCGTTAACTTCAAGAACTTTAACAGTAACTTCTTGACCAACTTTAAGAGCTTCTTTTGGATTTTCAATACGTTTGTGTGAAATTTGTGATACGTGAACAAGTCCATCGATACCTGGCAATACTTCAACAAATGCACCGAAGTCAGTCAAACGTTTAACTGTACCTTCTACAACATCACCTTTAGCCAATTTTTGCTCAACGCCATCCCATGGTCCAGGTGTTGTAGCTTTAAGTGAAAGTGATACACGTCCTTCTTCTTCGTTAAGATCAAGGATTTTCACTTCAACTTCTTCACCAACAGTTACAACTGATTTTGGTGAAACGTTACGTTCGTGTGACAATTCAGTCAAGTGAACCAATCCGTCAACACCACCAAGGTCGATGAAAGCACCGAAGCTTGTGATACGTGCAACTTTACCAGTTACAACATCACCAACAGCCAATTTACCAAATACTTCAGCACGAGCTGCTGCAGTTGCTGCTTCTACAACTTCACGACGTGAAAGGATGAAGCGGTTTTCTTTAGGATCAACTTCTTTGATTTTAGCATCAAACTCTTGACCTACAAAACGCTCAGTGTTACGTACAAAACGAGTATCCAACATTGAAGCTGGGATAAATCCACGTACACCTTCAAATTCTACTGAAAGTCCACCCTTAACAGCGCGAGTTCCTTTAACTGTAACAACTTCTTCTTCGCGTCCTACAAGTTTGTCCCATGCTTTGCGAGCTTCAAGGCGTTTTTTAGATACAAGGTATGTTACTGTATCAGTATCTTTACCAACTACTTGACGAAGTACAAGAACATCCAATACTTCACCTACTTTTACAAAGTCATTGATATCTGCATCGCGATCGTTTGTCAATTCGCGAAGAGTCAAGACACCTTCAACACCAGTTCCAGAGATTGCAACGTTAGCTTGAGTAGCATCAACTGTCAATACTTCAGCACTAACAACATCACCTGGCTCAACTTGGCTAACGCTATTTAGCAAATCTTCAAATTCGTTCATCTAAAAAATCCTCCAACAATCAAGTTTTTCTTAAACTTGACATACTTATAATTTTTTCCTAAGCACCCGCAAAGACATGTTATATCGTTCACGTCCTTCAATTATAAAAATAAAATACCCTAAGATATTTTTCTTTTTATCCTTGAATTTATTACCTAAGAACTGGGGTAGCTGGATTCGAACCAACGCATGAGGGAGTCAAAGTCCCTTGCCTTACCGCTTGGCTATACCCCAAAAGTGAAATGGAGAGAGAGGGATTCGAACCCCCGAACCCGAAGGAGCGGATTTACAGTCCGCCGCGTTTAGCCTCTTCGCTATCTCTCCAATGTTCAACAAAAACTATTATATCATGAAAAATTACAAAAAACAAGCTTTATTTTGCTAAATTATAGTTTTCAATCAAAATTTCCACAGCTTTTTCAAGTTTTTTATAAAAACTATCGACATTTCCATTCTTTATGATCGCAAATTGATTATCTAGTTCAGCAATTTCACCAATAACCTTTTTACCAATCGTTAAAGTATACCCTTCATACTTTTCTTTACCAACTAAAACAGTTGCGTCTGCTAATTGAATTTCAATTTTTTTATCTTTTTTACTCATACGATACCTCTTTTCACTCTTCCTATTGTACAAGAAATTTAAAAAACTGGCAAGAAAAAACTCTTTATCAACACAACCTTGATAAAGAGTTTTTGTGACAAAATCTAATTTTTTAATCTAGGGAAGACTCATTGTTAATGAGTTGTCCCACCCACTAATTTTATGTCCTTATCTTTATAATCTACGATAGCACCAATCGCAGCTTCGATACCTCTGATGATATCAGTTAAATTCATAGATGCTGTATTAGGTTTATTGATCACCTGTTCCGTCATATAGGGAATATGCATAAAGCCTGCTCTCATATGTGGAAACTTTTTATCCGCTAAATAGAGAGCCTGGTACATCAAATGATTACAAACAAAGGTTCCTGCTGTATTGGACACTGTAGCTGGCAACTCTTCCTCTTTAATCGCTTGAACCATTGCCTTAATAGGTAGTGTGCTAAAATAGGCAGCTTGACCGTCCAGGCGTATAGGTGTGTCTATCGGCTGATTTCCTTGGTTATCTGGAATTCTAGCATCATCTTGGTTGATGGCGACTCTCTCAGGAGTTAGACTAGCTCTTCCTCCTGCTTGTCCAATGCAAAGCACCGCATCTGGCTGATATCGTTCAATTTCTGCTTCTAAAACCTCTGCTGATCGATAAAATACCGTTGGGATTTCTACCCAATGAATTTCAGCTCCATGAATTTCTTTCGGTAATAATTTAACAGCTTCCAAGGCTGGATTGACCTTTTCACCACCGAAAGGCTCAAAACCTGTTACTAATATTTTCATTTTATTTCCTTTGCTAAAATGCCAAAAAGTACATCAAAAATATATGTAGGATGATCATGATAACAGCTACTCCTACTTGCGCTTTGATAACCCCATTTGGATCTTTCATATCCAGGAGAGCTGCCGGTAAAGCATTAAAGTTAGCCGCCATTGGAGTCAATAAGGTTCCACAGCAACCTGCCGTCATTGCTAGAGCTGCAGCCACGATTGGATCAGCTCCCAAGGCAAATACAAAGGGAACTCCAATTCCAGCAGTAATAACAGTAAAGGCAGCAAAGGCGTTACCCATTATCATGGAGAATAAAACCATCCCAAGGACATAAGCTACCACACCCATAAAACGACTACCCGAAGGAATTAGACCACTTATCAAATGAGAAATCAGGTCTCCAACTCCTGCTACGGTAAATATTGCCCCTAAAGCACCTAAAAGTTGAGGCACAATCCCACTGGTTGAAACTTGTTGAACCATACGATTGTTTTCTGCTAACAAACTTCTAGGAGAACTCTTAGTAATCAATAAAAGAGAGATGGTTGCAAAAAATGCTGCAAGACTGATAGCAATCTTACTAAACTCAGGGATCATTTTTGCTAATACCAAAGCAATCAAAGCCATTAACATGACTGGAATAAAAATTTTATTCTTTAGTCGTTTAGCTTCAATGTTTGCCTTGACTTCATCCAGAGACGGTAAGGTTCCGATACGAACCTGTTTAAAGAGAGTTAGCAGGGCTAATAGCACTACGATAACTCCAATACAGACAGAAGGTAGATAGGAACCACCGATAAAACTGATACCCAATAAAGCCCAAAACCCAGCCGTTCCAAAGCGAACTGGGTTTGTTTTATCTTTATAGCTACAATAAGCTGTATGAAGGAATTGACAACCAATCACAATATAGGTCAACTCTAATAACTGTCTTGCTAGATTGGTCATTCTTCTTTCCCTTTACTAACCTTATTTGCTAGCAGTTTTCTATCAAACAGGTAATTGTAAATCCCAACTATAAATAGGGCAATTCCTGCAACTATAAGCGAAGCTGAAGCAATTCCTGCATAATTACTTTCGTAACCTAATTGGTCCAGTGTGCCCCCTATCAAGAGGACACCACCTGCACCAACGAAAGTGTTTTGAGCAAAGAAATTTGCGAAATTATCATTTGCTGCTGCACGCGCTTTTAGCGCTTCGCTTTCCTGCTCCGTTAATTTTCTACCTAATTGAGACTCTGCTGCTGCTTGTCCCATGGGTTGAACCAAAGGCCTTACAAACTGCGGATGTCCTCCAAGACGAATGGCAAAGAAACCATCGAGTTCCCGAAAAAAGAAATACACTGTATAAAAACTTCCAACTGTTAGTCCCTTTATCTTTTGAATCAAGTCAATCGAACGTTGCTTGAGGCCAAAAGTTTCAGATAAACCTACTAGTGGCAAGGTTACCATAAAAATCGTCAGAACTCGTTGATTACTAAATTCTTTTCCCAAAATTTCCAAGAACTCAACAAGAGAAACTCCAGAAACTAGAGCTGTAACTAAACTAGCTAAGACTACCGTTGCTATGGTATCTAATTTATAGATAAAACCAATCACAACGATAACTATCCCTATTAGTTTAATCCATTCCATATAGGCCCCTTTATTCCAAAAGTACTAGTCTGTTTTATTTGACATGACTTTCTAATTCTTTTTGGTATTTATTGTTTGATTCCAATTTTTCTTTTTGCCATTTTTCAAGAGCTGCTTGGTATTCTTTAGCTGATACAATCTCTTTTTGCAATTTCATTCCCTTGAAGATGTATGGATCACCCTTAATACCAACTTGTGAGTATGGTTTAGAGAAAGGAACAATGTTGCTGACAACTGGTGAACCACCTGATGAAGCTGTTGGCATCAAGAGAGAACTATCAGTAAGCCACGCTTGAGCTTTAGCATATTTTTCATATCTCTTGTCCAAGTCGCTTGTCTCAGAAACTGCATCATCCAAGAGTTTCTTATATTCGTCCAAACCTAGTTGAGCTACTACTTCCTTGTCTTTTCCTTTAGTGATACCAAGGTGTTTCATAGCAGAACCGGTCTTAGGATCCATGATATTGAGATAACTTGCTGGATCTTGGTAGCTTGGAGCCCATCCAGTACTGTTCAAGTCATAGTCTTTTTGAGCAGGAACACGTGCTTGAGATGTAATGCTTTCCTTCTCGTTATCAGTCATTTGAAGAACATCGATCACGACATTTTCAGAACCAAGTGTTGACTCGATTGATTGTTTAAAGGAATTACTTTGTTGAACAGCAATTGTATCTGTTTGCTCAACTGGAACATCCAAGTGAATTGGGAAGGTTACACCTTTTGCTTCCAATTCTTTCTTAGCTTTTTCAAATGAAGCTTTGGCTTTGTCAAGATTGTAGATGGTATCTTTTCCGTCAACGAGCTCAACACCTTTCCATTGGTCTCCATAGTTGACCAATTCTTTTTGAGCGATATCACCAAAGTTTTTACCACCAGATTGAACGAAATTGTCTGGTACTAAGCTATTACGAATAATCTTATCCGCACCATCTTCACCATTGAGCTGGGCAGCATAAGAATGACGGTTGAAGGCAAAGTTGATTGCTTGACGGAAGTCCTTGTTCAACATTGCTTCTTTTGTAGAAGTTTTCTGTTCTTCACTTGTTTTCGCAGTCTTATTGAAAGATTGTCGGTTTACGTTAAAGGTAAAGTAGTAACTAGTTGAATCCTGTGGGCTGTAAGTAATTTTATCTCCGTATTGTTCCAAAGTTGAGGCAAAGTTTGAGCTACTTGGGAAGAGACGGGCTGTTGTGTAAACACCTGAAGAGAAGCTACGAATCAAGGATTCTTGGTCTGAACCATCATAGTAAGTTAATTTAACTTTCTCGATTTTAACCTTATCTTTATCCCAATAATTTGGATTCTTTTCATATTCGATTAAAGATTTTGAAGTCAATGTCTTCAAGATATATGGACCGTTATAAAGAATACCAGCTGGGCTGACCGTTCCGTAATTCTTACCTGATGCTTTGAGGAATTCTTCATTTACTGGCAACATAGTTGCTGAAGTTACTTTTGAATTCCAGAAAGTTTCAGGTGCGTTTAGAGTGTACTGGACAGTGTAATCATCTACCGCCTTAACCCCAACTGTTGAGAAGTCGTTAGTCTCACCAGTCATATATTCATTCAAGCCCTTGATTGAGTTTTGAATAAGAGTGACACCGTCTGATTTGCCATCTGCTACGTGTTTCAACCCAGTAACAAAGTCATGTGCTGTTACCTCAGCGTATTCTTCACCTTCTGATGTGTACCATTTAACTCCTTTACGAAGTTTATAAGTATAAGTCAAACCGTCTTGTGAGACACTCCAATCCTCAGCAAGGGAAGGAATCAAATTCCCATATTCATCGTTTTCCAACAAACCATCAACGACGTTACCGATGATATCAGTTGTTGAAGTACGAGTTGCGATACTGTAGTCCAAAGATGATGGGTCTACTCCATAGACATAAGAGAAAGTTGTAGGCGCATCTGCTTCCTTGTCAGCTTTCCCACAAGCTACAAGAAGAACTGCTGTACTCAGGACCACTCCTGCTGTTAACATCCACTTTTTCGTTTTCATAAAGATCTCCTTTAATAATTTTTAATCTACTTTTACAATCCAACCTTCTGGTGCTTCAATGTCACCAAATTGGATACCTGTCAATTCATCGTATAGTTTACGAGTTACTGGACCAACCTCTGTCTCACTGTAGAAAACGTGGAAGTCATCACCGTGTTGGATTCCCCCAATAGGTGAGATAACTGCCGCAGTACCGCAGGCACCGGCTTCTACAAATCGATCCAGGTTATCAATTGGTACATCCCCCTCAACAGGTTTCAAGCCCAAACGATGCTCTGCCAAGTAAAGCAATGAGTACTTGGTAATGGATGGCAAGATTGATGGGCTCAATGGCGTTACAAACTCATTATCAGCTGTAATCCCAAAGAAGTTTGCTGAACCAACTTCTTCAATCTTGGTGTGAGTTGATGGGTCAAGATAAATAACATCTGAGAAATGACGAGATTTAGCCATTTTTCCTGGCAAAAGACTAGCTGCATAGTTCCCACCGACCTTGGCAGCCCCTGTTCCATTTGGTGCAGCACGGTCATACTCATCTTGAATCAAGAAGTTTGTTGGAACCAATCCACCCTTAAAGTAATTTCCAACTGGCATAGCAAAGATAGTAAAAATATACTCCTCAGCTGGTTTTACCCCAATGATATCTCCAACACCAATCAAGAGTGGACGGAGGTAGAGGGTTCCACCAGTTCCATAAGGTGGTACGTATTCCTCATTAGCACGAACAACGGCTTTACAAGCCTCTACAAACATTTCTGTTGGAACTTGTGGCATCAAGAGACGATCACAGGTACGTTGTAGACGTTTAGCATTTTCATCTGGACGGAAGAGTTGTACGCTACCATCCTTTGTACGATAGGCTTTCAATCCTTCAAATGCTTGCTGTCCATAGTGAAGACTTGGAGATGATTCTGAAATATGCAAGGTCGCATCTTCTGTTAATTCTCCTTGAGTCCATTGTCCATCTTTAAAATAAGCGATATAACGATAAGGTAGTTTCATATAGGAAAAACCGAGATTTTCCCAATCGATCGTAACTGTCATGACAATCTCCTTTATTCTAATCAAGCTTTGTGTTCTATTCTACACTATTCTCCTAAAAATTCAAGTATTATTTGTAATTTTCTGAAAATTTTACTTATTAAAAATCAGTCACTAGGACCGATTTTTAATTTTCTTTGTCTTCTTTAAAGATTTCTTTGAGATAAGCATCAAAAACTTCTTCATCAGAAATGCTATCTGAGATAAAGCTTCCATTGCTTGTACGTTCTGATAGATTCAAATCTTGTAGGATTGATTCGTAAATCGTTCCATTATTTGATTGAATCACAAGTGTTTGTTCTCCATCTTCTACTTCTGTACTAAAGAGATCTCCAACAAATCCTTGTTCTGAGACCGCTCCAGCCAAGAATACGCGATGGGGTTTACTCTTTAATTCTCTCAAGACTTGAAGGCCACGATTGGCACGACTGGTTGCTGGAATTTCCTCTGTTGAAACACGTTTCAAGCTTCCACGTTGCGTTAAAAGGTAGAAAGAAGATGTATTGCAGATAAAGGCTGCTTGTATCACATCATCTGCTTTGAGATTCATGGCTTTGACCCCTGCAGCTTTGGCACCGATAACTGGCACTTCTTCGATGTTAAAGCGGAGGGCATAACCGTTTCGACTGATCAACAGAACATCATCCAATTTAATCGGAGCTACTGCTACAATCTGGTCAGTATCGTCTTTCAACTTAGCGTACTTGACAGATTTAGAACGGTAGGTTCTCCATGGAGAGAATTCTTTGCGTTCTACGCGTTTGATTTGTCCAAGTCGTGTTGCTGCAAAATAAGTTGTCGCATCATCAAATTGATCAACAACTTCTACATAGAGCACTTCTTCATTGGTTTCAAAGTTTGTAATAGACTGGCTCAAATGCTCTCCGATATCCTTCCAACGAATATCTGCCAACTCATGGACTGGTCGATAAATGACGTTCCCAAGCGTTGTAAAGATTAAAAGATGCTGGGTAGTTTTCACATTTTGAACGAATAGCAATCGATCATCATCCCGTTTACCAATTTCTTCTAAGGTTGAAGCTGCAAAGGAACGAGGGCTAGTCCGTTTGATATAACCTGCCTTAGTCACGCTAACGTAAGTATCTTCTTCAGCGATAAGGCTAGCTGTATCAATCTCAATGACTTTTGCTGTATCTTCTAAAGTACTCAATCGAGGTGTCGCAAATTTCTTCTTGACCTCACGAAGCTCTTTTTTCATGAGATTGTACATAGTTCGTTCATCACCGATGATAGCTGCAAGCATAGCAATCTTTTCACGAAGTTCTGCTTCTTCTTCTTGCAAGACAACCACGTCTGTATTGGTCAAACGATACAATTGCAAGGTAACAATGGCCTCAGCCTGTTCTTCTGTAAAATCATAGCTGACCTTGAGGTTTTCCTTGGCATCAGCCTTATTCTCAGAAGCACGGATAAGGGCAATGACTTCATCCAAAATTGAGATAACGCGAATCAAACCTTCCACGATATGGAGACGTTTTTCAGCCTTTTCCTTGTCAAAGCGAGAACGCGCCAAGATCACTTCACGACGGTGGGCAATATAGCTAGACAAGATTGGTACAATCCCAACCTGACGAGGTGTGAAATTGTCAATCGCCACCATGTTGAAGTTGTAATTGATTTGCAAGTCAGTATACTTGAAAAGGTAGTTGAGAACGAGCTCCGTGTTCGCATCTTTCTTGAGTTCAATTGCGATACGAAGACCATCACGGTCAGACTCATCCCGAACCTCAGCGATACCTGCCACCTTGTTATTGACACGAACTTCATCAATTTTCTTGACTAAGTTAGCCTTATTAATCTCATAGGGAATCTCAGTGATAACGATTTGTTCCTTACCACCTTTTAGCTTCTCAATTTCAGTCTTGGAACGAACAACCACGCGTCCTTTCCCAGTTTCATAGGCTTTTTTAATCTCATCACGACCTTGGATGATAGCTCCCGTAGGGAAGTCTGGTCCAGGCAAGAATTCCATCAACTTATCAACCTTGGCAGTCGGATGGTCAATCATATAAACCGTAGCATCAATAACTTCGGCCAAATTATGCGGTGGAATATCTGTGGCATAACCAGCTGAAATCCCAGTTGAACCATTGACTAAGAGATTTGGAAAGGCTGCTGGTAAGACAGTTGGTTCTTTCTCGGTATCGTCAAAGTTCCAAGCAAAAGGAACTGTCTTTTTCTCGATATCCTGAAGGAGATAGCCTGCAATCTCAGACAAACGGGCCTCTGTATAACGCATAGCCGCAGGTGGATCTCCGTCCATGGAACCGTTGTTCCCGTGCATTTCAACTAGAATCTCACGGTTTTTCCAGTCCTGAGACATACGAACCATAGCATCATAGATAGAAGAATCTCCATGTGGGTGGAAATTACCCATGATGTTCCCGACAGACTTGGCTGATTTACGGTAGCTCTTGTCAAAAGTATTACCATCCTTATTCATCGAATAAAGAATACGACGTTGAACCGGCTTCAATCCATCACGAATGTCTGGCAAAGCCCGGTCTTGAATAATGTACTTGGAGTAGCGACCAAAGCGCTCTCCCATGATGTCCTCCAAGGACATGTTTTGAATGTTACTCATATAGGATACAAAGCCCGTAAAATGCAAAGTGAAAATAGGAAATTCTTAAAGCGAGCGACGCTCTCAAGAGAATTTATCTTTTTCACACAGCATTTAGGGCGTGTTCAACTCCTTTCAAAGAATGTAGAGTAGGTTTTTATAGACAAAGGTGTTCAGTTACTTTATATAACTAAACTATCCTTTCTGTAGTTTAAAGTTATGAATTATGTTCTTTATTTAATTAGTGTTTTGAAGTTTCTCCTCAGCATACTCAATCATCTTCTCAGCTACTTCCCTATCGTAGTCTAAGCCCATCTTTTGGGCAAGCCTTTGAGCTTCTTGGTGAAAAAGTTGCATCGTAGCCAATAAAGACTGAGTGATTTTGTCTAAACTTGAGAAATCAAGTAGATTTGAGAATTCCTTCTCCTTCTCAGCAGTCAAGTAGTTAAAGAGATACTTGTAGTTTTTACCGATGCCGACTGCTTCTCTATCACTTGCCACCTGCCAAGCTAAGATTTTCAAGAGTTCTTGCTGGCAAATACCGTAGAGATGATCCGTCGCATAGATGACTTGCTTTCGACAAATTCCTTTGACCACGTAGGCTGACACCCACCAAAATTCATTACAAGATTTTTCAAAATCCGTCTCACTAGCTGGATGTATCCAGAAACGCTCTGGACTTGGAGAATAGGTCTCAAACAAGCCCTTAGTGTCCTCTAGCACCGTAAAATCCGCTTCGCTTTCTACCCACTCTTGAATGTGGTCTTTGGGGCAGAGGGTTAAATCAATCCGATTGCCATCTTCAAATAGCATGATATAGAGACGACGGTTGCCTAGGATATTATGTTGCTCAATGATACGTGTGCCAAACTGGTCTAACCAAGAAAGGTCACTCGTCAGATTATCTAAGTCGTCCACGACATAGACCACATCGTAATCCTGAAACTCATCTTTTGGTGCTTTTGGATTTGTCCGCGAGCCGGACATGGCGACTGCATCGACTTGTAGCACTTTTGCGGTTTGCAAAATCACATCAAACATCTCGGTTTCAGTTCTCATTGGAATACCTGCCTTTTTAGTGGAAACTCTTGATTCTGTATAGGACATGTCTATAAAGCAGACTGTCTGCTGGAACTTTTTAATTATCAAATTCTTTGACAAATTCCATGCTCAGTTTTTGCATAACTTTTTGCGAAAGTTGATTGAGTAAGGATGTAAAAGAGTAAACTTCTGACAAGCCAGCCTGCTGAAAAGCAAAGTCTAGACAGGTTTGGGCAGCCTCCGTCGCATAACCATCTTGGCTAGTTCAAGCGAATCTGTCAGACCCAGTTTGTTGTCAAGCGTCATTGGCTGTCTCCTTTCATTCAGATTTTCTAAATCCTGTACCAACAGGCTTAAAACTTATTGACCGATAAAATCCATCTGCTTCAGATATTAATTCAATCCGTGTCAAAGGATATTTTTTGTGGATCTCCTCAATCAGCTGCTGTCCCAGTCCTTTTCTGCGGCGGGATTTATCAATAATTATTTCAGCTAAAAAGGTCGTCATCACTTCATCCGTCAGATAACGGGCAAAGCCAAGGATTTTCTGGTCCTCTTCAAGCACCAAGTAATGAGACAGATTTGTTGAAAATAGAGATGTCACTTTTTCCTCTGTAAAAGAAAGCCATTTTTCACTTTGATAAAGGCTATAAATAGCTTGACAATCTTTTCTGCTTGCAGGTCTGATAATCATCTTCTATTCCTCCAAATCTGTCAGACTTAATTAACACTCACCACTGCTTCCGTTACCTTCATAGCAGGTTTGCGTTTTTTGTAGCGGCTGCGGATGGTTTTGAGATGATCCGTCGCATAGATGACTTGCTTACGACAAATTCCTTTAACCACATAAGCTGACACCCACCAAAATTCATTGCAGGCTTTTTTAAAATCCGTCTCACTAGCTGGATGTATCCAGAAACGCTCTGGACTGGAAGAATAAGACTCAAACAAGCCCTTATCATCTACTAAAACTGTGAAGCAAGCCTCGCTATCCACCCACTCGTTGATATCTTCTTTAGGACAGAGGGTTAAATCAATGCGATTCCCATCTTCAAAAAGCATGAGAAATAAACGGCGATGTCCAAGAGTCACTTCTTGCTCTACGATACGTTTGCCGAACTGGTCCAGCCAAGATAGATTGCTTGTCAAATTATCCAAATCATCCACAATATAGACCACATCATAGTCTTGAAATTCATCTGTTTGAATCTTTTGGTTTGTACGCGAACCAGATAGGGCCACAGCATCAACCTGTAACTTTTTAGCTATTTGTAAAATCAGGTCAAGCATTTCCTGGTCAGTCCTCATGCGGTTCATCCTCAGTGGTCTCTAAGTTCTGAATAACAGGATCTTCATTTCTTTGCTTAAGAAGCTTCTGAACTCTTTTTCTTTCAAGTATCCAAAGTAGGAATTGAATTCCTGAAAAAAGGCCTTGCAAGAAAATAAGTATATAAATTTCTTTCGTTTCTCTAAACAATACAAAAACATTTACAATTGAGAGGAGAAATATAATCGTAACGTTGCATATTAATATCCGATCAAACTTACTAGGAAAATACTTGATGTGTTTGATACTTTTATAAAGAGTAGTAATCGCATAAGTTAAACTTAAAGGTATATGGGTTAGTAAATAAAATATCCTTAAAAATACTTCTAAGTAGGGGTCGTCTATAGACGGATTAAATAATACGAACACACCAATATTACACGCCATAAATACTAAGGAACTTAATGAGTTTGAATATTCTATTTCCTCTCTATTGGAGATTGCATCAAGAATTATACCAGCGATAACAATGATTTCGAAAAAGAAAAATATCATTATTAAAGAACTGTTCACTATTCGACCTCCTTTACCTTCTGAACTCTTTTTCTTTCAAGCTCTCCGACTATAAATTGAATGATAGAACTAAATCCAAAAAAAGGTAGCAGCAACATAATTCCCATTTCTTCCGTCAGCATTAAAAATAGGAAATTAATAACTGAAAATATTTCTAAAAACCAGGCATTTAGCCTAAGAAGTTTTGAGTAACTACTAGGATAATGTTTGAGATGTTTATTGCTCTTATAAATAGCTGTGAATCCAAAAGCTAAGCTAGCTGGTGTGAAAATAAAAATGTCAAAAGTATAGAATAGCAAACCTGCATAAGGATTGGATCTAAAAGGATTATCAAATAAAAAGACACAGGCGGTTACTATAGCTAATAGTAAGAATTCAAGAAAGCGAATTTTCTCAGGTTTTCCTTGTTTAGCTGTTATAAACATAACTGCAACCATAGCCAAAACTATCGCAAGAAAAGGAGTATGATACAATAAACTTATCATGATGTATACCTCTTTTAGAGAGCTAAAATTAAGAACTATAGACGATTTTTCAGATCAATCCTTGAGACTGACGCCATTTATCATAGGTTTCAATGTCTATTTTGACCATATTCATACAAAGTCCTACAACAGCCATATCATCCAAGTAGCCTGCTAACGGAATAAAATCTGGAATAATGTCAATTGGGGAAAGGAAATAAATAAGTGCGCTTAAAACAGCTAAAATAGTCCCATAAGGAACCGTGGTATATTTTCCTTGAACATAATTTTTCACTAAAGAAATCATGACTGGGATCATTGTAAATTTCTTACCAACCAATGGCATCTCTTTTATTTTTTGCTCCAAACGGTACAAAAAATCATCTAATTCATCTTTATCGTTTAATAAGGCCTCAGATTGCGCATAGCCACTTTCAAGAGCTTCTTTAACTTGCTCTTCACTTAGATTTTCAGACATATCTTGTCCTCCATTTGTATTTATATCCTAATTTTAAAACACAGTCGCTTCTTCCAGTGTAAACTTGACATTGTCTTCGATCCACTTACGGCGTGGTTCAACCTTGTCACCCATGAGGACATTGACGCGACGTTCTGCGCGGGCTAGGTCTTCAATCGTAACACGGATAAGGGTACGAGTTTCTGGGTTCATGGTTGTTTCCCATAGTTGGTCCGCATTCATCTCACCAAGTCCCTTGTAGCGTTGGAGGGTAGCACCTTTACCAAACTGCTTACGTAGTTCTTCTAGCTCACCATCTGTCCAAGCGTAGGCCACTTCTTCTTTCTTACCTTTCCCTTTTGACATCTTGTAAAGAGGTGGAAGGGCGATATAAACATGACCTGCCTCAACTAGCGGACGCATATAGCGGTAAAAGAAGGTTAAGAGAAGTGTTTGAATGTGGGCACCGTCGGTATCGGCATCGGTCATGATAATGATTTTGTCATAGTTGGCATCTTCAAGCGAGAAGTCTGCCCCAACACCAGCACCGATGGTATAAATCATGGTGTTGATTTCTTCATTTTTGAGGATATCTGCCATCTTGGCTTTTGCTGTATTGATCACCTTACCACGAAGAGGCAAGATAGCCTGGAACTTGCGGTCACGACCTTGTTTGGCAGAACCACCGGCAGAGTCCCCCTCGACCAGATAGAGTTCGTTCTTAGCTGGATTTTTTGACTGGGCTGGGGTCAATTTCCCAGACAGCAAGCCCTTATCTTTCTTATTTTTCTTGCCATTACGACTCTCATCACGCGCCTTACGAGCCGCTTCACGGGCATCACGAGCCTTGATGGCTTTGCGAATCAGATTAGAAGCCAACTCCCCATTTTCCATGAGGAAGAAGGTCAACTTATCAGCTACAATCCCATCTACAACGGGACGAGCAAGTGGACTTCCTAGTTTGTCCTTAGTCTGTCCTTCAAATTGTAAATGTTCTTCAGGAACTAGGATAGAAAGAACAGCTGATAAACCTTCACGGTAATCGGATCCTTCAAGATTTTTATCTTTTTCTTTGAGAAGGCCAGTTTTTCGCGCATAGTCGTTCATGACTTTGGTAATGGCAGACTTAAGCCCTGTCTCATGCGTTCCACCGTCTTTGGTACGGACATTATTAACAAAGGACAAGATGTTATCTGAAAATCCATCATTATACTGGAGGGCTACTTCCACTTGGAAACCATTGTCTTCCCCTTCAAAGTAGAGAACTGGTGTCAAGGTTTCCTTGTCCTCGTTGAGGTAGGAAACAAAGTCCTGAACTCCATTCTCATAATGGAACTCGATTGACTCGTCTGTTCGCTTGTCCGTTAATGACAAGGTTACATTTTTCAAGAGAAAGGCTGACTCATTGAGACGCTCTGAAATGGTATTGTACTTGAAGTCTGTCGTAGAAAAGATACTAGCATCCGGCATAAAGGTCACTTTGGTACCCGTTTTAGACTTAGGTGCCGTTCCAACCTTTTCAAGAGTGGTTACTGGCTTCCCACCATTTTCAAAGCGTTGTTTGTAAACAGCCCCATCACGTGTAATTTCTACTTCGAGCCAACTAGAGAGAGCATTTACGACTGAAGATCCAACCCCGTGGAGACCACCAGAGGTCTTGTAACCACCTTGACCGAATTTTCCTCCAGCGTGGAGAATGGTAAAGATGACCTCAACCGTTGGAATCCCCATAGCATGCATCCCAGTCGGCATCCCACGTCCGTGGTCTTGAACCGTTAAACTTCCATCTTTATTAATCGTTACATCAATACGATCACCAAATCCAGATAAGGCTTCATCGACTGCATTATCGACAATTTCCCATACTAGGTGATGGAGACCAGCACCGTCAGTCGATCCGATATACATCCCTGGACGTTTACGGACCGCATCCAACCCTTCTAGCACCTGAATGGCGTCATCATTATAATTGTTAATATTGATTTCCTTTTTTGACACAAGGAACCTCCTATTTGTTCATCTTTTCTATTTTACAGGTTTTCTAAGGATTTTGCAAAATTTTCAAGTTAAAAGCCTATTCACAAGTCCTATTTAGTAAAAAAATCACTCATTCCCGCCCTAAAAAAAGAAACCAAGACGAGAGTCTCAGTTTTCTTTTCCTTTAACTTGACTTGTTGCAATATCTTCACCAAACCATTTTTGGCTGATTTCTTGGAATTTCCCTTCTTGATAGAGCTCCACAAAAGCTTTATTTAAATTTTCTAGCAAAGTCTTATCAGCCGGTCTTACTCCGACTGCAAAAGACTCACTCTCAAAACCTGCTGGAAAAATCTCATATTGGTCTAAAAGACCTTCTGTTTTAAGATAATAGTTGGCATAGACACGGTCAATTAAAAGAGCATCAATCCGATCATTTTGCAAGTCAATCAAGGCTTCATTAAAACTCTGATACTGGTTTGCTTTTTGATCTTTTACGATATTTTTCAACAGGTCAGGTTGAGCTTCAAAATCTAGATAACCAGAAGAACCTGCTTGGGCCCCCAAAATCTTATCTTTCATATCCGAAACTGACTGGATATTTTGCGATTTTTTTGACACGAGAACCTGCTGATTCTCCATATACGGTATTGTAAAGGCTACTTTCTCACGGCGTTCATCAGTCGCCGAATATCCATTCCAGATTGCATCAATAGTCCCATTTTGAAGTTCTGTTTCCTTCATATCCCAATCAATGGGTTGAAACTGTACCTTGAACCCCAGTTTCTCAGAAACAGCTTGGGCTAAGTCAATATCAAATCCAACATATTGCCCATTCTTTTCTTCAAATCCCATAGGAACAAAGGTATTGTCAAATCCAATAGTAATGCTTCCTTGTTGTTGGTATTTTTCCCAATTATCTACTTTAGGATTGCTAGCTTTTTGCGTGCATCCTACCAGGAAAAAAGCCAGAAAGAATACCAAAACAAGGCTGATTTTCTTTCGATTCATAGACACCTCCTACTTAGGCTCTACTTTGAGAATCTGGTCAGCAATATTCTCTGCAAACTGGAGGTCGTGGGTCACGACAATCTGCGTCATGCCTAAGTCTCGATTTTGTAAAATCAGTTTTTCAACTTCGAGACGCAACTCTGGATCAAGGGCAGAAGTTGGTTCATCATACCCAATCACTTCTGGATCTATCATCATCGCACGTGCTAAGGCAACCCGTTGCTTTTGACCACCAGATAAAGAATATGGATAGGCATCCGCATGAGCTTCAAGACCTAGACGAGCGAGTAAGTCGATTGCCTTCTTCTTAGCATCTGCTTCAGACATCCCCATAGTCTTGATAGGTGACAAGATCAAGTTTTCCATAACGGATAAGTGAGGAAAAAGCTGAAAATCTTGAAAGACAAAACCTAACAAGTGACGCTTTTCAAGTTCATCCAAAGGTAGGGATTCTCCATTATAAAAAATCTCTCCTGAATCAATGGTTTCTAGTCCAGCTAACATTCTAAGCAAGGTAGTCTTCCCACCACCAGAAGGACCAACGATAGCCAAAATCTGTTTTTCAGGAATTGTTAAACTGAAATTGGATAAAATTTCTTTTTTTCCAAATTTTTTGCTGATATTTCTTAACTCTAACATGGAAAACCTCCTATCTATAGTAGCTGAACTTTTTCTCAAGTTTCTTAGCTAGGATTGTAACGATACCAATCATAAGAAGATAGATAGCTCCTGCTAGAAACATTGGAATCAAGCTAGCATCACGATTGGCTGCAGTACGACTGGCTAGGATTAAATCTGAAATACCGAGTGCATATACCAAAGAAGTATCTTTAACCAAACTCATAACCTCGTTAAATACACTTGGTAGGACAATCTTGGTCACCTGTGGCAAGATGATGTAGCGAACGGTATCGATAGGATTGAATTTTAAAACTTTCGCTGCCTCATATTGCCCCTGAGGAATGGTTGCAATCCCACCCCGGAAAATTTCAGCAAAATAGGCTGCATAATTAAGCGTGAAGGCAATAATGGCTGCTGGTACTCGGTCGAGTCGAATTCCGATACTTGGCAGGACATAATAAATAAAAATTAGTTGCAAGAGCAAGGGTGTCCCGCGCATCACCCAGATATAGATATCAATCATGTAATGGAGGGGTTTCCAATGGACCTGTAAGCAAAAGGCAACCAAAATGCCTAAAGGGATTGAAAAGAGTAAGACCAGTGCAAAAACTTGTAAAGTCATTGTAGCACCGCTCAATAAACTTGGTAATATCTCGAATAAGTAAGACATATTCCACCTCCTAAAAATAATTGTTCCTATTATAGCATAAATAAACACAAAATCAAGGATTTTCAGAAATTTCCATGAATTTTTAAAACTTTAGCCTTAATTTCCGAACAATAGTATTCATAATATAAATTTTCTACTTACATAAAGTATCAGATGTCACAAATTGAGAAAAGATTCCTTTCCGTTTCTCTCCTATTTCATGGTATAATAGAAGCATGATGACAATAGTATTATTAATTTTAGCTTATTTATTGGGTTCTATCCCTTCAGGACTGTGGATCGGGCAAATCTTCTTTAAGATTAATCTAAGAGAACATGGTTCTGGTAATACTGGAACGACCAATACCTTTCGAATCCTAGGTAAGAAAGCGGGTATGGCAACCTTCGTGATTGACTTTTTCAAAGGAACCATCGCAACCTTACTCCCACTTATCTTTCATGTTCAAGGTGTTTCACCTCTAGTCTTTGGCCTTTTGGCTGTGATTGGGCATACCTTCCCAGTATTTGCAGGCTTTAAAGGAGGAAAAGCTGTCGCAACTAGTGCTGGAGTCATTTTCGGATTTGCTCCTCTATTTTGCCTCTATCTAGCAGTTGTTTTCTTCGGCACTCTTTATCTAGGCAGTATGATTTCTCTCTCTAGTGTTACTGCTGCCCTTGCTGCTGTACTTGGGGTGATTCTCTTTCCGCTTATCGGTTTCCTACTGCCAAGTTACGATATATTATTTGTAGTGATTATCCTAGCCCTCGCAAGCTTAATTATCATTCGCCATAAGGATAACATCAATCGTATTCAAAACAAAACTGAGAACCTAGTTCCCTGGGGACTAAATCTTACCCATCAAAAACCTAAACAATAAAGCGTCAGTTTCAAACCGACGCTTTTTTGTTTATTTAGATTTGATATAGTTGATACCATCTGCCTTCGGTGCAACTGCTTTACCAAAGAAGGCTGCTAGAACGACGATGGTCAAGAGATATGGTGCAATTTGCAAGTAAACGGCTGGAACTCCTTGCAAGAAAGGAAGTTGAGAACCGATAACCGCCAAACTTTGTGATAGTCCGAAGAAGAGACTTGAAAGCATAGCTCCAACAGGATTCCACTTACCGAAAATCATTGCAGCAAGTGCGATAAATCCAGGTCCAACGATGGTCGTAACTGAGAAGTTAACGGAAATTGACTGAGCGTAGATAGCTCCACCGATTCCTCCAAGGAAACCTGAAATCACAACTCCAAGATATCTCATCTTGTAGACATTAATCCCCAAAGTATCTGCTGCTTGTGGGTGTTCACCAACTGAACGGAGGCGAAGTCCAAAGCGAGTTTTAAAGAGGACAAACCATGCTAAGAATGAAAAGGCAATTGCTAGGTAACCAAGTAAACTTGTTGACTTGAAGAAGATATCTCCGATAACTGGGATATTAGCCAAAAGAGGGAAATCAAAACGTCCAAAAGTTTGCGTTAAGTTATCCGTTTGTCCCTTGTTATAAAGCACTTTGACTAAGAAAACAGCCAAGGCTGGCGCCATCAAGTTAAGTACGGTACCACTGACAACATGGTCAGCACGGAAATGAACTGTAGCTACTGCATGAATCAGTGAAAAGATAGCTCCAACTAATCCACCAACTAGCAAAGCCAACCAAGGAGTTAATGCTCCCAAATCTTGTGCAAATTCAAGATTAAACACAACTCCAGAAAAGGCACCCATAACCATGATTCCTTCAAGTCCAACGTTAACAACTCCCCCACGTTCAGAGAAAACGCCTCCGATACTTGTGAAAATAAGTGGTGCTGAATAAATCAACATTGAAGAAACCATAAGGGTTAACATTGTTGTAATCGACATCCTTATTTACCTCCTTTAAGTTGTTTTCTTGGTTTGACAAAGCGTTCGATGATGTAGTGAACGCTGACAAAGAAGATAATTGAGGCTGTAACGATACTTACAAGCTCTGATGGTACTTGTGCTGCATTCATACCAGGGGCTCCAACTTGAAGCACTCCGAACAAGAAGGCTGCAAAGAGAATTCCAATCGGTGAGTTTGCAGCAAGTAGACTTACCGCCATACCATTAAATCCGATTGCCAATGATGAACCTTGAACATAGACGTTTTGGAAGGTACCAAGTCCTTCTACAGCTCCACCTAGACCTGCAAGAGCGCCTGAGATAATCATTGATAGAATAATGGTGCGTTTAGCTGAAATCCCTGCGTATTCAGAAGCATTTGGATTGAGACCAACTGCACGGATTTCAAAACCGAGAGTTGTCTTCTTAAGCAAGAACCAAATAACTGCAACTGCAATGATGGCAAAGAAAATCCCAATATTCATACGAGAGTTTCCTGTTAATTCAGCAAGCCAAGGTGTTTGATAAGTTGCGTTTGCACTTACTCGAATTGATGAGTCAGTACTTTGCATGATATCTTTCGGGAAAGAGTGGATAAAGGCATTACTTGTATAGAGAACAATGTAGTTCATCATGATGGTTACGATGACTTCAGATGTTCCAAGATAGGCTCTTAAAATACCAGGAATGGCACCAACGACTCCTCCAGCCACCAACGCAATGACAACTGTCGCAAGAATCAACAATGGACGTGGCAAATCTGGATTCGAAAGAGCGAACCAGCCACTCATAACCCAACCAGCGAGTGCTTGTCCTGGAAGACCAACGTTAAAGAAGCCAGCACGACTCGCAACTGCAAATCCAAGAGCAATCAAGACTAATGGCCCCATGGCACGGAAAATTTCACCGATTCCACGAACACTACCGAAGGCTGTGTAGAACAACTCTTCATAACCCCAAATAGCATCGTAGCCAAAAATCCACATAACGATGGCTCCAAGCAAGATTCCAAGGATAACAGAAATCAAGGGAACCGAAATTTGTTGTAATTTTTTAGACATCACTCTTCTCCTTTTTCCAATTCACCACCAGCCATCAAGACACCAAGTTCTTGCTTGTTGGTTGTTTCTGGTGTTACAATCCCTTGAATCTTACCATCATGAATAACAGCGATTCTATCTGAGACATTTAGAATCTCGTCTAGTTCAAAGCTGACTACAAGGACAGCTTTTCCATTATCACGTTCTTGAATCAAGCGTTTGTGAATGTACTCAATGGCACCGACGTCCAAACCACGAGTTGGTTGGCTGACGATGAGGAGATCAGGATTTCGATCAATCTCCCGAGCGATGATTGCTTTTTGTTGATTTCCTCCAGAAAGGGCTGAAGCTGGAACAATCTCGTTAGCAGCGCGAACATCAAACTCTTGCATCAATTTTTTTGCATAGTCAATGATATTCGTATAATTTAAAATTCCCTTTTTGCTAAGAGGTTCCTTATAGTAGGTTTGAAGAGCGATATTTTCAGAAATCATCATTTCCAAAACCAGACCATCACGGTGACGGTCTTCAGGAACGTGACCTACGCTTAGCTCAGTGATTTGGCGAGGATGCAAACCTACGATAGATTGGCCTTTCAATTCTACGCTACCAGATTCAATCTTACGAAGTCCTGTAATAGCTTGAATCAATTCAGACTGACCATTTCCATCAATCCCGGCAATCCCAACAATCTCACCAGCTCGAACATCGAGAGAAAGATTTTTAACTGCTGGAACCCCACGGTTTTCATTAACAACCAAGTCTTTGATGGAAAGAACGACTTCTTTAGGCTGGGGTGCTTGCTTCTCAGTTTTGAAGGAAACAGAACGTCCAACCATCATTTCTGCCAAGTCAGCGTTAGTCGCACCAGCAATCTCCACTGTTTCGATAGATTTCCCACGACGGATAACTGTAACACGATCAGATACTGCGCGAATCTCATCCAACTTATGGGTAATCAAGATAATGGATTTGCCTTCTTTGACCAGGTTCTTCATGATAGCCATCAACTCATCGATTTCTGACGGCGTCAAAACGGCAGTTGGTTCGTCAAAGATAAGAATATCGGCACCACGATAAAGTGTCTTCAATATTTCAACACGTTGTTGAGCACCAACAGAGATATCTGCTACTTTGGCTGAAGGATCCACAGCAAGACCATAACGCTCCGATAGTTCGTTAATTTCTCGAGTTGCTCGAGCAATATCTAGGACACCATTTTTGGTCAATTCACTTCCCAAAATGATATTTTCAGCAACTGTGAAAGCTTCAACCAACATAAAGTGCTGGTGAACCATCCCAATTCCTAAGCTAGCTGCTTTTGATGGCGAGTCTAATTTTACAACTTGACCGTTGACCACAATTTCACCACTAGTTGGTTCTAGAAGCCCTGCTAGCATGTTCATAAGAGTGGACTTCCCAGCTCCATTTTCTCCTAAAAGTGCATGAATTTCACCTTTACGAAGTTCAAGGTTAATCTTGTCGTTAGCGACAAATTCACCGAAAACTTTGGTAATTTCACGCATCTCAATGACATTTTCGTGTGCCATGTGCTCTTCCTTTCAGAGTTTTATTTTATTTCAATAAAACCTGCTAAAGAATTTTAGCAAGCTCTATTGAGACAAAACAATTTGTCTCAATTCTTAAAGAAGCGGCCACAGGCCGCTCCCCTAAGAAATGACTTTTATCTATTATTTTTCAGGAACTTTGATGCTACCATCTAGGATTTTAGCTTTTGCATCTTCAACAGCTTTTTTACCTTCTTCAGAAAGGTTAGTTGTTACTAGATCAACCCCTTTATCCTTCAATGAGTAAACGATCACTTGACCGCCAGGGAATTCACCTTTTTCAGCTTTGTTTGCGATATCTTGAACTGTTGTTCCGACTTGTTTCAAAGTAGAAGCAAGTACGAAGTTTGATTCTTTACCGTCTTTAGAAGTATATTTACCTTCGTCAACTTGGTCACGGTCTACACCGATAACCCAAACTTTTTCGCCTTCGTTTTTGCTTTCATTCAAAGATTTAGCTTCTGAGAAGACACCTGCACCAGTACCACCAGCTGCTTGGTAGATTACGTCTGCACCTGCAGCGTATTGAGCTGCAGCGATTGTTTTACCTTTAGCGGCATCACCAAATGAACCAGCATAGTCTACTTGTACTTTGATAGATGGGTCAACTGACTCAACACCAGCTTTGAAACCAGCTGCGAAACGAGAAATAACTTCAGATTCCATACCACCTACAAAACCAACTTGTTTTGTTTTAGTAGTTTTAGCTGCTGCTACACCTGCAAGGTAAGCTGCTTCGTTATCAGCAAATGTTACGCTTGCTACGTTCTTTTGATCTTTAATCACATCGTCGATCAAAACATAGTTCAAATCTGTATGTTCTTTCGCTGCTTCTTCAACTGCATTGTGAAGGGCAAAACCAACACCGAAGATCAAGTTGTAGCTTCCTGCTGCTTGGTTCAAGTTGTTAGCGTAGTCAGCTTCACTTGTTGATTGGAAGTATGTATATCCTTTATCTTTTGCAAGATTGTGCTCTTTACCCCAAGCTTGAAGACCTTCCCAAGCTGATTGGTTGAATGATTTGTCGTCAACACCACCAGTATCTGTAACGATAGCTGCTTTAGTCTTCAAATCAGAAGATGAAGAAGCTGCGTTACGAGAAGAGCGATTACCACATGCAGCAAGTCCAAATGCTGCTACTGCAACTAGACCAAGGCCTAGCCATTGTTTCTTGTTCATTACTGAACCTCCTAAATAAGATGCGCAACGAAGTTGCAAGTATGGATTGATTGGCCACAAGGACCATTGTCACTCAAAGAGTGACGCAGACTAATGCAAGTCTGTAAATGAGTATGGAAGTAATTCCCCGACCGTCATCTCGACCGTCGATTTATCTTTGGCAACTAGAGTCACCTTTAGATCTTGTTCAAAAAATTCGACCATAACTTGGCGACAAGCTCCACAAGGAGAAATAGGTTTCTCAGTTTGACCGTAAACAATCAATTCTGAAAACTCACGTTGTCCTTCAGAGACAGCTTTAAAAATGGCTGTTCTCTCACCGCAGTTGGTCAAGGGGTAGCTAGCATTTTCAATGTTAACCCCTGTATAGATACTTCCGTCCTTGGCTACCAAAACAGCGCCAATCGGAAAATGTGAGTAGGGAACGTAAGCTTTTTTACTAGTTTCAATCGCTAAATCAATCAACTCAGTAGTCGCCATCTGCTAACTCTCCTTTTAAGATTGCTACACCAGAAGATGTTCCGATACGAGTAGCTCCAGCTTCAACAAAGGCAACAGCATCTGCATAAGAACGAGCACCACCAGCAGCCTTAACCCCCATATCAGGTCCAACTGTCTGGCGCATTAATTTAACATCCGGTAGGGTTGCACCACCTGTTGAGAAGCCTGTTGACGTCTTGACAAAGTCTACTCCTGCTTTCTGAGCTAGCTGACAAGCTAGAACTTTTTCTTCATCAATCAACAAACAAGCCTCGATAATAACCTTAACCAGTTTGTCTCCGCTTGCTTCAACAACAGCTCGAATATCTGACTCAACTAAATCAGCATTCCCAGACTTGAGTGCTCCAACATTGATAACCATATCAATCTCATCAGCACCATTTTGGATAGCTTCTTTGGTTTCGAAAGCTTTAACAGCAGATGTTGTAGCTCCAAGTGGGAAGCCTACAACCGTACAAACCTTGACATCAGTATTTTCTAGACCAGATTTGGCATGAGCAACCCAGCAAGGATTGACACAAACACTGGCAAAATCATAATCTTTGGCTTCAGATAACAAACGATCAATTTGTTCCACTGTTGCATCTTGCTTCAAAAGCGTATGATCAATGTATTTATTTAATTTCATTTCGGTTTTTCCTTAAATCAGGAGATGATTTCAATGATTTCACGCGTTTTTATAGCTTCATCACTTATCTTAATTTTAACATAATTTTGGAAATCTGTAACTAGTTCCGGAGAAATTTTGCCATTTGCATATACTTTTGCAACAATTTCACCCTTTTTGACTGATTCTCCAACTTTCTTCTCAAAAACAATCCCTGTCTCATAGTCAAGAACATCTGTTTTAACGGCACGACCAGCACCCAATCTCATAGCAAAAAGACCAAACTCCATGGCTGGAAGTTCTGCGATAAGTCCGTCTTCTTGAGCAGGAATATCAACTACATGGTCAACCTTTACTGGACGATAGAGGTCTTCTAGGTCTCCACCCTGAGCTAGAACCATCTCTTCAAATTTCTTGAGAGCCTTACCATTTTCAAGATGTTGCCTTACTTCCTCAATAGTTTTTTCAACATTTGCTAATGATAACATAATCTGGGCCAACTCACAGATAAAGTGGCTAATATCTTGACGTCCTTTACCTTGAAGAATTTCCAGAGCTTCTAGGATTTCTAAACGATTACCAATGGCACATCCCAAAGGTTGACTCATATCAGTAATAACTGCTACTGTCTTACGACCTACAGTCTTACCAAGGTTTACCATGGTTTGAGCCAGTTGGCGTGCCTCATCAACTGTCTTCATAAAGGCACCTTCACCCACTGTTACATCAAGTAAGATAGCATCTGCTCCAGCAGCAATTTTTTTACTCATGACCGAACTAGCAATCAAGGGAATGGTATCCACTGTTGCCGTCACATCACGAAGGGCATAGAGAAGTTTGTCAGCCTTAACCAGTTGATCGGATTGCCCAATAACTGAAACACCAATACCTTGAACTTGTTTGATAAATTCATCCTGACTTCGTTCAATCTGAAAACCTTTGATGGATTCTAATTTATCGATAGTACCACCAGTGTGGCCTAAGCCCCTACCGCTCATCTTAGCCACTGGGACATCAAAACTGGCTACCAAGGGTGCTAGGATTAAAGTTACCTTGTCACCGACACCACCCGTAGAGTGTTTATCAACCTTGACACCATCTATAGCAGACAAATCAAACTCCTGACCTGTCTTAACCATATTCATGGTTAAATCAGAAATTTCTCTCGTGGTCATTCCTTGGAAGTAAACTGCCATGGCAAATGCTGACATCTGGTAGTCAGGAACAGTTCCTGCCACATAGCCTTCGATCAACCATTGGATTTCGTTCGAACTGAGTTCTTGCCCGTCTCTTTTTTTCTGGATTAGATCTACTGCTCTCATTCTTTCACACTTCTAAGGATATAATATCCCTTATCTTTCTTTACAACCTCGCAATTGCCAAAGACTTCTTCCATCTTACTTTTGGCACTAGGAGCTCCTTGTTTTTTCTGGATGACGATCGTCAAATCTCCACCATCTACTAAAAAGTCTATACTTTTCTCAATGATTTCGTGGACTACTTGCTTGCCAGCGCGTATAGGAGGATTCGAAATGACATGGTCAAATTGTCCTTCTACCTGCTCATAAATATTAGACTGGAAGATAGTCGCTTGAACCTTGTTTTTTACTGCATTTTGCTGGGCTAAATCCAGGGCACGTTTATTGATATCCACCATAGTTGCCTGGGTATCATAAGCCTTAACCAAAGACAAGCCTATTGGACCGTAGCCACAACCAACATCAAGTATTTTTTCACCTTTTTCAACATCAAGGCTTCTCAACAACAACTGACTTCCAAAGTCAATCATTTTTTTACTAAAGACACCAGCATCTGTCAAAAAGGTCATCTTTTGCCCAAGTAGCTCAACTCTAAGCTCATGAACATCATGGGCTGCATCTGGATTTTCTGCATAATACATTTTACTCATGATACTATTTTACCATAAAAATAAGTTATTTGTAAATCGTTTACAAAGGTATCAAGCCCTCAAATCATATTGTATTTACTCAAAAATAATATAAGTTCTGATTAGGATTAGGGACCTAGTAAAAAGTTCCCTACTGCCATGGTAATCGGAAAAGCAAAGATACAAGCTAAACCAAAAAAGAAGAGCCACCACTTTCTTTCAAAGAAAGCTAACACAAGATAGCCAAGTCCTATGAGTGGCAATAAGATAAAAAGGACAAAAATAGTCCAGTTATAGAAGTAAGGTCCTATTGAAAAGGAAAAATTCACCCAGTTTGGTGATAACCATAAAACAACTACAAATAGGCTGATAAAAACCAGCGTTTTTTCTCTTAATCTAGCTTTCATCTTAGTCCTCCTTTATAGGTTTTCCATCTTAGATTTTAACAAAGAAAGCGCTATTCTTCAATCTCAATCAATTATTGGAAACGAATGACAAGTCATTGGGAGCTACAAGGTATCACAGTTAGGATAAAACAACAAATTTATTGTCTATAATCAGACGCATTTTGATTACTATTGCTTTACCTTCAAATACTTAATTATCAACAGTATTCCCAATAAGATGTTTAGATAAAGGCCCAACTGATAAGTTTGTGTTAGGATTTCCAAACTTGTCCACAGTCGTATCAAATCTTCTATTGACATGCGGAATAAATAACCCTCTGTAGCAATCCACAAAATCAAAAATAGATAACTACTAGCAGCAAGCCATTTCGTCCACCGTTTTTTTAGTAAGAAAGCAATTAAGAGCGAACAGATAAAGACAGCTGTTACAATAGTATGTTCCATCAAAAAAGTAAAACCGTAATAGGTTTCCACAAAGCGTCTACCATTATCTGCATTGGCTCCTTTTATAAAAGGTAAAGCAAAACTTAAAATAAAACAGAGTTCCAATATGTAACTTTTTAAGATTTTCATAGTACACCTCCTATGAGTTGTGAACTAAAAAGCCCCCTTTATTAGCTGATAAAATCAGGAGAAACCAGCTCCTACTTCATCAATAATTTGTTCATCCTCTATCTACTTATAGTATATACTACTGACTTACCACATTCAAGAAACCGCTTCATTTTTTTAGCTTTTTATGGTATGATAGACAAAATATCTAGGGGAAAACAAATGACCAACGAATTTTTACATTTTGAAAAGATAAACCGCGAAACTTGGCAATCCTTGCATCGCAAAACAACTCCTCCCTTGACCGAGGAAGAATTAGATTCAATCAAGAGTTTCAATGACCAGATTAGCCTACAAGATGTTACTGATATCTATCTGCCACTGGCACATCTGATTCAGATTTACAAACGTTCCAAAGAAGACCTTGCCTTTTCAAAAGGCATTTTCCTTCAAAGAGAGAGCAAAAAACAGCCCTTTATTATCGGAGTTTCAGGAAGTGTCGCTGTCGGTAAATCAACCACTAGTCGTCTCTTGCAAATTTTGCTTTCTCGTATAGTCCCTGGAGCAAGTGTTGAACTGGTTACTACGGATGGTTTTTTATACCCAAACAGTGTCTTAATTGAGCAAGACATTCTCAACCGCAAGGGTTTTCCTGAGAGTTACGACATGGAAGCTTTGCTCAATTTCCTAGACCAACTTAAAAATGGGCAGGATGTTGATATCCCTGTTTATTCCCATGAAATCTATGATATTGTCCCTGGTCAAAAACAACGAGTAGAAGCCGCTGATTTTGTCATTGTTGAGGGAATCAATGTGTTCCAAAATCCCCATAATGACCGTCTCTATATTACTGATTTCTTTGACTTTTCAATCTATGTCGATGCCGCAGTCGAGGATATTGAAAGTTGGTATTTGGATCGTTTCTTAAAACTTTTGAGCTTTGCTCAAGATGATCCAGGCAACTATTACTACCGTTTCACTCAACTTCCTCTTAGTGAAGTCAAGGATTTTGCCCACCAAGTTTGGACCAGTATCAACCTAACCAATCTCCAGAATTACATTGAACCGACACGAAATCGTGCAGAGGTCATTCTCCATAAATCTAAAAATCACGAAATTGATGAAATTTACTTAAAAAAATAATTTTCCCTTGTCAAAACGTAAGTTTTCAGATATAATGGTATAGTTAGTAAAAATGGAGGTAAGAACATTGGCAAACATTAAATCAGCTATCAAACGCGCTGAATTGAACGTTAAACAAAACGAAAAGAACTCAGCTCAAAAATCAGCTATGCGTACTGCTATCAAAGCTTTTGAAGCAAACCCATCTGAAGAACTTTACCGTGCTGCCAGCTCAGCTATCGATAAAGCAGAAACTAAAGGTTTGATCCACAAAAACAAAGCTAGCCGTGATAAAGCACGTCTTGCAGCTAAACTTGGTTAATCTTTAACTGCATACAAAATGAGCTCTTCGGAGCTTTTTTTGTGCACATTTTCTGGAGGTTATTATGAAAATAGCTATCATTGGATATTCTGGATCAGGCAAATCTACTCTTGCTGAAAAACTATCTAAGCACTACTCCATCCCCAAACTTCATATGGACACACTTCAATTTCAGCCAGGCTGGGTAGACAGTGACCGTGACTGGATGCTTAAGCAAATGGAGACTTTCCTTACCAAACACAAAGATTGGATCATTGATGGCAACTACTCTTGGTGTTGCTATGAGGAAAGAATGGAGCAAGCTGACCAGATTATCTTTTTAAACTTTTCAGCGTGGACTTGTTTGCTAAGAGCCTTTAAGCGTTATTTAAAATATAGAGGAAAAGTCAGAGAAAGTATGGCTGCGGGATGTCCCGAGCAATTCAACTGGGAATTTATCCGTTGGATTCTTTGGGATGGACGAACGTCTTCTCACAAAAAACAGTACAACCAGCTTTGTCGTGACTATGCTGATAAAGTCACAATCATCAGCAATCAAAAAGAACTCAATCAATTTATAAATCAAATATAAGATTCCCTAGAAATGAAGAGAATCGTGTTCATAGTTTCTGAGTTCGTGATACAAAAAACTGAAGGAAGTATAGTCCTACTTCTTTCAGTTTTTTATTGTCTCAATTTAGAAAACACTTCTCCAATCTTACCTTCGATAACTAAATCAGCTTGGCTGTCTTGAGGAGTGCTGGACTTGTTGATAACGACAAGATTTGACCCTGAAAAATAATTGATGAGGCTAGCTGCAGGATAAACGACTAAGGAAGTTCCACCAATGATCAACAAATCTGCTTGCTGAATGACTCGGGCTGCTCGACTAAATACGTCCATATCTAGCGATTCCTCATAAAGAGTTACGTCAGGTTTAACCACATTGCCACAATCTAAGCAGTGAGGAACTGGACCTTCAAGTGCCAAAAATGCATTCAAATCATAAAATCGATGACAGCCCAAACAGTAATTACGATCTGCACTACCGTGCAGTTTCAAAACTTTCTGAGACCCCGCCATTTCATGCAAGCTATCAATATTTTGCGTCACAATCGCCTTTAATTTACCTGTTTTTTCTAACGACGCTAGATAATCATGTGCTAAATTTGGCTTGGCATCTGGATAGACGAGATACTTTTTGTAGAAATCAAAAAAATCCTCTGGATAGCGTTCAAACATGGTGCGTGAAACCAATTGCTCGGCAGTAAAATGGCGCCCCAACTTAAGACTATAAACACCATCAGAACTTCGAAAATCAGGAATATTAGACTCTGTAGAAACCCCTGCACCACCGAAAAAGACAATTCTCTGACTTTGGTCTATCAGTTCCTGTAATTGTTCAATCTTATCCATTTTACCCCTCCTTTAGTTTTTGTTCTAAAAAAGTTGAAAACCTTTAGCTTCTGTCAACCAGGCTTTCAACTTTATTTGATTATGATTTAGATATTAAACTGACTAGTCTCGGTTCTTTGACACAATTTGACGTTCTTCAAAGTCCTTATTCTCATCTATTTATAGGATTGAAGCAATGAACATGCTTATCATTTTGAGAACAAGAGTAATCTCATAAATGGAATCTGACTTTAGTCTGCAATCAAGGTCTCTAGACCAACCTTCATCATATCTGTGAAAGTATTTTGACGTTCTTCAGCTGTAGTGTCTTCTTCTGGGTTAACCAAACTATCTGAAATAGTCATGATAGCAAGGGCATCAACATGGTGTTGGGCAGCAAGATAGTAAAGGGCTGCTGCTTCCATCTCCACCGCTTTTACTCCCCACTTACCAAGCTCAATGTTCTTTTCAAAGTAGTTTGAGTAAAAGACATCTGATGACAAAACATTTCCTACGTGAGTAGTCATGCCGAGGTCTTTGGCAATATGGTAGGCTTTATCTAGCAAATCAAAGCTAGCAATTTGAGGAAAATCGTATTGAGGCCAGTCGTTACGGATGATGTTTGAGTTGGTAGCAGCTGCTTGCGCCAAGACCAATTCACGGACGTGAACATCCTCATTCAAAGATCCAGCCGTTCCTACACGGATCAATTTCTTCACACCGTAGTCAACAATCAACTCACGGGCATAGATAGAGATTGATGGCATTCCCATCCCTGTTCCCATAACAGAAACACGGTGCCCTTTGTAGGTACCTGTGTAACCAAACATGTTACGGACTTCGTTAAAGCAAACAGCATCTTCAAGGAAATTCTCAGCGATAAATTTCGCACGAAGAGGATCCCCAGGAAGAAGAATTTTATCAGCAATTTCACCCTGCTTAGCAGCAATATGGATAGACATAGTTTATGATACAAAGAGCGACCAGAAAGCGACTGAAAATTAGGAATCTGACGAGAAATCCTGATTTCTCAGTCAGATTATCTATTTTCCGAGCTTTCCGCTCGTGTTCAAATTTGAACACACGCTCTACCTTTCTTTTTGATATACAAGACAGGCGACAGAGAACAAAGCAAAAATAGGAAACTGGCGACGCATTATAAATGCTAGACAGTTTATCTTTTTTACACAGTTCTCCGCCCGTATTCAGTTCAGCTAATACGGTTAACCCATCCTTTCTTTTTTAATTGAGTAATTAGAAAAGCTTTCCGCTCGTGTTCAAATTTGAACACACGCTCTACCTTTCTATTATTTTTAATTTGTTAATGAATCCAAAAATGCATAGAGTTTTGCATTCATTTCTCGATAAGCATAGTTACGAATAGCTTCAGGCTTTTGAACATAAGTCATTTTTTTGCTTTGTTCTTCCAAAACTTCTTCACCATCCGCAGCTATTAAGAGCTCTACTGCTTCTGGATCAAATTCCAAATGAGCTTGGAAGGCATAGTGTTTAGGACTAAAGCGAATAATCTGACGTGGACAGCCTTGACTGGTCGCAAGGACGATAGCATCCTCTGTTAATCCCGGCATATCTCCATGCCAGTGACCAGTATTTAAAGTTTGTCCAAAAACTTTGACATGATTGTCTTTTAATCCAGCTTCAGTTAGCGTTATTGGAAAAACACCAATCTCACGCTCTGGACTATGTTCATACTCTGCGCCATAAGCAACAGACAAGAGTTGAGCACCAAGACAGACCCCAACAATATAACGATCTGCCTTCATAGCCTTTTGAATCAGCTCAATCTCTGCCTGAGGATCGTAGTATGGAAAAGTTTCCCGATCTTCATCTGGCGATTGAGGTCCCCCCATCACAATCAGAAAATCAATACCATCAATAGTTTCCGGAAGAAGTTCTTTTTCATAAACTTTAGTTGTAGTCACTTGATGGCCACGCTCCTGCGCCCATTTTAGATAAGCGCCCGGCACTTCAAAGGTTTCATGCAGTACAAAATGTACCTTCATCGTTTCTTCTCCCATCTCTTTCGAATCACGTAAGACAGACCAGCCGCAAGTACAAGCGGAATTGTCAAACTCCAAGTTTGGCCTGTAAATCCAAGGCTCAGGGCAATGGCTGTCAGAGGAGCTTTTAAGGTCGTCCCTAAAAAGACGGTCGCTCCTAGTAACATCCCTAGAGCAGGATCCAGATGAATCCCAAGGACTGTCAAAAGCAAGGTCACTAGATAGCCAGATCCAATCCCTAAGGCAAATGATGGTGTTAAAGTTCCCCCATAAGCACCATTGCGCAAGAGGAGATAAACCAGAAGCCCCTTCACTGCAAGAGCCAGTGGAAGATAAGGAATCGACTGGCTAGACAAGAGGGCTTGCGCTAGTACCTGGCCATTTCCCATAAAGATAGGGAAAAAGGCTACTAGGCTCCCCAGCACTAGAAAGGCTAGAGGAAGAGCCCAAAGAATCGTCCCATCCTTCCGCCGTTTGTGACTAGCCCGCTTGGCGAGGAAAGTAAAGACCAGAGCCAAGGGAGTAACCAAGAAAGCAATCACAATAGCCTGAAAGAAACTGCTAGCCGACCATGAGACTGTGGACAGGTGATAAATAGCCTCTTGACCAATGATGGACTGAGCGACCCAGGTGGCCAGATAAGTGCTGATCAAAACCAGTAGAAGGTTCTGCCAACTGTAGGCGAGTCCTAAGGTCTCAAAGACAAACAAGCTACTGGCAAAGGGAACTTGATAGACCGAAGCTAAACCAGCTCCAGCACCACAGGCAATCAAGACTTTTCGCTCTTTGAGGGCTAGAGAAAAACCTTTCGCCAAGCGACCAGCTAGAAGAGCCCCGACCTCACGTGGTGCTCCTTCTTTTCCGACCGATGCACCTGCTCCGACAATCGCAACCTGCATACCTGCATGAAGGAGCTGGGCTAAGGGCGCTGGTTCTCTGTCTCCAGCTAAGTCAATTTGCTGGCGAATAGACAGAATCTTATAACGCTTTTGCAGGACATACCAGAAGCCAGCTGACAAGCACCCAGTCACACATAAGACCAAAAATCTACGGAGACCTCCAGCTTCTTGAAATTGCTGGAGTAAATCCGACTCATCTTGGCCAAAAGCCAACCCTTGCACCCCTTCTAGTAGATAATGACAGGCAATTCCGACCAGACCCGTCCCTATTCCTAATGATAAAGTGGCTAGGAGCACTCTCAGTCCATAGGGCATACTTTGGAGTCGTACTCTCATAGTCTTACAATTCTGCAAGAATCGCTTTAAGCAAGCCTTTAAAGTCTCCTTTGACACGTTCGGTAACTTCTACTACTTCTTCGTGGTTAAGTTCCTCTTGGAAACCAGCCGCAAAGTTGGTAATACATGAAATACCAAGAACTTTCAAGCCAGAGTGAGCTGCCACGATAACTTCAGGAACAGTGGACATACCAACCGCATCTGCACCAAGTGTCTTATATGCACGGATTTCAGCTGGAGTTTCATACGTTGGACCAGTTACACCGATATAAACACCATCATCAAGTTTAACACCAAGTTTTTCAGCAACTGCATGAGCTGTAGCACGATATTCTGGAGTGTAGGCTTTTGACATGTCTGGGAATCGTGGACCGAAGTCATCCAAGTTTTCACCGATTAGAGGGTTTTGGCCTGTCATATTGATGTGGTCAGTGATAGCCATCAAAGTACCAGGACCAAAGCCGATACCACCAGCAGCGTTGGTAACAATCACACCTTCACAGCCCAAAACTTTCATGACACGAACTGGGAAAGTTACGACTTCAAGCGGATTGCCTTCATAGAAATGGAAGCGTCCTTGAAGGGCTAAAACCTTACGTCCTGCAAGCTCACCGTACACCAATTTTCCAGCGTGTCCAACAACAGTAGAACGTCCCCAGTTTGGAATCTCAGCATAGTCTACCACAACTGGATTTTCAATTTCTTCAGCAAGTTCGCCAAGTCCTGATCCAAGAATCAAGCCGAACTCTGGTGCTTCTACTCCCTTTTCTTTTAAGAAAGTAGCTGTTTCATTGATTTTTGCTAATAATGTCATTGTCTGTCTCCTTCATAATGTTTTAAAAATTGACCGATTTTGTCAAAGGTTTTTGCATTTCGAATCGTAATATTACGATAAAAAGGCATCTTTAACAGGTACTTGTGATAGGCTGTTTTGCTATAGGTTTCTTCTGAGAATTTGCCCCAGAAGATTCCCAGTTTCCCGAAATGAAGCACTTCATCTACCAGTTCCATACTTTCGACTTTCTCGATGACGTGCTTGGTATCCAGTCCCTCAGTATAAAAGAGAACATCCTTTCGAGCCACTTCTTGGAACCACCATTCCGGAAGAGTTCTAAGCTCCTCTTCGTAATCTTCTTGACTTAACAAGGAAAAATGTTGGATAAATGGATAATGCTTGTCAAAGAAATCCTGTAGCCTCTCAACCAACTGAGTTCTAGGTATACTAGTATCAAAGAAAATATTGCCACTATTGATGTAGGTTTCAACATTTTCCAATCCCAACTCTGTCAATTCTTGACGAAGCTGGTCCATGACCACCTTATGTTTTCCACCGACATTGATCCCTCTAACCAGTAATGCCAAGCGAGTCATCTTAAACCAATTTATCTAAGAAACTTTCACCAATCATAGCTTTATCAACGCCAAAGTTATCAGCGATTGTCGCAGAAATATCAGCAAAATGACCGATTGGTAAGTGTCCATTTCCTTTTAGTGATGGGCTATAGACCAAAAGTGGAATATATTCACGAGTATGGTCTGTACCTGCATAAGTAGGATCATTACCATGGTCAGCAGTAATCATGAGTAGATCATCTTCTCTCATAGCAGCGATAAGCTCTGGCAAACGTTCATCAAACTCATGCAAGCAATCACGGTAACCATGCGGATCACGGCGGTGACCGTAAAGTGCATCAAAGTCGACCAAGTTAGTGAATGAAAATCCTTTTTCAAACTCAGTAAGGCCCATTGTTGTCAAAAGTGTGTCAATTCCATGGCTATTAGACTTATTGTGCCCCATATCATGGTTCACCCCAGCACCATTAAAGATATCGCTAATCTTACCTACTGAGTAAGTATCAATGCCTGCTTCGTTGAGTTTGTCCAAAACTGTTGGAGCAAATGGTGATACAGCCAAATCACGACGATTTGCAGTACGTGTGAAGTTTCCAGGCTCACCAACATAAGGACGTGCAATGATACGACCTAGAAGAGCTGGACGTTCCAATGTAATCGAACGAGCGTATTCACAGATACGGTACAATTCATCCAAAGGAATGATGTCTTCGTGGGCTGCGATTTGAAGAACTGGGTCAGCTGACGTATAGATAATCAACTCGCCTGTTTCCATTTGGCGTGGTCCAAAATCATCGATAACAGCAGTTCCTGAGTATGGTTTATTTGCTTCACGGATTACTTTACGACCTGAAAATTCTTCAATCTTTGTAAGGATTTCTTCTGGGAATCCATTCCAGAAAGTATCAAACGGTTCTGTGATATTAAGCCCCATGATTTCCCAGTGACCTGTCATGGTGTCTTTACCTAGTGAAACTTCCTCAAGTTTAGTGTAGTAACCACTAGGATTCTCCTCTGCGGGAACAGTTTTTAGTGCTGTCTCACGCTCGATGTTCCCAAGACCAATCTTAGCCATGTTAGGAACATGCAAACCAACTGATTTTGAAATATGGCCTAGTGTATCAGAAGCTCCATCTGGAACCCCTGCATTGACAAAGTTATTAGCATCTGGTGCTGCACCGATTCCTACAGAATCGAGTACTACCAAGTGAATACGTTTAAATTTTGACATCGTTTGCCTCCTTTATTTCCCTTTTGTTGAAGTTAAAACCTGAACGCCAGCTTGCCCTGCAACAATCACTTTATCAACCATTTGGTTAAATAAACCGTGCTCAACAATACCGACCTGAAGATCCAGTTGATGACCAAAAGCAATCGGATCTTCAATAACACCTAAATCAAGATCAATGATAAAATTTTTCATATCCGTCACAAAGCGTTGGCCATCTTTTTCACGAAAACTTGGCTTGTAACCAGCTTTTTCAAAACGACGGAAAACCTGTTCTGCTCCGTATTGGACAACTTCTACAGGTAGTTTGAAAGCGCCCAGTTTCTCAACCATTTTGCTCTCATCTACCACCCAGATATACTGTTTGGTTGGGGTCGCAACTACTTTTTCCATTAGAAGCGCACCACCGCCTCCTTTGATACCATTAAACTGCCGATCTACCTCATCAGCTCCATCAACAGTCACATCAACCTCATCCACCTCGTCAATCGACTTAAGTGGGATATTCAATCCTTGTGCCTGTTTTGTCGTTACACTCGAGGTCGTTACGGCTGTAATTTGAAGTCCTTCTTCTTTAATTCTACGTCCGATCTCCTCTACGAAATAATAGGCAGTCGAGCCTGTTCCAAGTCCTACAACCATTCCGTTGTTTACGAACTCAGCAGCCTTGATGCCTGCTATTTTTTTCAGATTTTCCACTTAGACACCTCCAAACAAAAAGCTACTTTTATTATAACATGAATACGCTTTAAATTCATCCTTGCACTAGAAAAACCCGAACATTTTATTTCGGGTTTCTGATTCTTATTTAACCATGTCAGGATCGTAGTCATAAAATCCTGTGTCAAGGAAACGATTTTTTGGATGGAGTTTACGGACTTGCTCATCCAACAAGAAGGCTTGGTCATGCGTAAAGTTTCCCTCTTGAATCAAGCTACGGGCTTGGATGAAGAGTTTTGCAATCTCAACAAAATCTTGCCCTGGAGTATAAAGTCCCTCTAGTTTCCAATGAGTGAAACCATGCTCTACCAACTCTGGCAATTTGGTCATCAAATCGAGGTCGTTATTGGCAAAAATGTGAGTTCCATGATTGTCTTCAAAAATAGAGTAATGGCTTTCTGGATCACTAGGCTCTGCTAAGAAGAGATCGCGTTGACGTGTTTTTTCATCATCAATCTGAGTAAAATTATAGTAATTCTGCAAGAGTGGACGCTTAGAGTGGTGGATAACGCTTGCTCCATAAACCAAAATTTCAGCAGGAATTTCCAAAATTTCAGGCATTTTAAAGAGTTCAGCTGATGGAATTTCACGAGCTAAAACTGCCTCAGAAGCGCCAGCCTTTTGTCCCCAGAAATTGATCTGACGGCTGCTAGTTACCATCGTTGAGGCATCATAGATAGTTTTAAAGCTATAGCCATCACGATTGACAACATAAAAGACACCCGCATCCCCAACAGTAATGTAGTCTGTTTTAATTTCTTCCAAGAAATCAAGAAAGGGCTTGATACGATCCATCATATCTTGGTGCATGAGGGCATTAGCCGCTACAATCAGTTCCTTACCTGCATCATGAACCAGACCAGCGATGGTTCTCAGTTCATCATAAGAAAAAGTCTTTGGTAGGCGAAGCCCAAAATCTTTCTCACCAACATAGATGCGGTCAACTCCCGCCTCTAGTAATTCTTTTACTTGTTCAATGCTTTCAGCAGTTGCTGTAATAATAATCTTTTCCATAAGAAAAATTATACCACATTTCTGAAAAATCAGCTATTCCCTAAAATGATAAATTTACTTATTCTTTTTGTAACCTTACTGTAATAATTTTTTTCTTGAAAAATGGTAAAATGAAAGAGTACTGTTAAGGAGAGAATCATGCCCGTAAGAAAATATCAATCGTATGAGTTTGAAGAAGAGGAAACTCAAACAACGCTATACCAAGACTATGTTCCAGAAACCACTTCCGTTGCTAGTTTGAAGGAAGTTCTTTTCTTTGTAAACATTGCTTGTTTTTGCGTCTTTTTAGCCTTGTTTAGCTTTATCTTTTTAGCCCTCAAGTTTAATACAGTTCTGGCTTTTAGCCTAGCAATTGCCTTGAGTTTAGTGGCATCAAACTTTCAACGTTCAATGATTAAGAAGAAATTATATTAGATTCAAAAGGTCGGGATTTTTATCCCGACCTATTTTTTCTACGATAGCTAAAGAGCTGCGACTAGAAAAGCGATACTTGGTCTACCGCTTTCTAAGTCACAGCCTTTTTTTATTTATTTTTACGCTTGGATGGTGTTTGGATAGCGATTTTTACTTCAAAAATCGTACCATGTGGTTTGTTATCCTTAACACTGATTGTTCCTTTTAAGGCATCGACAATCTGTTTAGCTAAGGACAAACCTAACCCAAAGCCACCTTTTTGGCGAGTACGAGCTTTGTCAACTCGATAAAAGCGATCAAAAATTTTCTTTTTATCTGCTGCAGAAATACCAATTCCATCATCAGCTACTGACAAATAGAGATTACGCTCCGTCGTAGCAATGACAAAATGAATATCTCCTTCTTCTTCTGTGTACTTGACAGCATTGTCAAACAAGATAGTCATCAGCTGCTTAAGAAGCAGCTTATCTGTTATGATGGTCCGATGGATGCGATTTTCAAAATGAAAAGCACGGTTATTTTCAGACGCAATCATTTCGTAGTTGGTAAAGGTTGTGTTAAAGAAGTCTGGCTCTACCTCTCCTAACTCCGGTTTAATACCGTCATCACGACGAGCTAAATTGAGGAGATTCGTCGTTAAAAAGCGCATATTACGAACTTCTTCTAGACTGGAGGCAATACTCTCACTTGACTCCATAATGGTTGCCTCAGGTTTTCTGAAAAGAGTTTCTAGACGATTTTGAAGAACAGCCAGTGGAGTTCGTAACTCATGACTGGCATTTTCCACAAAGCTCTGTTGCTTTTGCATGCTCTCAAGTAAAGGTTTAACACTGACACGCGCAAGATAAAGGCTGGCAAGTATGGATAAAATCCAGAAGCTGGCCATGACTACCACGATTAATTGCTCATGGTTTTGACTGATTTGCTCTATCTGACTGGTATTTATCAAAACTGCTGCATACTTAATATTGGTCGAGACAGAATCGATATTTATTTCAGATAGAATCACTCGGTAAATCTCATCCTGACCGTAACTATTCTGAACATGAAGTTGTCGAATATGATTCAAATCCTTTTTATTAAAAGTAATCTTGTCAAGACCTAAAAAGCGGTTGCCAGTCACTAATTGATTCAAATTTGAATCCAACAAAATCACTTCTGTATTGGAACTGACCGTTGGTTTTTTATCCGTTGATGGAGGAACGGATTGACTATTGAAATCTTTGACTTCATCTGTTGCTCGATTAACAGCCAACTGGATGACATCTTGAGGATTGCCACTGAGAGACAGAAGCTTCTCATCAACCGATGTGTAGAGACTGGAGTGCATAACCTGCAAGATAATCAAGGTCATAGCAGAGAAAATCAGAGTAAATACTCCAAAGTTACGGATAAAGTAGCTAAAATCTTCTGCATACCAATTCTTTTTTAATTTATTAAACATGTTTTAAAATATACCCAACACTACGCAAGGTTTGGAGGTTTTCAGCAAAGACTGATCCCTTTAATTTCTTACGAACTTTTGATACGTAAACCTCTACGACAGAGATAGTTGTATCACTATCGAATCCCCATAAACGGTCAAAAATCTGGGTTTTGGGTAAGATAACATTTTGATTTTGGAGGAAATAAACCAAGAGATCAAATTCTTTACCCAATAATTCAACAGCAGTCTCATTGACTTTAACCTCATTAGTAGAGAGATTGACAGTCAAATCACCATAGGAAAGGGTATTTTCATTGAACTTACCAGAACGTTTAAGCAAGGCCTGGATACGCATCTTGAGTTCTTCTAGATAGAATGGTTTTGTCAGATAATCATCCGCCCCAAGTTCAAATCCATGTCCTTTGTCATCGAGACTTTCCTTGGCTGTCATGATCAGAACAGGAGTCGAAATACCTTTTTCACGCAATTCTTTCAAGACTTGGAATCCATTTTTTTCAGGCAACATCAAGTCCAATAGAATCAAATCATATACGCCACTTTCAGCCTCATAAAGACCTTCTTCTCCATCAAAAACTTGCATGACATCAGCAAAATCATCCAAGAAATCAAAGACTGAATTTGACAGGCCTAGGTCATCTTCCACTAATAGAATTTTGATCATCAAAAATTCCTCCTTATTATACCTATTATAGCAAAAATATCTTAAAAAAAACTCAACTTCCCTTGTTTTTCCAAGAGAAAGTTGAGTTTTTGTCATCTATTTAGACTAGAATCTTTTAAACTTTGCTATATTGAGCTACAACTGCTTCAACTGCTGCTTTTTCACGCTTAATCAATTCAACGCGAGCTGCGATATCCTTAATCCCCATGCGGATATTACGGCTAAGGGCAAGGTCAGAAAGTTGTGGTTCATAGAAGGCCTTGTATTCTGCCAAGCGTTGCTCTGTTTTAAAGATGTGCGATGGGAAGATGACAAAACTGTCAAAACTCATATCTCCACCAAGAGCTGCCTTAATCCAATCCCAGTTTTCACGTGCCCACACCCATACAGTTTCTTGAGTTGCTTGGTGTCCTAAGAATTGGAGATACCATGCTGAAAGATCCTGTGGTTTCACGACAAATTTGTCCTTCCAAGTTGCAAGCAGTGTTTGGATGTTCTCTGCATCTGTCGCATAAGCAAGGGCTGCTGCCAATTGGCGTTTAAAGGCGGCATCTGTCGCATGAGTATAAAGATCGAGATAAGTTGCGACCAATTCCTTAGTCTCATGGTGTTTCATTTCATTGATGAGAACTTGTGAACGAATAGCTGCTGGAAGTCCTGAAAGATTATCCTTGTGGGCTGCAAAAATTTGGCTAGCAACTTGACTGGCTCCCTCGTCATTTGAACGAATCATCATAGAAATTGTCAATTGACGAACCAATTCATCCTCATCAGATTCACCCTCTTTAGCTTCAAAACCAAGACGATCATAGTTGTAACGAGCCAGTTTAGCAATAAGGGCTTTAAAGGCTTTTTCTGCCTCTGTTCCTTCATCAATGAAACGTTCAAGGGCTGTAATAACTTGAGAAACTGCAGCAACAACTAGGTAAGATTCTTCTTGTGCCAATTGATCCACTACTGGAAGCAAGTCTGCGTATGAAATGTGACCAGCTTCAGCTAGCAAACGACGTTCTTGAACGATTTGAAGTTTACTTGTGTTATCAAGTTCTACTAATTCTGAAAGAACAGCATCCAATAAGTCGCCTTGATAGTCTGTAATGTAATGTGCTGTATTTTCAGTGTTAAGACGAAGGGCTTCTTTGTTTTCAGCAAGAAGTGCTGCATAGCCAGGAATTTCGATGCTTTCAGTTTCGAGAGTATCTGGTAGTCCTTTCCAGTTGCTGTTAAGTGGCACTACCCAAAGACGATTCTTGTCTTCGTGTTCACCGATAAAGAATTGTTTTTGTGAAATCTTCAACACATCATTTTCAACTGTGGCAGTAAGGACTGGATAACCAGGTTGCTCCAACCAAGAATCCATAAAGGCTGCTACGTCACGACCTGATGCTTGACCAAGAGCATTCCATAGATCACGACCAATGGTATTTCCGTATTGGTGTTTTTCAAAGTAAGCATGCAAACCTTTAGCAAAATCAGCATCTCCTAACCAACGGCGAAGCATGTGCATGAGACGGCTTCCTTTGGCATAAACAATAGCACCATCGAAGAGCGTATTGATTTCATCGGGGTGGCTAACTTCAACGTGGACAGATTGAACGCCATCTGTCGCATCACGTTTAAGAGCAGCTGGCACTCCACTTGTTTGGAAATCTTCAAAGATATTCCAACTTGGCTCGATGGCATCCACACAGACGTATTCCATCATATTCGCGAAACTTTCATTGAGCCAGAGGTCATCCCACCACTTCATAGTCACAAGGTTACCAAACCATTGGTGAGCAAGCTCATGGGCAATAACTAGAGCAACTTGTTGACGGCTGGCAAAGGTAGAGTTTTCATCCACAACCAAGTAAACTTCACGGTAAGTTACCAGACCCCAGTTTTCCATAGCACCTGCTGAGAAGTCAGGAAGGGCGATGTGGAGAGATTGAGGAATTGGGTACTTGACTCCGTAGTAATCTTCGTAAAACTCGATTGAACGAACAGCGATATCCAGTGAGAAATCAAGGTTTGAAAGTGGATGCGCCTTAGTTGAGTATACACCTACCAAAGTACCATTTTTTGTCTTAGCAGTTACCCCTTGCAAATCACCAGCAACGAAAGCTAGCAAGTAAGAAGACATACGTGGAGTTGTCTCAAATTTCCAGATACCAGTTTCCTTGCGGTTTTCAACATCAATCTCTGGCATGTTAGACAAGGCCAATTCACCTTCTGCTTGGTCAAAGCGAAGAGCTAGGTCAAAGGTTGCTTTGGCTTCTGGCTCATCCACACATGGGAAGGCTTCACGAGCAAAGTGACTTTCAAACTGAGTTGACAAAACTTCTTTCTTAACACCATCAACTGTATAGTATGATGGATAGATTCCTGTCATGTTGTCTGTGATTTTACCTGAAAATGCTAGAACCAATTCAACTGAACCAGCTTCTGCAAGTTCGATATGAAGAGCTTCGTTTTCATTATCAACTGTAAATGGACGAGCTTGGCCTGCTACTTCAACAGAAGCAATCTCCAAGTCTTTTTGGTGAAGGGAAATACGGTCACTTTTAGCTTGACCAGTAATAGTTACATTTCCTGAAAAAGTCTTGGTCTCACGACTCAAGTCTAAAAACAAATCATAATGTTCAGGAACAAATTTTTCAATATAATGTTCTACTGCTTGCATCATTTTCTCCTATTCTAAATTTCTGAGCAAATGCTCTAGTTCAAACATACCTATTTTATCATATTTTAAGTCAGAAAAAAGCTTTGGACGGTGATTTCCAAAACTTTCTTCCTTCTAGTAGTCTACAGAGGGTAGACCTTGCGAAATTCTTCTAAAACAACCTTGCTGTCAGGTGTAAAAGTCAAACCTGCTTCTCCTAACCAGTCTTTGAAAAAGTCTTCATGAACCTGACGCCAGTAGGCTAAAGATTTGTCTCCCTCACCTTCCTTGTAGGCATGGTCGGCTGAAACCTGATGGAAAGGCTGAACGGAAACCTTTGTAATTTCGACGATGCAAACAGCTTGATCCTTACTGTCTAAAATAACATCAAAAGTTCCTTCTTGTGGAAGAGGTTCGTCCTCTACTGCGTAAAGATCGTAAGCTGAGGCAGTTGCTGTTTTTTCGCCTGTAAACACCAGATCCGCTAAAAGGTCTGGATCCACTCCAAAGGCCCAGGCGTCTATCTCATCTCCGATAGAGGGGTTGATTTGCTTGTAGGCATTCCACATTTCTTGAGGTGTCATAGGTTGCTCCTTTTTATTTTTTTACTTTCTTCTTTTACACGTTTGAGATGATATGGATGGTCAATCTCTAAATTAAAAATCTCTGGAATAGAACTGTAGTGGATCATGCATTTGATATCCATCTGATTCATTCTTTGCATGAAAGAAGCATTCAGATATCCTGCCACGGCGAAATCTATCTTTTTCATCCTTGCTTTATCCTGCATCTGTCTCAGTATTTCTAACATAATGGGACTTTCCATATCATGCCATTGACTGTTCCTCACAGTCGCAAAAACAAAAGAAGTCAAATCATTCATTCCCACTACAATCTTTGAAATACCAGTTTCCAGTATCCTGTCCAAGTCAAAATAAGCTGATGGTAATTCAATCATTGTTCCAACTTTTCCAGTAAAACCATGTTCACGCAATACTCTAATAGCTTGTTTTAACTGTTCAGCATCATTGACAAAAGGAAAAATAACAGACAGATTGAGATTGGTTTGATAAACTTCTGTAACAACATGTGCTTCAGCATGAAATTCATCCAAACACGCCAGTAAACGCCTAATTCCTCTATATCCAAATAAGGGGTGGCGTTCATCAAAATACTCTTTAGTCCCGTCTAGACTATTTGCTTCTGCATTTGTTAACTCTGAAAAGCGATACCAGACTTCTTCATCTGAGTATAAATGGCAAATAGTGTCTAGATAATCTTTTACAAATTGCTGACAACTTTTTAGCAGTATATTTTGACTGATCTCCCTCACCAAATATTCCCCACGAATCATGCCGACGTGGTGCAATAGTTGTGGGTAAACTTTTTCAACAATTCTTTCGCCACTAAGAGCCAGTTGATTTTGCATGTTTTACCTTCCAATTCTTATAGCTTGTCATGTCCAATTCTGGAAATCCTCGTAACTCTGCCTTCACCTTCAATACTAAGGGGGAGGCATTTTCTTCGGTAATCTGCTCAAGAGGAAGCCAAATTGCCTTTGCTGAATCATTGTTTCCGTCAAGAACTTCATGAGGAAGGGATTTTTGAGAGCGTTCTAAATCAAGTACTATATCATAAAAGGCCATGATATGATGTACTGCAAAGTCTTGCCCCTCTTCTTGAACCATTACATCATAAATCCTAGGATTTGAATAACTGCTAAGAGTATAGCCTGTCTCTTCCAAAACTTCTCTCTTGAGGGTTTCTGTCAACCCTTCACCTGCTTCCTGACTACCACCAGGTAAATCAAAACGATGCTGATAAGGCCCTCTCGTTTTCTCAATGCAGAGTAATTTTCCTTTCTCATAGCAAATGCCATAGACACCAAAGTGATTTTTGATTTCCATATTCCACTCTTTCTAAAAGTCAAAGATTTCTAGCTCACCTTATCCCTTAAAAGGAAAGAGGCTATAGATTTCATGTTCCTTGATATACTTCTTCAGTATCTCCATATTCTCTTCTATTTTTGCCTGGATATCTGTCTCTTCACACGTTGACTCAGCAATAAAGAGGTGAATCTTCAATAAATCTGTCAAGTATAGCAGACGACGTTCCATTTCTGATTCAGGACTTGAAGCTTGCTTAATTTTTGCAAGCTTTTGCTCCAAGCTATCACCATTCAAAAATCTCTGATGAACTCTCCTTCTTATTTTTTGAGTGGATTCCTCCCCTTGTTCTAATGGAGATAAAAGGAGTTTTTTATAGACGAATACCCGATTTTCTACCTCTCTTTCCAGATAAGCCAATAAAACCAGAGAGCTATCAACAAAGGTCCAGGTGTTATAATTTCCTTCAAATGGGACTTGTATGACACTCTCCAATAATTTCTTAGCAATTTCTTCTTGACCATCTAGATAAAGTAGATAGGCCAGATGATTCAGCGATTCGAGATAGCTAGCTTGGGTTTTCTTATTCTTTTTTAAAATTTTATCTAAATAGAGATGTAGGTCTGGATGTTTTTCCAGTTGTTCAACTACTTCTGGTAGCTTCATTTGAAATCCTTTCTATTCTTTTTTAAAATAATTTAAAGAGATTTTAGTCAACTAATCCAACTCTGCTCTACTGAACAAGTCTTTCATAGATTCGATATCATCACAAAATTCTTTAAATCCTAAAGCGAATTTAGCCAAGGCGTCCACCTTGGAAGAATAGGCACAAAACATACTTCCTTCAGGATCAAAGTCGATAGCATTGCTTAATTCAGGCATTTTTTCCTCCAAAAATACCAAAGCCAAGGATGCCCAATCGTAGCCATTTCCTTCAAATCCCTCCTCTTCTCGAGTATCAAACACTTCCTGTCTGTATTCTCCATCAGGGTAATAAATGAGCGAGCCTCGAACATTTTTAGGATCCTCATCATATACAAGCAGGCTAAAAGGGGCAATTTTTTCATTTATGTTTTCGTAATCTATCATTTCTTAACTCCTTATTGTATTTGTTAATTATCAATGAACTTCATAAATCTAGTATGCTTACTAGATTTCAAAGGGCATAAAACTATCATGCTGATGGTAATATTTCAAAGCCTCGACCAAGTCTTGGGGACTTGCATCTGGCTCTTCCTCAAGTGCGACTGCAAGAACATCAATCAACTGCTCTCCATAGTAGACTAGCTGGAGATCTTGCTCCGATGCATCAGCTGGGTAGACATCAGAGTCGTCCACTACATCCGGATAATCTGATACCCAATAAAGGCAATCCAGTTTCAGTTCTCCATCCTCCTTGCCATAGAGGCAAAAATCATCTGATACTAATTGATCTACGCGCACCTGCTCGATGATCTGCTCTAGTGAAAGTTCTTGGTGTTTTCGCATCCCGTCTCCTTTTTAAACTCACTCTTCAACAAAAGAGTTCAAAAATTCCTCAAAAGAAGCCCATTGACCATAGATCTCAGCTTTCTCTTCTAAAACATAGAAGTAAACCATACCATAATCTTCTTCCCTTAAGGAAAGAGCATAATTACCAGATCCAGGATCATAGGCAAAATGGAGAAGATCTGTTGCCTTAAATCCCGCAGGCACAGCCTCATCGTCATACCATGTAAGAGACTTCCTCATTTCCTCAAGTGAATTAAAGGAATTGAAAGGAAAGAGGTGATGTTCATCGTGGACACCACTTACTTGGGGCTGACCACCGTTGTACTTGAGATAAAAATCCATCATAGATTTTGGCAATTTCTTTCCAAGAATCTCCTCAAATTGCAAAAGGTCTTCTTTTGAAATCGGTGAATCTGCATCTAGCACTCTAAACATGATTTCTCCCTCCCAGTTTTACAACTCTTCCTCTAAACTCTTATCAATAAAGTCATAGACGTTTGCAGCAATTTTTTGCATTTCTAAGGAGCCTAAAGCACCCAAGTCATTTTCATAAATACAATCATCAGAATTTTTCTTGATAAAGTAGGCCAAATCTCCTTCCTGTCCAATCATAAAGTAATCTGGCTCTACTTCCTTAATCTGATAAGTCTCATTACGCTCCTCTAGATCCTCCTTGGCATACAAACAGATACCTGTATCTCAAATTTCATAGGGGTCAATCTCTTTCCAGTCCGTTAAAAACTGATAGTAGAGATTGGGCAAGACAAATCCAAACTCATCTCTCTTCATAGCTCACCTCCACATATTTATAGAATAGCAACTCTGCTACTTCAAGCTCCATCCACCATCAATCGTCAGGATTTGCCCCTGCATGGCGCTTGCTTTTCCACCTGCTAAAAAGAGGCTGACTTCTGCCACTTCTTCTGGCTCAATCCAGCGTTTGATAGGTGTTTCACTAGCAACCCAGTCCGCCAAACCACCTGGTTCAAAGTCAGCTGCGGTCATACCAGTCTTAACTGCACCAGGAGCAATCCCAAAGATCTGGATCCCAGCTTCTGCATAGTCTAGAGCCAACTGCTTGGTAAATCCAGCCAAGGCGTGTTTAGACGAGGTATAGGCGTGGCCTCCTCCACCAGCTAAACTTGAAGCAATGGAACACATATTAATGATGATTCCCTTCTTATTCTCCAGCATTTGTGTCAAATAATGTCGAGTCAGCTCAACTGGAGTCACATAGTTGATTTCAAAAATATCTTGGATTTCTTGGGCTGTTTGTTCTAGTAAGGGTTTGTAGTCATCTAATACCCCTGCTGTGTTACAAAGAATATCGACTTGAGGGCACCAATCAAAAATTGGTTTCAAATCAAGCGTTAAATCACGTTGTAAAAAGTGAAAGTCGCCTTGTAAGGCAGGCTTTTCACCCTGATCCACTCCGAAAACTTGATAACCATTCTCTAAAAAGAGTCGAGCTTGAGCCAGACCAATCCCTGAACTTACTCCCGTAACTAAGACACGTTTAGTCATGGACTTCCACCCAGTCTGCCGCTAGGACATCACAAGGAGTTGGGCTCCACATAGAAAAACCTTCCCCTTCTCCAGATACGTTGATGAGGAAATAGGGTGTCACTTCAAGCGCAACTCCATTTTGCTCAATGGTATCAAAAAGCTGGACATAGTTCTCAGCTCCACCCCAACCAGTACGTACATATTTTTTCTTAGCCTTTAGTCCAGGTAAAATTTCTTCAAACGTCATGTTTTTCTCCTTTGTTATCTATGAATCTTAATTTAATTATAACAAAAAACCGTTTTCCAACGGCTTTTTGACTGTGATTATTCTGATTTATATAAACTTGAGAAAACTATCACCATTGCAATCCAGCTTCTCTAATTTCCTTTTTAGAGGCAAACTTTCCATTTGGTCGATGCCATCTTCCATTTCTATCTCTAAAGTAGCCACCTGTATTACTACTTTGTGATTCTTCTTCTGCTGGTGCTGGTGCTGGTGCTTCAGTTTCCTGCTGTTTCTGTTCTTCTTTAGCCTTCTCTTCTGCTTCTTTTTTAGCTTTTTCTTGTGCTTCTTTTTCTTCAGCTTCTTTCTTGGCTTTTTCCTCGGCTGCCTTAAGCTCTGCAGCGCGTTCTTCAGCTGACTTGACCGTATTCTTTGCAGTACCATCTGCATAATTTATTTCAGCATTGGCTGAAACGTTATCCAAGGCGACATGGGTTACGGAATACTTATCAATTTTTTCCTTGCTACTACCTAATTTAATTTCAAGCAAATTTCCATCCTGATCAATTCCTACGTACTGTAAGATAATCTGTCTTGGAATCAATTCATTATCCTTATAGACAGCTGTCACCTTATAGTCAAGATAATAGTTTGGATGATTTGCAAGCCACGAATCTAGTCCATTTTCATAATAGAGCATGCTACTTTGATTTTTGTCATCCGTTCCAGTAAAGGCACCTGTATTTAACCAGGCTGTCATAGGAACTAGATTGCGGCCTTCATCGTTAAGTCCACTAAATTGATATCCAACTAAATGACCGCGATTCATCAGCCAAGCCTCTTTAGAACCATCTCCGTAGTAAAATTTATAGTTATGCCATCCAACTGGATCAAAGGTTAATTTAGCTTCTCTCTTTTCTTTAGGCTCATCACTATCTTTTAGCTGAATGTGAGCATAAGTTGCACGGGATTTTGAATCAAGTTCCCCGAGTTCTAGCTGCTTTTCATTTTTAAAAGTAAGTAAGCCAGCTTCCTTGTATAACTTTGTATTATCCTGCGTAGTCTGTTCAGTCGTTACAGGTTCAGCTACTTTCGCCTCTTCTTTATGTTTCGAGCAGCCAACTGATGTCAGCAACGAGAGTAAAACAACAGAAGTCAGTACTATTTTTTTCATTTTTAATGCTCCTATTTTATTAAAATATTTATTATATTGTTATTTTATACGATTTTACCATATATAGTTTGTATTTTCAAACAATTATATAAATTTTTAAACAAAGATAAAAAGAGCGAGGTCATACCTCGCTCTTGATAGGATAGCGTTTTAGTCTCTAAGGCAAATCATTCCCAGCTGCTAGGTAAATCTCATACCATTCTTTTCGAGTTAGAGTCAAGTTACTTGCTTGGCTTGCTTCTATCAAATGTTTAGGGTTAGTTGTTCCCACTACTGCCTGCATCTTGGCTGGGTATCGCAACACCCAAGCGATAGCAATAGCTGATGGGCTTACTCCATATTTTTGCGCAAGGCGGTTTAAAACTTGATTCAAAGCTTGAAACTGTTCATTGCCAACAAAATTCCCTTTGAAGAAACCAAACTGTAAAACTGACCAAGCTTGAATGACCATGTCGTTTAATTTGCAGTATTCAAAGACGCTTCCATCACGCACAGCTGCCTTATTACCTTCCATATTGACATGGAAACCTGATTCAAATCCTGGCGTGAAAGCTGCGCTTAGTTGTAATTGATTGATAGATAAAGGTTGTTTGACCTCTTTCTTCAGTAATTCCATCATCATAGGATTTTGGTTGGATACACCAAAATCTCGAACCTTACCTGATTTGTGAAGGATATCAAAGGCCTCTGCTACTTGATCAGCTTCCATTAAGGCATCTGGGCGATGGAGAAGCAAGCTATCTAGATAATCAACCTGCAATCGTTGTAGAATCCCATCAACTGACTCTAAAATATAATCTTTTGAAAAATCAAAATAGGTAAATTCTTCTATGCGAATGCCACACTTGGACTGAATCCACATCTTCTCACGCAAGTCAGGGCGATGTTTTAAGACTTGACCCAGTAATTCTTCGCAACGTCCACGACCATAGATATCTGCCAAGTCAAAAGCATTGATTCCGACAGATAAGGCTGTTTCTACCAGCTCCTCCACTTCTTTGACCGACTTGTCACTGATTCGCATCATGCCTAGGACGATTTCGGACAATTCTCTTTTCTCATGACCAAATGGAATGTATTTCATGGCAATTTCCTCCGTTTTTCTTCATTATAAAGCAGAATGACACTTTTATCAACTGATACCTTACATAAGAAAAGAACCAGCTAAAACTGGTTCTTTTTTAATTTTACCCAATCACACTTCCATTTGGTACAGCTGGATCAACTGTAAGAAGGGTTAATTTGCCATCATGTTCAGCTGAGAGGATCATACCTTGGCTGACATATTTTTTCATCATTTTACGTGGTTTAAGGTTGGCAACGATTTGGACTTTCTTGCCGACCAATTCTTGTTCGTTTGGATAGTACTTAGCAATTCCTGAGAGGATTTGACGATCTTCACCATCTCCAGCATCCAAGCGGAATTGAAGCAACTTATCAGAACCTTCTACTTTAGAAACTTCTTTGACTTCAGCAACACGAATTTCAACCTTGTCAAAGTCTTCAAACTTGATTTCTTCCTTGTTAAGTTTGAGTTCAACTTCGTCTGGGTTCCACTCTTTTTCGACGGCTGGCTTATTGCCTTCCATTTGTTCCTTGATATAGGCGATTTCTTCTTCCATATCGAGACGTGGGAAGATTGGTGTTCCTTTAGCAACTACTGTTACACCTGCAGGGAAATCAGCTAGGCTCAAGTTTTCAAGGCTAGAAACTTCTGCTAGACCAAGTTGTGTCAAGACTGCACGACTGGTTTCCATCATAAATGGCTCAATCAAGTGAGCTACGACACGAAGGCTAGCTGCCAAGTGGCTCATCACACTTGCCAATTGCTCACGGTGAGCTTCGTCCTTAGCCAGTACCCATGGAGCTGTCTCGTCTATGTATTTGTTAGTACGTGAGATAAGAGACCAGACGGCTTCAAGCGCACGTGGGTAGTCAACTGCTTCCATATGTGTATGGTAGTCAGCGATTGATTGTTCTGCAACGTCAGCAAGAGCAGTGTCAAATTCTGTCACACCTTCTACATAGACAGGGATTTGTCCATCAAAGTACTTGTTGATCATAGAAACCGTACGGTTGAGGAGGTTTCCAAGGTCATTTGCTAATTCATAGTTGATACGACCTACATAGTCTTCTGGAGTGAAGGTCCCGTCTGAACCGACTGGAAGGCTACGCATGAGGTAGTAACGAAGTGGATCAAGTCCATAACGTTCTACTAACATTTCAGGATAAACGACATTCCCTTTAGACTTAGACATCTTACCGTCTTTCATGACAAACCAACCATGGGCAATCAAGCGGTCAGGTAATTTAACATCCAACATCATAAGAAGGATTGGCCAGTAGATGGAGTGGAAACGAAGAATGTCTTTTCCTACCATGTGGAAGACGGTTCCATTCCAGAACTTATCAAAGTTACCATGCTCATCTTGACCATAACCAAGAGCTGTCGCATAGTTAAGAAGGGCATCGATCCAAACGTAGACTACGTGTTTAGGATTTGATGGGACTGGTACACCCCAGGTAAAGGTTGTACGAGAAACCGCCAAGTCTTCCAAACCTGGCTCGATAAAGTTTTTCAACATTTCATTGAGACGACCATCTGGAGTGATGAAGTCAGGATGTGATTTGAAAAAATCGACCAAACGATCTTGGTATTTGCTGAGGCGAAGGAAGTAAGACTCTTCTGAAACCCATTCCACTTCGTGGCCTGATGGAGCGATACCACCAGTTACATTTCCAGATTCGTCACGGAAAACTTCCGCAAGTTGACTTTCTGTAAAGAATTCCTCATCTGAAACTGAATACCAACCAGAGTATTCACCCAAGTAAATATCATCTTGAGCAAGCAAGCGTTCAAAAACTTGAGCCACTACTTTTTCATGGTAGTCATCTGTGGTACGGATGAATTTATCATATGAGATATCGAGTAATTGCCAGAGTTCTTTAACACCAACTGCCATTCCGTCAACATAGGCTTGAGGCGTGATGCCAGCTTCTTCTGCTTTTTGTTGAATCTTTTGGCCATGCTCATCAAGACCAGTCAGATAAAAGACATCGTAGCCCATCAGGCGTTTGTAGCGAGCTAGGACATCACAGGCGATAGTTGTGTAGGCAGAACCGATATGAAGTTTACCAGATGGATAGTAGATCGGTGTTGTAATATAAAAATTCTTTTCAGACATAATATTTCCTTTCCAGGCAAATGAAACCTGTTTTTCTAACACTTCATTATATCATATTTTGATGATTTTCGATAAGGAAATCCATACAAAAACAAGACAGACTGATGTCCATCTTGTTTTTCATCTTGATTATCTTATTCATAGCGAAGAGCTTCAATCGGATCTAGCTTAGAAGCTTTATTGGCTGGTAGAACACCAAATATCATACCGATGCCAGCTGAGACAGCTAAGCTAAAGAGAGCGATTGGGATGGATACGCCAACTTCGATTCCTGCAATCATATTTTGAAGAAGAACTCCTGCAAGCATTGTCACTCCTGCAGCCAGCACAAGACCGATAACCCCACCTAATAAAGTCAAAATCATGGATTCAATCAAAAATTGAACCAGAATATTAGCCCGTGTTGCTCCTAGTGCTTTACGTAGACCAATCTCACGGGTACGCTCTGTCACTGAAACAAGCATGATATTCATAACACCAGTACCACCAACAAAGAGGGAAATCCCTGCAATAGCACTAATAATCGTTGTTATGAAGCCAAAGAGTTGTTGAACTTCTTGGAAGGCGGCAGACGCATCTGCAACTTGATATTCCCCTTGTTGAAGACCTGCAATCTCTGTCATTCTTCTTGCCAACTCTGGTCCTAAGGTCTGGGTTAAGCTAGTATCATTGACACGGAAGACAATATTTGAAATCTCATCTGTGTTAAAATTAGCTGCTAAGGAAATATTGGTCGTGATTGGTAGTCCTCCGACTCCAAATGTTTTCGCAGCCTTAGCTTCCTTACTTGCATAAACACCAATAACACGGTAACTAATTTCATTTACTTCAACAATTTGGTTGAGAGCTTCTTGTGCTGAACCAAAAAGGCTATTGGCTAGTTCTTCATCTAGGATAATCACACTTGCGAAATCCTTATAATCTTGCGCTCTAAGGCCACGACCTGCAATGATTTCATTTTCGACCGCATCCATATAGGTGACATTCCCACCCGTCATGTTAGCGTGTTCGACCTTTTTATCCTTATAAGTCAAGGTCACATTGGCTGAGTTGGTCACATAGTAGCTATCCACTCCCTTGAGCTTAGCAGCTTCCTTAACCCAAGCTTCTTGTGGTTTTGGAGGTTCAACAAAAACATCTTCCTCTTTACCAGACAGGGTTAGAGCAGATTGCTTCTGGGTGAAGGAACCGTCCTTGCTCTTGGTAGGTGAGAAAAAGACATGAATGTCCTTCTGAGACTTGGTCATATTTTTATTGACCTGGCGAGACATAGAGTCACCCAAGGCCATGATAACGACAACGGAGGATACACCTATGATAATCCCGATCATGGTCAAGAAAGAACGCATCTTGTGGGCCATAATGGATGAAAAGGCAAATTTCAGATTCTGCATCTTAGTTTTCCTCCTTTTCTACGAGACCACTATCAGATGAAATGACGCCATCACGAATTACAATCTGACGCTTGGCGTAAGCAGCGATTTCAGGCTCATGCGTAACCATAATGATGGTTTTTCCTTCTTTATTTAATTCAACTAAGAGTTGCATAATCTGATTTCCAGTTTTAGTATCCAAAGCTCCAGTAGGCTCATCTGCTAAGATGATTGAAGGATTGTTGACCAATGCACGCGCAATGGCAACCCTTTGCTTCTGACCACCTGACAACTCCGAAGGTAAATGATGGCTACGCTCGGTCAGTTCAACCTTTTCCAGATATTCTTCTGCTAATTTGCGACGTTTTGAAGCTGAAACTCCAGCATAAATCAAGGGCAATTCTACGTTTTGAAGAGCATTAAGCTTGGACAAGAGAAAGAATTGTTGAAAGACGAAGCCGATTTCCTGATTTCGAACCTTGGCTAATTGTTTTTCACCCAAACCAGCCACTTCTTTTCCATCTAGAAAATACTGACCACTTGTAGGGGTATCCAACATACCAATAGTATTCATGAGGGTAGACTTCCCTGAACCAGATGGTCCCATGATAGCCACGAATTCTCCCTCGTGAACTTCAAGGTTAATGTTTTTGAGAACTTGAAGCTCTTGATCACCATTTCGATAACTACGGCAGATATTTTTGAGGCTAATTAGTTGCTTCATCAGTCTTCACCTCTTTTCCTTCTTGCAAGGAAGCTGTCGGATTACTGATGACTTTTGCTCCATCTGTCAGACCAGATGTGATTTCTTGGTTTTCTGCATCTGCATTGCCCAATCCAACTTCAACTTTTTTGGCCTTTTGATTTTCATTAAGAATCCAAACATAGTTTTTATCTTCTTCCATGACTACGCTCGAGATTGGAACTATCAATGCTTTACTAGTACTTTTCACTTCGACACTGACTGTAAAGCCCTGTTTCAAGTCACCGATTTCACTAGTTACATCGACTGTATATGGGTATTTAGAACCTGTGTTTGAACCAGCTAAGCTACTGCTTGCTTCACTGTTATTTTTGGGATAATTTGAAATATAGCTAATCTTACCATTCCAAGTTTTATCTGGGTAGACCTTGGAAGTGAAAGTGACTTCTTGGCCGACAGAAAGGTTTGCAAGGTTGTACTCAGAAAGCTCTCCCTTGACCTGCAAGTTATCGTTACTTACGATATGAACCAAAACTTGACTATTTCCTGTTGGAGATTTTGAAACGTTACGATTCACTTCAACAACTGTTCCCTCCACCGTACTCAATACCGTAGCAGCATTCAACTGGGCTTGAGCTTTTTCGAGTTGCGCTTCTGCATCTGCACGCACATCACGAGCATCGCTGATTTGAGAATCAATAGCAGCTGTGGCAGAGCTGGATGACTGAGCTGGCGCTTGTCCAGTTGCTCCTTCTAGACCTGCTTGCGGAAGGCTAGGTGTTGCTGTGGCGGTATTTCGAGACTCATTCAGTTCATTGATATGACGGTCAGCTTTAGCAACAGCACGACTGGCAGCATCATAGGCAGCCTGGGCTTCTGTGCTACTATACTTGACGAGAGCCTGTCCTTCGCTGACCTGATCACCAACAGAGACCAAGACTTCATCCAAGTCTCCCTTGCTTGCATCATAATAGATGTATTGTTCATTCTGAGCAGTAACACTCCCCGATAGGAGAACTGAAGATGCCACAGACCCCTCTTTGGCAAGGACAATCTTAGCAGTTTCATCTTTTGCTGCAGCTTGATTTGGTTGTCTTAACAGAAGAACAGCTGCTGCTCCCACTACAAGTACTGACGCCACTCCAATAGCAGTAAATAAAGGCCATTTCTTAGCTTTTGACTTTCTTTTCATAGCAATACCCCTTTTATAAATATATATGTTAAGATTATAGCACATATCCTAAAAATGGACAATTTATTTCTCATTATCCAAAAACATTTGCTAAATCTTTTATTGTTGTATTAGTTATATAATACACTTTCTTTTTTATTTTTGCAAGCATTTTCTTAAAAATTTTAAACGTAGCAGATTTTTGCATTGACCTTCAAAAAAAGATAGAATATGACTAGAAAACAACAAAGGAGCTTTCTATGAGAGAATACGATATTATCGCCATTGGAGGAGGTAGCGGGGGAATTGCTACCATGAATCGTGCTGGTGAACATGGTGCTAAAGCGGCAGTTATTGAGGAAAAGAAATTAGGTGGGACCTGTGTCAATATTGGCTGTGTTCCTAAGAAAATTATGTGGTATGGGGCCCAAATCGCAGAGAGCATCCACAAATATGGACCTGACTATGGTTTTACAAGTACTGGTAATGAATTTGATTATGCAAGGCTTCGGAAAAATCGTGAAGCCTATATTGATCGTGCTCGCTCTTCTTATGGTGGAAGCTTCAAGCGTAACGGAGTTGATTTGATTGAAGGACGCGCCGAGTTCGTTGACGCTCATACAGTCAGTGTCAATGGAGAGTTGATCCGTGCTAAACACATCGTGATTGCAACTGGGGCCCATCCTCATATCCCTGCCATTCCTGGTGCTGAACTGGGTGGTAGTTCTGATGATGTCTTTGCTTGGGAAAAGTTGCCAGATTCTGTAGCCATTCTGGGTGCTGGTTACATTGCTGTCGAATTGGCTGGCGTGCTCCATACTCTTGGTGTACAGACTGATTTATTCGTCCGTCGTGAGCGTCCACTTCGTGGATTTGATAGCTATATTGTTGAGAGTCTAGTTCAAGAAATGGCCAACACTGGATTAAACCTCCACACCCATAAGGTTCCTGCTAAACTTGAAGAAACTGAACAAGGCATTACCATTCATTTCGAAGATGGTAGTACTCATACTGCCAGTCAAGTTATCTGGGCAACTGGTCGCCGTCCAAACGTTGAAGGACTCCAGCTAGAAAAGGCAGGCGTTACTCTCAATGAACGTGGTTTCATCCAAGTTAACGAATACCAAAACACAGTCGTTGACGGTATCTACGCTCTTGGCGATGTCACAGGTGAAAAAGAACTGACTCCTGTTGCTATCAAGGCTGGACGTACCCTATCCGAAAGACTTTTCAACGGTAAAACCAATGCCAAAATGGACTACACTACTATTCCAACTGTAGTCTTTTCACACCCAGCTATCGGAACTGTCGGTCTGACTGAGGAAGAAGCCATTAAAGAGTATGGACAAGAAAACATCAAAGTCTATACTTCAAAATTTGCTTCTATGTATTCTGCAGTTACTAGTCACCGTCAAGAAGCACGCTTCAAGCTCGTTACAGCTGGTGCGGACGAAAAGGTTGTTGGCCTTCATGGTATCGGCTACGGCGTCGATGAAATGATTCAAGGTTTTGCAGTAGCAATCAAGATGGGCGCTACAAAAGCTGACTTTGATGCTACTGTCGCTATCCACCCAACTGGCTCAGAAGAGTTTGTTACCATGCGTTAATAAAAAAGAGACCATCTCGGTCATTCAGATTGAAGAAAAAGTCTATTTTGGACCATTTTCTTCAATCTTTTTCTTTTACTAGAGCAAATTATAAAACACTTAAAAATAGCATCCCATCAATATTCCTAAGTGTTTGCACCATATGATAGCTAACTTCCATAAGGCTCATCTTTTTATTACGGATAAGATTTACCTGTGTTCTGAAAAAACTCTTGTCCTCCTTTTCTTTCTAAATCGGCCGTTACAAATTTGTAACCTTTGTTTTTAAAATAGGTTGACAATTATGTTTCTTAAAGTATAATAGTTACTATAAATTACAAAAGAGGTTAACTATTATGAAAAAAGCACACATTTATGCTATTCCAGCTATCGGGGCTGCTCTGATTGCAGTATTAGCCCAAATCAGTATCCCAATTGGACCAGTACCATTTACTCTACAAAACTTTGCTATCGGACTCATTGCTACTGTTTTTAGACCAAGGGAAGCCGTTCTTTCTGTTGGTCTCTATCTCTTGCTGGGTGCTATCGGTATTCCTGTCTTTGCCAGTGGGGGAGCTGGTTTTCATGTTTTGGTAGGTCCAAGCGCTGGCTATCTTTGGTTTGACCTTGTCTATGCTGGACTTACGTCCTATCTTATCCATAAGAAAAGTGGCTATATTCGTATCTTTCTTGCAAATCTCTTGGGAGATTCCCTTGTTTTTGTTGGTGGTATTCTCAGCCTCCACTTCCTTGCTGGTATGCCTTTTGATAAAGCACTAGCTGTCGGTGTCATTCCCTTTATCATTCCTGATCTTGCAAAAATCCTTGCCATCAGTTTTATCGGTCGACCACTCCTTCAACGTCTCCGTACTCAATCCTATTTTTCAAGCAAATAAAAAGAGGCCGGGTTTTTCCCCAATGTCATTAAGTTAGTAATCTAACTATTTGAATAGGAGATAGGATTGAGATCATCAAAGTGATTCTCTATCCTATCTTCTATTTTTTTTGCATAACAAATAAAGGTTTTTTCACCCTATTTTTTG